>NZ_CP017704.1:4411469-4720048 GCF_002243645.1 Peribacillus simplex NBRC 15720 = DSM 1321 | reverse complement strand
TCAGTGCTTTTGTCGGAAAAATATAAAGCGCCCTAGTTTTTTCATCTTCCAGTATTTTTTGAAGTACCGGCAAATTATAGCATAATGTTTTACCTGAAGCTGTTGGTGTGACCGCTACAAGGCTATTGCCACTGACAGCAGTATCAAATGCAGTTGCCTGATGGGTATACAACCCATTTATCCCCCGTATTTCAAGAGCATGCTTGATCTTATCATTCATTGCATCGGGAAAAGGAACATGTTTTGCCTCTTTCGCTTCAATTACTTGCCAATGTACTATATTATCTTTAAATTCTTCATTCGTTTTTAAATCCTTGATAACTTCTTGTAAATTTTTTCGCAGTTTCATATAACCACCTCATACTCCTATTCTACCGAATGAACGTTCTATGCAAAAGGGAAACTATTTCCTATTCAATAAAAAAAGCTGGAAACGTCAACAACTCGTTTCCAGCTCGGTCTTTTATCACTTAATTCTTCTCGACAAAGCGAATGATTTCTTCGATTAGTGTGCTTGGAGCTTCCAACATTCCCATATGGCCGCTGCCCTTAAGTATAACTTCATTGATATGGCTCCCTTTTACAGAAAAGGTTTTTTCAACGGGAATCACCTTATCCTGTTCACCTGCAACCAATAGGATAGGTAACTGCGTATCTTTTAGTACATGATTTCTGTCTATTCTGTTCCTCATGGCATGTAAAGACCCTATCGCACCAATTTCACTTGTTATATAACCGATTTCCTTTGTATGGTCAATATTGGGATCATCGGAATTAGCGAAAAGCTTTGGTATAAGTCCGTCAATGAAAGCAGGGATTCCCTCACTTTCGATTTTCTCGACAGATTTTAAGCGCCCCGCCTTTCCAGTCTCATCGTCTGGGAAAGCTGTAGAATGTACCAATGAAAAACCAGACAATTTCCCAGGAAACCTTTCCGCGAATGCCAAGGTGATATATCCCCCAAGCGAATGACCAAACATATATACCTGTCCGATTTCCAGTTCATCCAAAAATGACGCAATATCAGCAGCCATATCTTCAATCGAGAATGATCCCTCTATTTCCTCACTTGCACCATGCCCCCGTAAATCAACGGCAATAACCCGGTATTCATCCTTTAATTCAGCAATGATGTCACTCCAATATTCATGGCTTCCGCAAAATCCATGGATAAACAACAAAGTTTGATTTCCTTTCCCGGTATCTATGTAGGAAAGCTTGCTATTATCTGTCATATTAATCCCTCTTTTCCTTTACTAATCATTCAGTAACGTTATTCCCTATAGACATGTATCTGAAACCCAACAGTGCATTCACATTTCTTCATTCCTCACATAGCCTATAGGCAAAGGAATTTTTTAGAAAGGAGTACCATGATGACCTCTTCTGAAAAAAATAATAATCGGAATCGAATAGAACCCTTTACCCATTTCATTAATAAAATGGATCGGCTGTTTTCTGAAAGGCCACCTAAAGGCATGCTGCAATCTCTTGACGAATTCTTTGGTTCGGCGAAAGAACGCAGCTTTCCGGTTGATGTTCACGAAACGCATTCAGAATATACACTTACCGCCACTTTGCCCGGAATTGCACGCAGCCAAATATCAATTGATGTACTTGACCATTCCGTAACCATATCTGCAAAGCATGTAGATAGAAAGCATAAAAATCAAGGATTGTTCCAAAAGGAAGTTTCAGAAGGTACTTTTTCAAGAACCATTTCCTTTCCGAAACCGATTGATGAAGCAAAAGTGACCGCTCGACATCGCGATGGCATCCTCACGCTTCACCTACCCAAAATCAGAGGGAATCGGGTTGAAATTCATTAGGCATGAATAAAAGCAGACTTAAAAAAGTGGCTGGTCACTTATAAGTCTGCTTTTCCTTTATTCACCATCTAAGCTTTGAAGAAGCCCCCTACTCCTTTGACCATTGAAGATACTTGAGAAACTGTATTCATCATTTGTCCAGCTGTATTCATCATCTTCGTTATATCCATGGAACCATCTTGTGTTTTGAATTGATTCATGACCGATTTGAAACCCGATGGCTGAGGTTTTTGCATGAACTGCTGCTTAGGATATGGATTATGAGCCTGCTGCTGACTTTGCGGAGGTCTTTTAGCTGGCTGTAACGGATTGGCGAACGGACTAAAAGCTTGCGGCTGCTGATTGGACTGGATTGGGTGCATTTGTGCCATTGGCGGCATTTGTACCATTGGCTGCATTTGTGCCATTGGCTGCATTACACTGCTGCCCGGATAAGCTCCCACAGGCATCGCCTGCTGCTGGACTGGTTGGAATGGGTGATAGCCCGCCTGCGGATAATGATCATGATATGGCGTCATATAGCCCCCTGTATCCTGGAAATGATAAGGATACATAAATGGTTGTTCAAGATTATGATTATTTGGCGGAGGATACGGCATTGGCTGTTGGTATCCTCCCCAATTTTCCGGCATTGATTGAGGAAACTGTCCTTGATTTGGGGAGATTTGGTTATAACCGGATCTCATCATGTCAATGAGCCCTCCTCTTTTTTCATTACATGGTTCTGATAATATATGAAAAAAGAGGTAATAAGTGTAGGTGTTTTTATGATAAAATCCGATCGATTTCCGTTTTTACATTATTAAGGATGAATTCGACCGATTGGACATGGCTTTTAAATCGCTTATAACTTGTTTTGGAAAAAAATGCCTGAACGGCCACATCAGAAAGGTTATGGGCGGTTTGTTCGATTTGCTCGGGGAAAAGATGCCTAAATTCGGTTTCTTTCATCCACTCCTTCATTCCGGTTTCCCATTCGATGCATACGGTCCTGACCTGGTCTGCAAACGGCTTGACTTCCGAAAAGAAATCCTTTTCCTTTCCTTCCTTGCGTACACCCTCATAAATATCATCCGCTTGGTCCGTATATTTTATTAATTGTTCAGTTAATAGCTGCAGTTTTTCTTTTTGCACAATATATTCCTCCGCACATTTGTTTCCCTTAGTATAATCCAGTTCTTTATAAAATGATATTCCTCCGGTTTATACGTGCAATTCAGTGAATACCTTGTGTTTTATTATTGTTTTTTTCGGGACAATTGAAAAGGAGTGGTTCACACCTTCAGCATTTACCCAATAATCTTCGGCTTTCTCAATGGCTTCCTGGGCTTCATTAACTAATGTATATTGCTCTGCCCATAGTTTGCACCGCACTGTATTTACAGTTTCCCCATATGAAATTTCCAAACGATCCAGGCTGGTACTGATCTCAGCTATCATCCTTAATATCTCTTCTGTTGCGACACTTTTATTGACCATGCTGATCCCTCCCATTCTTTACCTGTACTATTCTTTTTTTTATCTGAAAGCCCTTCATGACTGACAAAACTAGAAGGGAATCGGCAAAGAAAGTGCAATTCACTTAATTTATTATGACCTTCGACAACAATGGCAGAATGAAGAATGAAGTTTTAAACAAGAATACAGACAGGAGGTGATTTTATGCAGTCGAATGAAAGCAGACAGCAAAAAAACGAAAAACGACAAAAGCCGCCCACTGCAAAGGCAGGAACGGGAAACCCGAAACTTAGTGGAGAAAACCGCCCCTCTACGTAAGACATAAATACTGAACGAGAAACAGGGAAGGCTTAATCGACGCCTTCCCTGTTACCTATTATAAAATCCAATTTTTGATTATTGCTGCCGTGTGCAGTTGCTTTTGTTTATGGTCATACCAATCGGTCAAATGCGGGTCTTCTTCCCATTCGGGTTCAATGAACCATTTTTTTTTAATCCTTTTTTTCACATCCCATTGCTCTGTCTCCCCTGCCTGATGATGAATCGATGGATATACTCCCCTCAGCATCGGGGTTTCATGGTACCTAGGCTTTTTCCGATATTGTTCATAATCATATCTGGCACCCGTTGGTTCAGTCCGGCAGGAAAATTCATAAAATAGCGGAAACAAATCTTCAGAAAATAAAAGGCCAGCTAACCTTTTCCCCAGTTCAATCCTATTATCGATATTTCTAAAATGCGAAACGGACGAGCCATACAGTTCTCCATTGCAGGTAGGAAATAAAACAGTGCTAAAATGCATCCAGTCCTGCAGGAAAAATAACAGAGAATGAAAAACGGGAGATTGCTTTTTAATAACCGGTTCTTCAATGATGTTTTGTTCATTTATGATAAGCGCAGTGACTAAATTTTCTTGATTTCCATGTTTCCAAAAGGAATACCATTCGTTCGTCATGAATTTGGTAATAAAAAAATAATGACATAAGTGAAACAAAGGGCGTCCATACTTCGTCGAATAATGATAGAGAAGTAATTGCGGATAAGCATCTTGGAATATTCTCCAATTTGCTTCCTCATAAGTTAGGAATAAGTGATCCCTGTATTTAAGGCCAAGCAAATGGGAAAACCAAATCCCTTCAAGATCACACATATTCCAGCCTGCATTTCTAGAAACCATCCCAGCTAAAAATGACCATTGGATTTCTGGATGCATTCTGAAAAATTGTTCATATGCCTTTGTTCTTGATATATTATCCCTATTCCCTTTAGCGGTTTGGGCTTTTATGGAATGGAGCAATTGCTTTTCCGTCTTTAACATTCGCATCTATGTGTCCAGCCTTTCTATAACGATGAATTGTGACATATAGTTGTACATAAATCCTATCGTTCTAAGAAACAATTCTTTTTATTCACATATTGGATTCTTTTTTTGCTAATATAGATAAGTGAAAAAAAGGAGGGGTAAAAGTGGCATTTCATTATCCCAACGGACGTAGATTTGTACCGCAGGCTATGGAAGAAAAGAAAAGCCCACTAAAAAAAATCAGTTACAGCAACCGGGGAAAAACATTGGAAGACGATTTGAACGAAACCAATCAGTATTATTTAGCACACGGCATTGCCGTCATCCATAAAAAACCGACACCCATTCAAATTGTCGATGTCCATTACCCGAAAAGAAGTGCTGCAGTCATTAAAGAAGCCTATTTCAAACAAGCATCGACCACCGATTACAATGGTGTTTATAAAGGAAAGTACATTGATTTTGAGGCAAAGGAAACAAAAAACAGCAGTTCTTTCCCTCTGAAGAATTTTCATGACCATCAAATCGAACATATGAAACATATCGTTCAGCATGACGGAATTGCATTTGTCATCATCCGGTTTTCCGCCATGGATGATATATATCTAATGAGTTCTGAACAACTGAGTTTTTATTGGAAGAGAATGAAAGACGGCGGACGCAAATCTATAACTCTTCAAGAGGTTGAAAGCAGTTCACGAAAGATTACTCTTGGCTTTCAACCGAGAATTGACTATATTAAAGTAGTAGATTCGCTCATCTCAGAAAATTTTTAGTTTTTTTAGAAAGGCAGGTTAGCTGTAATGGCTGAAAAATATAATACTAGAGAAGAACGCCGAAAGCAGGGGCAGACACAAAAAAAGGGACCGGAGAAAGGTTCTAACAAGCCAACCAATATGCTTAAGCGCATTTTCCTTATACTTGTTACAATCGGAATAATAGGCTTGGTTGCCGGAGGAGCTGCAATGGCTTACTTTATAAGTGACGCTCCAAAACTTGACGAAAAGCTTTTGAAAGATCCGGTCACATCCAAGATTCTCGATGAAAATGGTAAATTGCTAGCTGAAATCGGAAAGGAAAACCGGGATTATGTTAATTATGAAGACATCCCCGATCTTGTCGAAGAAGCTTTCCTGGCAACGGAAGATTCCCGTTTTTATGAACACCACGGGGTCGATTTCTTACGTCTGGGCAGTGCCGTCATAGCCAACGTCAAAAACGGATTCGGCTCAGAGGGTGCAAGTACATTGACCCAGCAGGTTATCAAGCGTTCTTATTTAACACCTGATAAGACCATTAAAAGGAAAGTCCAGGAAATGTGGCTATCCATACAGCTTGAAAGAAAATATACAAAAGAAGAAATTTTCGAAATGTATGTGAATAAGATTTTCTTTGCAAACCGTGCCAACGGGATCTTAACTGCATCGCAAACTTATTATGGAAAAGATCTTAGCGAATTGAAATTGAACGAAGCGGCCATGCTTGTAGGATTACCGCAAAGCCCAAGCAGATATGACCCGTATAAATACCCTGAACGTGCGAAAGAACGTCGTGATATAGTCCTGCACTTAATGAATAAACATGGTTATATCACCGAAACGGAAATGAAAAATGCACAAAGCATCGAAATAACACAAGGACTTCAAGAAATCGATAAGAGCCAAATTGATACGACCGCATATGATGCATTCATCGATTTGGTAATTGAGGAAGTCGGGGATATGGGTGACTATAACGTCTTTACCGATGGTTTGGAAATCCAAACGACCATTGATAAAGATGCCCAGGAATATGTCTATAACATGTTGAACAGTGATGAAATCATCAATTATCCAAGTAAAGATCTCCAAGCAGGAGTCACATTACTCGATACAGAAACTGGTGAAATTAAAGCAGTGGGCGGCGGCAGGAACACGACGGTTAAACGCGGCTGGAATTATGCAACGGATGCCAAGCGATCACCTGGTTCGACCATTAAGCCGATTCTGGATTATGGTCCTGCCGTAGAATATTTAAATTGGTCCACCTACCATCAAATCAAGGATGAGGAATATTCTTACAGTGATGGAACATCGCTTAAAAATGCTTCAGGACGACATTATGGTACTGTAACGACTCGTGAAGCACTAGCACGGTCATTAAATATTCCTGCCTTAAAAACGCTTCAAGCAGTCGGCTTGGACCGGGCACGTGATTTTGCCACCGATCTTGGCATTCCTTTTGACAAGGAAATTACCGAATCGGCAGCATTGGGCGGCGGTAAGGATGTTTCAACACTTGAACTTGCCGGTGCATACAGTTCATTCGGAAACAACGGTATCTATAATGAACCGCATAGTGTGAAAAAGATTGTTTTACGTGATAAAACAACCATCAAAAACAAGACGGAATCAAAACCGGTCATGAAAGATTCCACAGCTTTCATCGTTACGGACATGTTGAAAAGCGTCATGAAAGAACCTTATGGAACAGGAAGGTTAGCCAATATACCTAGTCTTCCGGTAGCCGGTAAAACGGGGTCAACCAATTTCACGCCTGAGCAGCGTGCAGCGAACAACATCCCATCTTCCGGTGTAAAAGATAGCTGGATGGCAGGTTATACAACCAATTATACAGTCGCGGTTTGGGCTGGTTATGATAATGCATCTGGTGAGCAAATGGAATATCTGGGTGAATCATCTCAAAGAATCCCTAAATCCATCTTTAAGAATTTAATGGAACATATGGCTCAATCAAAAGAAACGAAAGACTTTGATCAACCTGACAGTGTTGTGAAGGTTGGAGTCATCAAAGGTTCGAATCCAGCTGTTAAAGCCAATGAATATACACCAAGCAGTAAAATCACTTATGAATATTATGTTAAAGGTCACGAGCCAACACAGGTGACGACAGAATATGAAAAAATCGACTCACCTGGCATTAACGCTTCTTACAACCAGGAAAGCAATGAAATCAATCTATCATGGTCATATCCTAAAGGTAATGGCAATACTCAATTCGAGGTTAAGATGTCCGTTGATGGCGGAGCACAGAGCGTATTAAAAAAATCGAAGGATACTAGTTTAACGATCCCTAATCCAACCCCTGGAAGTAAATATACTTTCTCAGTGGTAGCTCTAGTGGATAACCAACAAAGTGATCCTGCGAGTACATCTGTCAAAATACCTGCTGAAGCGGTAGTCCCTGAGGATACTGAGGACGAGGAGATTGAAGATCCGGCCGAAGGTGAGGATACGGAACAAGAAACTCCTGCTGAAGGCGAAGAAGATAAACAAGACGAAGACAAAAATAACAATGGCAATAGCGGCAATAGCGACAATAACGACAATAATGGCAATAACGGAAATGGCAACAATGATAACAATGGTAATGGTAATGGTAACGGAAATGGCAACAACACTGATGACGGAAATGGGAATAAGGGTGATGAGGACGTCGAAGGCGGAGATGATGCCACTGACCCTGGAACGGTAGAAGAGGAAAAACCAGTCGAAACCCCTGCCCCGGACCCTAACCCGGACCCAGATCCAGACAAAGATACGGAATAAATAAAGATTGACCAAAAAAACGTCTAAGCTTTTAGCTTAGACGTTTTTTTGGCTGTTCTTATTTTTGATCATGAACTTCACATATTGTTTTTCGAATTCTCGGAACAACTCACTAAGCTGTCTATAAGAATGAAAAAAAGCGGGTCTTGCCAGGATGAAAGAAAGCCTTTCATCCATGTTCACTGGAATATTGTTAAAGGATTCTATTTGGACCCGGAAATCATTCAATACCACTGGCTTCCCATGCATCCAGAAGACTACGGTTAAAAATAAACCGATACCCTGCTTCATGAGTCCCAAAGTCTGTCCCACTTTTCGCTCAGAAAATAGCAAACTGCATTCTGAATCAATTCCCTTCCATATTTCCAGCAGTTCCTTTACATGCATTGCCCCCTTAGTCCAAGGAGCATACGCCTCTACATTATTATAATAAAGTAACTCATATGGGAAAGCCTCGAATGGGATCGATTCACTCCAACCTGCATATCGCTCTTTTTCCAAGATGGTTTCCTTTTCAGAAAAAAATAAAGGATGGTCCAGTTCTTCAGGGACTTTTAATGATACGGACTGCGTCAATTGGCTTCTTTCCTTTTCATTCTTTTTTTTCCTTCACGGCATAATTCGAGAAGCGGGCAGGTTTCACATTTTGGTGACTGGGCCTTGCAATGATAGCGTCCAAAGAATATCAGGCGGTGATGCGTAACGGACCATTCATCCTTTGGTATCTTAGCCATCAACGTTTTCTCAACATCGAGGACACTATCCTTCCAACGGCATAATCCTAGGCGCTTGGAAACACGCTCTACATGGGTATCCACAGCAATCGCTGGCACATCAAAAGCAACAGAAACGACTACATTCGCCGTCTTTCTGCCAACGCCAGGCAATTTAACAAGCTCATCACGATCTCTGGGAACTTCCTTACCGTATTCTTCGATCAGCATGCGCGATAACTTTTGTATGTTCTTAGCCTTGTTACGAAACAAACCGATTGAGCGAATGTCATTTTCCAACTCTTCTATCGGAACGCTTATGTAATCCTCAGGCGTTTTATATTTCTGAAATAAATCCTTCGTGACTTTATTGACTAATACATCCGTACACTGAGCTGACAGGGCAACAGCAACCACCAATTCAAATGGATTGGAGTGATTCAGCTCACAATGGGCATCCGGAAACATTTCACCCATCGTATCCAGACAATATCGAATTTGAGCTTTATTCAACATATTGGTTCTCCTTCAATTTACATTACTGCTCGAGCCAGTTATAGAAAGGCACATCTTTCAATGGTTGTGCAGTTTCCGACTTTCGGTCCCTCTTTTGGTGAACTCTAAATTTTTGTCCTTGCTCCCTTGCCTGTTCCAAGGTTTTAATTCCATTCTTTTTCCACTCAAATAAAATTCGATCAATGTATCGGAAATTCAATTTTCCGGAAATGACAGACTCCCTTAGAGCTGACTTAATGATCTCAGGTTGATGGTCGTCCTCCATCCACATTGCCAATGTCTCACATTCAAATGGAGATAAAGGGCGGCCAAACTCCTGTTCAAAAATCGTATAAAGGCTCTCCCCCGCTTTTTGGATTTCAGCAGACTCAGACTGTTTCAAAGTTTTCAAGAAACAGTCCATCATTTTTTCATAAAGTGGAGACAAAGAATATTTTTCCTGTCCGATTTCTTGGTTCCCTTCAACCACCATTTCAACAAATCCCCTTTGGACCAAACGCTGGATCAAGAATAGACATTCCGTTTCCTGCAATGTCATTCGGTCAGAAAGTTGGGATGGTGCAGGGAAATGGTTACCTTTATCGATGAAGCTTTGCAATTGTAATAAAAGGACCATTTCTTGTTCATTCAGTCCCATCGTACTATAGTTAGTCAACAAAAAGGATGGAATCGTTATCGTTCCTTCCTTAAACCAAGCATATAAATGTTCTTTATTCATGTTTTTGGACACCTCTGGTTAAGTATAACATGAATAAGGCTCCCCGAATAAGTTTATAATTTTAACAAAAAACGGTTATCTGCCCAATATGGCAAGATAACCGCTTCATTACAGATCAAGGATATAATCGATTTAATAGACGTGGGAACGGGATGGTTTCTCGGACATGCTCGACTCCACTGATCCATGCAACGGTGCGTTCTAACCCCAAACCGAAGCCTGAATGCGGTACAGAACCATATTTTCTTAATTCCATATACCATTTGTAAGCATCTTCGCTCAAGCCATGTTCATTGATTCTCTGTTCAAGCAATTCCTGATCATGAATCCGCTCTGAACCGCCAATTATTTCCCCATATCCTTCCGGAGCGATCAAATCGGCACAAAGAACGACTTCTTCCCTGTCAGGGGCTGGCTGCATATAAAAAGGTTTGATTTTGGTTGGGTAATGAGTTATGAAAACGGGCTTATCATAACTTTCCGCTATCGCAGTTTCATGCGGAGCTCCAAAATCATCACCCCATTGGATATCGTCAAATCCTTGTTCATGAAGGAACTTAATGGCTTCATCATATGTAATACGCGGGAAAGGAGCTTGAATTTGTTCAAGCTTCGCTGTATCACGGCCAAGTGTATTCAACTCAAGCTGACAGTTTTTCAATACGGATTGGATGATGGAAGAAACGAATTGCTCCTGAACCTCCAGGTTTTCTTTAAATTCGATAAAAGCCATTTCTGGTTCAATCATCCAGAACTCGATTAAATGTCGTCTTGTTTTGGATTTTTCTGCCCTAAAGGTAGGACCAAAGGAAAATACCTTCCCAAGTGCCATGGCAGCCGCTTCCATATAGAGTTGACCACTTTGTGAAAGGTAAGCATCCTCATCAAAGTATTTAGTCGCGAACAATTCACTCGTTCCCTCTGGTGCGCTTCCAGTTAAAATTGGGGGATCCACTTTAACGAAACCTTCTTCATTAAAGAATTCATATGTAGCACGGATTATTTCATTCCGGATTTTCATGACTGCATGCTGCCGTTTTGAACGCAGCCACAAATGGCGGTTATCCATTAAGAATTCAGGACCATGGGCTTTAGGTGTAATGGGATAATCCAATGATTCATGAATGATTTCAATATCTTTCACCTGTAACTCAAAACCGAAAGGCGATCGTTCATCCTTTTGAATGACACCTGTTACATACAAGGATGACTCTTGAGAAACCGATTTCGCACGAGCGAAAATTTCTTCACCCACTTCAGCTTTCACGACCACACCTTGAATGAAACCAGAGCCATCACGGATTTGAAGAAAAGCAATTTTCCCACTGGAACGTTTGCTGGCAAGCCAGCCTCCAATTGTAACTTCTTGATCGACGAATTTACTAGCATTTTTTATTGTAATTTTCACGGAATTTACCTCCAAAAATAGCTTAACTTACTAATGAATTTACTCTACTTATTATACCCATAGCCCTGCTTACAAGCAAATAAATCAATTGAAGTGGAAGTTCCATGCCTTTTATATCACTCTTATTATGTTCGTATTCTCCAGATTGCATGGTAGATTACTTTTCACTAAAGCCCAAGCTCTTATTGTAGTAAAATCATCTCGGTATATGTATCGATCGACCATTTCTATTTTTAAACAAAGTGTTGAATCCAATCAATCAATGGTAATCATTTTCGCCTTTAACAGGGTTTCAAATGATGCATATAATTGAAAAGCACTTTTAGGATTTCTTATTTGGCAGGAAAGCAACTCTTCAAGTCTTTTAATCCGATAGCGTAAACCACTCATTGAAATGTTCAATTCTTTCATACTGCATTCAAGATTTCCACCGCATTGCAGAAATACATAAAGCGTTTTCAATAATTCATTCATTTTTGGATCTTCTTTCATCAATAAAGGACCCAGCATTTTCTCAGCTTTTTGCAGGACCGCTGGAGTACTCCCAGTATGCATTAAAATGGATAGTAGATCGACTTCTTCAAATTTGATGATATCCCGAGTTCCCTCATTCATATTCAAAGCGGTTAAAGCTTCTTGAAAAACATCGTGAGCCCGTTCCAATTCATCACTTATTGTGCTAAGTCCCATTTTAAAGTTATATCCGCTGAAAACAGTATATAAATGATTGATGCATTCCTTGGTTCGAAATTGAAATTCATTTCCAGGACTCAGCGGTATAAGCAATACGATATGACCATCTCTTAAGGCTGTTAAGACGACTTGATTCCGCTTCTTAAAGAAACTATAAATCTCTTCGATGATTTTCTGCTGAATGAAATAATCATTCTCTGCCCCCCGATCGGAGGAAAAACGATAGCCCAGCACCGCAATGGTGAAAGGATGATCCAATGAAGCGTCTAAATACATGCTTTTTTTGATTATTTCTTCTCTAGTAACAAACTCTCCATTTAATATTTGTTCAAGAAATAAACCTTTTACCCTTTCTAGGGCTTCAAAACTGCTTTTCTCATTTAAGAGGAATAAGGAACCAGTCATGGACACCCTCTCAAGAATCATCCGATTGATTTCCAGGTTCGTTTTTCCTTCGACTCGATCCGTTTGCGCAAAGGCACAATAGCCGTAAGTTTTATTTTGTAACGTAATGGGGGTATAAAGCAGCTCCATCCCATCTTTTACGATTCTTCCGGTCTCCAAAGTGACAGGACCATTTTCCCTCATCAGTTTGAGCTGATTCCTGACTTCCCTTACCTTCCCTATGTGAAACCCAGCATGATAAACCTGATTGCTATTGAAATTCTCCATCAACAAAGGTATTTTTGTTTTCTGATAAACCATCCTCACTATGGATTGAAGGCTTCTTCCGTTAATTAACTCCTCTGTCAGCAAATTATGAATATCCATCACTTTTGACAAACTATTGCGTTCCTCCAGCAGCTTTTCATATGTTACGGCAAGCTCTTGTACAATCGGTTTGGTTTTATAATATTTCAACTCATCCTGAATCTCCATGCCCCATAAATGTATCGATTTACCTTCGTATCTACACTCTGATTGCCCTGCTCCCTTACAGGCACTTTCCTTGAAAATCACTTCATGACCACAGACCGTAGAGTAAAATCCACTTGCATATCCCGTCAATGTATAACAGACTGGCTTTTCCGCGATGCCTGTTTGGGTGACATGTTCCTCTGCTTCATAAGAATTCACCCAAACCCCTTCCACCTTTACAGAGTGTACATCCGCTTGACTATCCATCGATAATTCCAGTTTCGTAGTATTAACCTTTGTATAACCCTGCAGCATATGTAAAATGGGGCCTTGCCTCAGTATCTCCTGAACCGTTGACAGATTCCCTTTTAGTGCCTTTTTAGCATCATTAACTCCGATATTCCAGCCATAACGTATTAAAAAAGACTTCATTCTTTCAAATCCAATATTCTCGATCAAGTCCTTTCTTAGGGTACCGAAAATTGAAGAGGAAGTCAGGATCATCCTCTCATCATTTAAATGAATTTCACCATCATCATTCTTAAGATTCAAAAGATTCGTCATGATTCCCCCCGGCTTTCCTTTTACATAATATTATACTTTTTCCACACCTTACCTATCAAGATAAATGTAAACGCATTCATATCATGCAGTGGTGGAAAAACCGGTGGGATTCAGATACAAACCATTCTTTTTCACGTTTTCTTAATCAGATTAATTCATTCGGAGCTGGATCAAATCAGCATTAATGCCTTCATCTGCATTTATCCACTTTTCATTTGTCCAGCCATGAAGGTCATAATCGTCCATTGCCAAGTCCACAAAAGCTTTGAATTTATCCGACTGTCCATTTAAATCTGCCATTTTCATGGTTTCAAACCTAATATTTTCATGGTTACCCGCATAATTGATTTCATATAACTCATTCCTGCCACCAAATTCCGTTCCGATAGAATCCCATATAAGTTTCATCAGTTTTACCCTTTCCACTGCCGAACCCCACCTGAACCCTTATAATATTTATCGAGATACGGGCGGACCTCAGGGTTTAAAAAATCCTTGGAGCTTGATGGGAGTTGAATGAGATTACCTGCTACAACCTGTTCAAATATCTGTTTCACCTTTGGCCAAACCATAGGTGCGAACACCCTATATGCAGTTGCATATGTGCTATTGGGGAGAACAGTGCCATTCGGTCCTTCCATCGGATCTGTAGCCATCGCTGTCGAGATTGCCCAAAACATATTCCTGTAAGCAAGCACTTCCCCGATATTGGCTTGAACCCCCCTAAATTGATTCGTTCCTGCCATTTCCGTAGCCTTCATCAGAAGCCCAGCCATAAAGTCCAATTTCACCGCATAGCGAGTGCAGCCGTGAAATGTATATCGATTCATCCACCCAGTCTTGGATCTAAAACCATTTGCAATTTTCACATTATTATAGGCGAATACATTCTCCCATGGTATGAATACATGATCAAGGACGATGACTGCGTCATTCTCGTCGAACCGACTAGAAAGCGGGTAATCGAAAGGAGTGCCTGTCCTCGCAGCCGTTTCTTCAAAAGACTGTCTGCTGATCATTTTTAATCCCGGCGCATTCATCGGCACAAAGAAAATCAATGCATGGCTTCTATCCCCTTCCCCAAGATCGACAGGAGAATAATTCGCGACAAAATTATAATTCGTAAGTGCTGCTGAAGTTCCAACCATTTTAGCTCCACTTACGATTATTCCATCATCCCGCTCTTCCACCGTACGTACAAATACCTCTTTATTTTCATGTAGCGGTTTATTCCTGTCCATTGCCGGATTTATAATTGTGTGGTTACAGAAGGGAACGTCCCTTGTGGTTTTTTCATACCATCTTTTCGCATTATCTTCAAAACCCTTATAAAAATCGCTATACGGTCCCAATGATCCTGTAAAAGCAGCTTTGTAATCAGGGGTACGACCCATGAAACCATAGCTCAATTTTGACCATTCTGCTATGGCATCCCTTGCTTCAAGCAGCTCTGTTGCGTTCTTTGAAGCCTTGAAGAACTTATGGGTAGTATGGCCTTCATCTGTCTTAGTCGTTAAAATCCGTGCAGTAACCGGATCATGGAGAGCATCATATAGTTGGGCAATTGACCTGGCAGAATTGCGATATGCTGGGTGTGTCGTCACATCATCTACCTTATCGCCGTTCAAGAATACCGTTCTTCCGTCTCGTAAACTTTCTAAATACTCTTTGCCATTCATCATCGAAACATCCCCCATTCACAATCTTTCAATTTGGATTTCTAGCTTTATACTAACTAAATGTTCAAGGCATTTTTCTGTTGAAACCCATCTTTTTTCTAACATTTTTTGTCTAATTTTACTGAATAATCTAAATATGTTGAACTTAAACAAATAATCATATACGATATCATATATGATTATTAATAAAATCAAGGGGTGAGTGTCCATGGCAAAAGCAAGAGTGAAACTCAAAAAGTCAGATTATTCGGAAGAAATGGAAATACTGTCGAACCGCTATATATTAATGAACGGTGATAAGTATGAGGTATCACAAATCAATTTGGATAACCCTATTTCAGGAACGGTATATGGAACATTATTAAACTATAAAGGATCATTGGAAGCATTGAAGGGAAAGATCGACCATCCTCCTTATAATGAACCTCCTAAAGGGCCGATCCTATATATTAAACCTAGAAACACGTTTTCTTCTTTTTCAAATCCAGTTCCCCTTCCAAACGGCATACCTGAATTGGAAATCGGGGCCGCACTTGCAATAGTAATCAGTAAAACGGCCACAAGAGTCAAGAAAGAACATGCATTGGATTATATAGAAGGTTTTACGATCGCCAATGATATTAGCGTTCCACATGAAAGCGTTTTCCGTCCTGCTATCCGCCATAAAGCCCGTGATGGATTTTGCCCGATCGGTCCATGGGTCGTATCCAAGGAATCCATCTCCAACCCCGATTCTTTAGGAATCCGTGTATATATAAATGGAGAGCTAAAGCAAGAAAATTCAACTTCAAATCTAATTCGCTCCATATCCCGACTTATTGAGGATGTAACAGACTTCATGACTTTGAGTACGGGTGACGTCCTTCTAGTTGGAGTTCCAGAGAATGCACCGCTGGCAAAAGCCAATGATCATGTCAGAATAGAAATAGACGAAATCGGGCATTTGGAAAATACTATCATTTCCGAGGAAAAACTATCACTGGAGGGGATTTTATGAAGAGAGCACGTGTAGCCTATGCAGGTGCCGTACATCCAGCAAGTGAATATTATGGCCAGCTCAAATTGGCGGATGGCCGGATTGTCAATGAGCTGGATGTTGTCTGGCTTCCCCCGGTGGAACCACGAACTGTCTTCGCGCTTGGCCTGAATTATGCAGACCATGCGAAGGAGCTTGCTTTTAAAGCCCCGGAAGAACCCCTTGCGTTCTTAAAAGGTCCCAATACCTTTATCGGCCACCGGGGGCAGACAAGGCGGCCTGCTGATGCAGCTTATATGCATTATGAATGTGAACTGGCAGTCGTCATAGGTAAAAAGGCGAAAAACATAAAAAAGGAAGAAGCCTATAAGTATGTAAGTGGATATACGATTGCAAATGATTATGCAATACGGGATTATCTGGAGAATTACTACCGACCAAACTTAAAGGTCAAAAATCGCGATACCTGCACCCCCATTGGTCCTTGGTTAGTCGATGCCGAAGATATTCCAGATCCTTCGAATCTTGCCATTAAAACTTACGTCAACGGAAAATTGACTCAGCAAGGTAACACGAAAGACATGATTTTCGGCATTGCAGATTTAATTGAATATTTCAGCAGCTTCATGACATTGAGGCCAGGCGATATCATATTGACAGGCACACCTGAGGGATTGGCGGATACTGCTGAAGGCGATGAAATCATCACTGAAATTGAAGGTATCGGGAAACTTGTTAGCACAATAGTCGGTGACGATATATTTACTGAAGGCGGGGATCGGCCGCACCTAAAAATCCATAATTAACGGAAGGGACTAATCACATGCCTCATATTATTATTGAATATACGGATAATATCAAAGATGAAATCCAGATTGACGGCTTATTAAGGAAGGTGAATGATGTACTGATATCCTATCCTTCCATCTTTCCAATTGGCGGAATTCGATCCCGGGCCATTGAATTGAAGCATTATCGTGTTGCCGATGGTACAGGGGATGATGCCTTTGTTCATGCCGTACTAAAAATTGGCGCTGGACGCCAGGACAGTGATAAAACCAAAGTATGTGACCAACTTTTCGAAACGATGGAATCCCATTTGGCATCCCTCTTTTCAAAAAGATATCTTGCCCTCTCCATGGAACTTACGGAATTCAGTGATTTTGGCACATATAAAAAGAATAATATCCATGATCGATATAATAAATGAACAATATTTCATATTTAAAGGCCTTCCTCATTATCGGGAAGGCCTTTAAATTAAAATGTTTTGCCTACCGAGCTCAGTTGATTTCTGCAAGGTTTTCAGTACGGTTCAAGAACTCCTTGACACGGTCCACATATTCCTGTTTATCATAGCCGTTATATAAAGCGCTTGCCATACGGACCGGATCCCCAAAAAAGAATCTTTCGTACAGCGTTTGCCTGGATCCAAATGAACTCATGCATACATCCCATGCGAGACGATACAATTTAACCCTGTCATAGGCTCCACCATTCGCGGCTTGAAGATATTTATCCAAATCCGGTCGAAGCTCCGAATTGAAATCGGCTTCATTTGGTATCGCCATTAAGCCACTAGCTCCAAGCTGCTGCATTATTTCACTGAATCTAGGGTAAATCTTCGGATAATAATTACGGGCAATGTTTAACGGTGTGAAATCAGGTGTCATCATTCCCCACTTATCCACTTTCGCGTTTGCCTCCGAAGCTATAATGAAAGCCTTTACCGTTTCAAGCGCTATGATGACTTCCGAGATTTTCTCCTGAACATGCTGGTATTGCCCAATATTGATGGTTTCCACCATTAGTTGCAAAATCCCCAGAATGAACTCGGTTTTTGCGATATTCTTCGATACCACCTGATGGGTCATATGAACAACTGCATTGCTTTCATTATAAGCCTGGTTGCAAATGCCGACATCCCCATATGCAAATACCCGATTCCAAGGAACGACTACATCATCAAAAACGATAATCGTATCCATTTCCTCAAATCGTGAACCAAGTGGATGGTCAAAATGTGATTTGCCATAGTCGAATGATTCACGACAGATGAATTTCAACCCCGGTGTATTATTTGGTATGGAGAATGCGAATGCATAAGGGTTTTCTTCTTCTGATTGTTTAAGCAATGTTGAAGGGAAAACCATGATTTCATCCGTTATTCCTCCTTGCGTAGCTAATAATCTGGCTCCCTTTATAATAAGCCCTTCTGAATTCTTGCCAGCAATCCGTGCAGCGATGTAAGGGTCAGGAAGCTTTGCGGCACTGACTCCCCTATTAACCTGGGGCTGAATCAGGGTATGTGTCAGCGACAAATCCTTTTCCCGGCAGAGCTCATAATAATCTTTCATATTTTTAGCAAATGCGGAATCCTGAGTGCCAAACATATCAGCTGCAGTACCGTACGCCATCATCCCACTGTTGATATAGTCAGGGGAACGTCCCATCATTCCATTATTATGTCTTGCCCATTCTTGAATCATTTTCCTCCTTTTTTCAAGGTCTTCCTTAGTCCGCGGCTGCATGAATGAGGTCCCTACTCTTTCGTTTGAAGTTGGTGAAATATAAGTCATGATTTCATTTTTCGCGGAATCATGCTGTAGATCATATAATTCGGCCTGTGTTTTCATGACCCCTTTAAAAGCTGGGTGTTGACTGATCCTATCTTTTACTTGCTCCCCATTGATCCATACATTCGCCTTTGCTTTGTCTACCCTATCGATATATTCTTTACCTGTTTTTGCCGGCATGACTGCATCCCCCTTTGGTATCAATATAAATGAAGCGCTTACAAATAAAATTCAAAATATTGAATTAATTCATATAACAAAATATACCATGTGTTATGATATATATAAAATACTTAATAAATTCAATATGTATATGTAAATCATATGTATGAGGTGTATAAAATGGACATACGGCAGTTAAAATATTTTGTGACAATCGTTCAGGAAGAACAAGTTACCAAAGCCGCAAAAAAATTACATATGGCTCAACCGCCTCTTAGCCAGCAACTTAAATTAATGGAAATGGAAATCGGTGAAAAACTTTTCGATCGGAATGGAAAGAGACTTGAACTCACTGAAACGGGCAAGGTCCTATATAAAAAAGCTGAAGCCCTATTGAATCAGTTTGAAGAAACACTTCTGGAAGTGAAGGAAGTCAGTAAAGGGGTAAAGGGCACTCTTTCCATTGGGTCAGTAAAAACTTGCTTTTCTTACATTCCGCAAAGGATGAGAACCTTTAGAGTAAAATACCCTGAAATACGCTTCAAGTTAATGGAAGGTGATACATTCCGTTTGACGGAAGGCTTAATAAACAGGGAAATCGAGTTGGCCATTGTACGGCTTCCAATTAACGGTAAGCAGTTCTCATCGCTTAACCTTCCGCCGGAAGATTTTGTGCTTGTCACCCCAAAAGATTGGGATATCCCAGACTCCATCGAATTTAAACAAATTAAGGAATTTCCCCTCTTATTGCTGCATAGGGTAAGCGGTCAAGGTACTTATGAACTTATAGTAGATGAATGCTTCAGACATGGATTTGAACCTACGATTGTATGTGAATGTCCTGATGCTGCAATGATATTATCTTTAGTGAAGGAAGGAATAGGCGCTACCATCATGCCACGTACCACATCCAAATCGTTTTCAACCCAGGGTATAAAAATAGTCGAATTGATAGATTGTGAAGTACAATCGGAAGCCGCCCTTATTTGGCTCGAAGAACGCTATCTTTCCAAAGGCGCCGTCAAATTTCTAGAAACATTTTCAGAATGAATGGCCAGTTATACTTGAATATTATTGCATCTGTACCTCTTTCTAATAATTTCTGGTGTTTGTTTGAATTTCTTAATCCCAATGAAAAGAAAAAAGCAACCTATCAGTAGATGGCTGCTTTTTCGATCAATTCTCATTTACCCGATGACCTGCGCATTATTTACTGGCATGCCTTTACACCATTCAATGTCGCAAAACACCCTTAACATCATGACCGGTATTGGACTTTACGAGGATTTCATTATAATTGTCTTTTGTAACCGTTTTCAAACCTGTCCTGCGGTTACCGAACATGGCACCTAAATAGCATGCGAGGAACCCAAGCGGGATGGATACTATTCCTGGTGAATTTAAAGGGAAAATCGGGTCACCTGTCATAATGGTTGCTCCGGGGACCGGGTTCCAGACATTCGGACTTAGTGCTACTAGCAAAAGTGTACCAAAAAGACCTGTCATCATACCGACTATTGCACCGGTTTTATTGAATTTTTTCCAATAGATTGTAAGAAGGATGACTGGCAAATTCGAACTAGCGGCCAATGTAAAGGCAATCGATGCCAGAAACGCTACATTGAATTCCTGCAGGCCTAATGATAAAACGATCGCAAGTGCAGTCACACCAATGGAGGCCCATCTAGCCATCGTCATTTGCTGTTTTTCCGTCGCTTTTCCATCTTTTAATATTTCATTATAAAAATCATGTGAAAATGCCGTAGCACCTGTTAAAACGATTCCCGCAACAACTGCGAGTATCGTTGCAAAGGAAACCGCCGCAATAAAGGCGAATAAGATGTCCCCGCCCACAAGTTGGGCCAATAAAGGTGCAGCCATGTTACCTGCTGGATTAGCAGCCATGATATTCGATGTTCCAACCAACTTCGCAGCACCGAATCCAAGAAAAATGACCATGATATGAAAAGCACCCATAATCCACATCACCCAAACAACCGACTTTCTTGCCACTCTTGCATTCGGGACAGTCAAAAAACGTATTAAAATGTGCGGTAGACCTGCCGTTCCCAGTATTAGGCCGAGTGACAAGGACGCTGCATCCCACCCACTGGCATATTTAATACCTGCCTTCAGGTAATCTGCACCCATGGGTGTCGCTGTTTTCATATCCGTGAAAATTCCAATGAAACTAAAATTCAACTTCCACATGACGATCATGAATAATATAAACACTCCGCCAATCAGCAAGATGGCTTTAATGATCTGCACCCAGCTCGTCGCAGTCATCCCCCCAAATAGAACAAATACCAACATTGCAATACCTACGATGATGACAGAGGTATTATATGGGATGTCTAAAAGCAATTTAAATAAAGCACCTGCTGCAACAAGTTGACCCAGCATGTACATGACTGATATCACCAGGGTATTAAAAGCGGTCACTCCCCGGACCTGTTTATATTTAAACCTTGTAGTCACCATATCAGCCAATGTGTATTTCCCTAAGTTCCTTAAAGGTTCTGCTACTAAGAATAACACGACAAGAAATGAAACAAGTGCTCCATACATCAGAAAAAATCCATCATACCCCGTTAAGGAAAATGCTCCAATCAACCCTAAAAACGTGGAAGCCGACATAAAATCCCCGGCCAATGCAAGTCCATTTTGCCTAGCGGTCAACCCGCCTCCAGCCGTATAAAAAGAGCCTGCCGTTTTAGTTTTTTTGGAAGCGAAATACGTGATGAAAAGGGTACCTATCGACATTAGCGCAAAGAGAATAATAACTGTCCAATTCATGTTTCAAAGCCCTTCTTTCTCGATGATTTCTTTTATTTGTTCATCGATTCTTTCTGATTTCCTTACATATATGCTGCAAACCCATACAGACATAACCGTAATGGAAACACCGTACACCCACGCCCATGTTATGTCACCAATGAATGGGTGTTCCAGGATATCTGTGTAAAAAACTAAGAAGGGCAAAAGCAGGGAATATCCCATAAAGAAAATCGTAAAAGGGATGACGAATTTCTTTTTATCGGAAAGCATATTCTGAAACTCTTTGGAGGCAACAATCTTTTCATAATCCACTAGATTAGTTTGTTCCGATTCTTCAAGGTTTTTGTCCAACTGAACCATCACTTCACACCTCTTCTGGTATTTATTTTTCCAAGGACGGTACTTTATTCAATGGCACATATCCCCCTCCATCCCAAAATCCAAACAAACTCATCTGCACAAAGAGGATCTAAAGCCCATTCCCTAAGCTTTCCGTAATCCTTTTGTCTAACCGATGACGCTTAAAGATAGGGCAGCAGTAGGTCCCCACTGCTGCCCTGTCCCAAACCATATCTTTTAGTAGGCGTGCACTTTCGAAATAGACCTGGCTCGCTTATCCGTCAACTGGTTCAAATTCATTTTACTTTCACTTTTCCATTTGATATGAATCTTCTTTCCTTCCAAGGGAAAAGAATCATTGAACTGTAAGTGCCAATTCTCTTGAATGGATTCGTCCATTGTTTGATAGGCAATTCCCTCATAAGGATTTCCTTCGTTTTGAATTTCGATTAAATAAACGCCTGGCGGGGGTGACGGGAATGTTTCCGATAATGTAACTAGAACGTGTTGATTATCCTTGAAATTGATTGTCCCTTGACTTTCAAAATATGTGCCAAGGTATGACGGGATATCTGCGAACCGACCATCCGCAATCAAGTTTCTAAGCATAGTGGAACTTACTTTTTCATGATCAATTTCAAATTTATTCATTTCCGCCACTTCAAAAAATCGCTTACCTTCGATTTTCAGCGTTTCCATATTTCCTTCCCCTTTATGCCCATAACGGAAATCGAATCCAGCCACGGCATGTTTGCAATTAAATCCACATAGATAATCCTCGATAAAACCAGAAGGTGAAAGATGGGCAAATGCGGAATCGAAGTTCACGACTATCAAGGTTTCTACACCTAAATCCTGCATTATTTTTGCTTTTTGCTCTAAAGGAGTAATGTATGTGTGGGGCGTTTGATCGTTTCCTATGATTTGCTTTGGATGTGGAAAAAATGTCATGGCTGCCAATTTCAAATCTTGCTGTATAGCAATCCTTTTGGCTAGATTTATCAATTCTTGATGCCCTAGATGAACTCCGTCGAAAAATCCAAGAGCCAGCACACACGGTTCTGCTTCTGCTGTATATATACTGGTAAGTGGGTGCTGAACATGAATGATATCCAAATCCATCTTCCTTCCTTTGCTTCTTGAAAGGTACCATTATAAACTCAGTAAACTGACCTTCCCTGATCCAGCAGTTTTCCCTAAACTATTCACCAATTCTGTTCCCTTAAACAGCGGCAATAGGTCTTGGAACAGGTATATATCCACTATCGCCCTATCCAAATGACCATGAGAGTCAATGTAGGTTTTGCGAAACGCTCGATCATTCATCCTAAATTTCGCTTCTTTTTTAGATGATGAATTCAGGCTTGCTTTTTGCCAGAATCGGTTCTTCGAAAGTAACTTCTTCACCTGATATTATATCAAGAACGGCAGAAGCCTCATCAAACCATGAATCCGGAGCTTTGGCTCCCCAGAATGTCTGACGCCTTGGATCATTTAAATCCCAATGAATCGGTTCGGTATCCGGGTCAGATGTTAAGTAATCCCCATTGTATAATTCGATCCTGTGACCGTCCGGGTCTCTTAAATATAGGAAGAATGCATTGGATAGGCCATGCCTTCCTGGTCCGCGTTCGATGGACTGTGCATATCCAAGTGATGCCAGTACATCACAGGCATGGATAATTGCAAGGGGGTCAGGCAGAAAGAAGCCTACATGATGAAGTCTTGGACCGATTCCGTTCATGAATGCCTGGTCATGGACCGTTTGCTTTCTATGTAGCCACGTTGCCCATAATTGGCCCGACTCATCCACTGTATCTTCCGAGCAGGCAAAACCTAATTCTTTCACATAAAAATCATAGGCTTTTTGCACATTTGTTACACAACAATTCACATGATCGATCCTTTGGACCCTTGAACCCCTATGCAAATCGAATCGTTGCAGCAATCTCTCGGCTTTATCCATTTTGCTGAAAAATTCCACTGGCAATCCTGAAATATCCTGAACTCGTAGCGACTTACCTAGTGCATGCTGTGTTCCTTCCTGCATCCACTTCATTTTCATTCCCTTGGACAGGAAGAAAGATTCCAATGCTTCAAGGTCTTCCTCTTTTTCAACCTTGTATCCTATTGCTTCAACGCTTGGCTTTTCTGCCTTTTGCAAGATAAGCGAGTGATGATGCGCTTCCTCTAAACCACGTAAATATATGTGATCATTCGTTCTCTCCGTTTCAATAAAACCTAAAGCATCCACATAAAAGGCTCTTGATTTATCTAAATCTGTTACATTAAGTATCGTTCTCGCAACACGAATAATAGAAAAATTCATAGTATTCTCCCCTTCTTTAATGAAACCCGGATTATTTTTCAGCAGAAGAAACGGCATTTTGTTTTACGTCTCCAAATTTTGGAATGTGATGTTCTCCAATTGCGACGTGGATAACTTGTGTTTCCGTATAGAATTCAAAGCTATAATGGCCACCTTCACGTCCTACGCCACTATATTTGGATCCTCCAAATGGTATCCGCAAATCCCTAACGTTTTGGGAATTTACCCAGACCATCCCACTATCGACAGCTTGAGCAAACCTATGTCCACGTTTCATATCATTGGTCCATACATAAGCAGCTAGCCCATATTTTACATCATTAGCCATTCTCAGTACTTCCTCTTCAGTCTTGAAAGGAATGACTGCCATGACTGGTCCAAAAATCTCTTCCTGTGCTACCGTCATATCATTTGTACAGTTCAAGAGAAGCGTCGGGGCAATATAATTCCCTTCCTTGAACGCACTTGGTATGGCACCGCTTACAATTTCCGCCCCTTCATTTTTTGCTATATCCAGATAACGTGAGACATTATTAAAATGGTTACGATGGATCAGCGGTCCGATTTCCGTTTCTGGATCCATTGGGTTTCCAATTTTGATATTATGAACACGTTCCTTCAACTCTGCAACGAACTGGTCTATTATCGATTCATGGACAAATAATCTGGAATTGGCTGTGCAGCGCTCCCCATTGAATGAATAGATTCCCCATACCACTGAATCCAGGGCCTTTTCCAGATCGGCATCTTCAAAAATGACCGCTGGTGATTTACCTCCGAGTTCCATGGAAAAACGTTTCATTGTATCCGCACCATTTTTAATGATTTCAGCGCCAGTCGTCGTTTCTCCGGTAAAGGATATCAATTGTACATCAGGATGGGCAACCAAGGACGCCCCTGCTGTCTCCCCAAAACCGTGAACGATATTGAATACGCCTTTTGGCAGACCGGATTGGTCAACGATTTGTGCCAATTTATTGGCTGTCAACGGAGACCATTCCGCCGGTTTAAGGACACATGTATTACCTGTAGCCAGGGCCGGGGCGATCTTCCAGGTCTCTAACATGAAAGGCGCATTCCAAGGAGTGATTAATCCTGCCACTCCTATCGGTTTATGAATCGTATAATTGATGAAAGTGTCATCCACTTGATACGACTCTCCTATTAGCCTGCTTTTCACCATTTCAGAATAAAAACGGAAATTCTCCGCTCCCCTTGCCGCCTGTTTTTTTGTCTGGCTAATCGGCAACCCTGTATCAAGGGATTCCAAAAAGGAAATTTCTTCGGCATTCTCTTCAATTAATTCAGCAATCCTATTAATGTACTTCAATCTTTCTTCCACTTTCATCGTTCTCCATGGACCATTATCGAATGCAGCTCTTGCGGCAGCTACCGCTTGATCAATATCCTCTTTAAACCCTTCTGCCACATTATTGATTGCTTGATTATTAAAAGGGCTTAGATTTTCAAATGTTTTTCCTGAGGTACCATCAACAAATTGACCATTGATGTAATGCTTGACATCTCGCACGGGAAAAGTTTGCATGATAAATCCTCCTTTAAAAATTAATTCGGGAAGATGACAATAATCGTTAAGATTTGTGCAATCTTCCCAATCTAGCAATTATGACTGGATTATTTGGTCAATCAATCCGTATGATTGAAGGGTTTCACGCAGTTCTTTTTCCAATGGTTCCGAAGGCGGCCCCATAGGCGGCCTTAATGCAGGATTGATTTTCCCCATCATCCCCATTGCAGCTTTTAAAGGTCCTGGATTGGTTTCTTTAAACAAAACATCATTCAATGGCATTAATTTGTAATGGAGGTCAAGTGCCTTATCCACATCACCCTCCACCCAATGGTTATAAATTTCCGCCACTTCTTTAGGAGTGATATTAGCTGTAGCACTTATATGTCCAGCCCCTCCAATAGCCAACATTGGATAGCATAATAATTCGATGCCCGAATATAAGAGAAAATCCCTTCCACAATTCAATAAGACACGGTTAACATGTTCAAAATCCTTATTTGATTCCTTCACACCAATAATATTTTCACAATCTTCAGCAAGACGTGCCAATGTCTTCACTTCTAAATTCGTCGCCGTTCTTCCGGGAATGTTATAAACGATAAGCGGGATATCAACAGAATCAGCTACCGTCTTAAAATGATTGTAAAGTGCCTGTTGATTCGGTTTATTGTAATAAGGAACGATGACTAATGCAGCATCCGCGCCCATTTCCTGTGCCCTTTTTGTCAAATGCAACGTTTCTTTCTGATTAGCAGATCCAGTACCTGGTGCAACTGGAACACGGGCTTTTGCTGCTTTAATTGCCGTTTCCATCACTAATTCCCGTTCCTCAATCGTTAGTGAACTCGGCTCGCCGGTAGTCCCGCATACCGAGACACCATGGGAACCGCTTTCAATATGCCAGTTTACTAGATTTTCAATTGCCTTTACATCCACTTCCATCTTGTCATCAAACGGAGTGATAACGGGAGCGATGGATCCTCTTAAACGACTTTTGATTTCCTCGTACATTATTTCTACCACCTTTTTATTATTTGAATATTCCGAATAATTCAAGTGAAAAAATCGGCTTTGATTTTATGAATAATCGATCGACTATTATAAAACAAAGCCTGGGTCATCAAAGTGCCTGATCGTGATTAGTTTCCGCCCTCTGCTTGAATGTGCTGATGGCATTCAGTTTATGCTTTCTCACCAATGATTCAATTTCTTCAAAAGATGCTTTTTCCTTTAGAAGCTTTATGATGCTTTCATGTTCGCGAATCGATTGGACTGCGCGTTGCGGCACCATGGTGAACATGGACTTTCTGACTCTATTCATTCTTTGTTGCGCTTGTTTAATTTCTTCCTTTAAAAAGGAATTTCCGCACTTTTCATAAATTTCCGCATGGAAGCATTCGTTTAACTTACCAAACAGCTCTAATTCAAAGTTATGGAGGGCTTTTTCCATTTCTTTGTTTAAATTAATTAGATTTTCAAAATCATGATCATTCATCGTTAAAGAACTGAGGGCAGCTGCATATCCTTCAAGCAAAGATAAAACTGAAAGAGTTTCAATGTATTCGCTTTCATTAATGCTTGTAACCACTGCTCCACTATATGGCTTATATTGAATAAGGCCGTCAGATTCCAGTTGTCTGATTGCTTCCCTGACAGGAATCGGACTTAAACTTAGTTCTTTTGCCGTTTGATCGATAATGATCCGCTGTCCAGAACCATATGTTCCATCCAAAATTAATTTACGAAGGTGCTCATAAGCTATTTGCTTTTTACTAGGGTTTTTGTTTTTATCTTCCATATTTTCATCATATATGAAATCATATATGATTGCAATCGATTTTTATTAAAAATCATATATGATTTTCATTTTTCTTTACAAGCTTGGTTTGCCATATATAATGATCGGTTCCTATGAATAGTCTGAATGTAACAAAAAAATCAAGTAGTTCACCTTTTCCTTTGCCATAGTGAAGTGAGCTAAAATGCTTATCATGCCTTCTTCCCGAAAGTACCATATCGAAATATAATCCAACAAAAAAACCTGCAGATCCTGATGGTAGCCAGGTAGTCTGCAGGTTATTAAAAATTTATGCCATTTTTGATTTAACGAATGAATGTATTCTTTCAACGGCTGCTTCCAGCAGCTCCAGTGAAGTCGCATAAGAGAGCCTGATGTTATCAGGTGCACCAAACCCTGAACCTGGAATAACAGCCACTTGAGCTTCTTCCAGTAACGCAGTCGTAAAATCTTCGACATTGCTGTACCCTGTTAATTCAACTGCACGTTTAACGTTCGGGAATAAATAAAATGCCCCTTGTGGTTTAATGCAGCTAAAGCCTGGAATTTCAACCAATTTATCATATATCTTATTCAAACGGCCTTCAAATGCCTGACGCATTTCTTCAACAGGCTCCTGAGTACCTTCATAAGCGGCAATCGCACCATATTGAGCAGTTGTGGTAGGGTTGGAGGTGCTATGGCTGGCAAGGTTCGTCATTGCTTTAATGATGGACTCTTCACCGACTGCATAACCAATTCTCCAGCCAGTCATCGAATGCGATTTAGAAACACCATTGATGATGATCGTTTGCTTTTTCAATTCAGGTGAAATCTCTGCAATAGATGTATGTTTAGCATTTCCATAAACCAATTTTTCGTAAATTTCGTCGGAAACGATCAAGATATCATGAGCCAGGCAAACTTCCCCGATAGCCGCCAATTCTTCCCTGGAATAAAGCATGCCCGTTGGATTGCTTGGCGAGTTGATGATAACCGCTTTCGTTTTTTCGGTAATTGCTTGTTCTAATTGTTCTTTAGTAATTTTATATTGATTTTCTTCCGTACCGACTACATAAACTGGCTTTCCGTCAGCAAGCTTGATTTGCTCAGGATAGCTCACCCAATATGGTATCGGAACAATGACTTCATCTTCTTCATCCAAGATAGCTTGAAACAATGTGTAAAGCGCGTGCTTTGCACCTGAGCCAACTAAAATTTCAGACGGTTTGTATTCCAGGCCTTGATCACGCTTCAATTTAGCCGCAATTGCTTCTTTTAGCTTCGGCAGACCAGCGGATGGCGTGTATTTAGTTTGACCTTCATTCATGGATAGAAGTGCTGCATCTATGATATGTTTGGGCGTATTATAGTCTGGTTCACCAGCACCCAAACCAATTATATCTAGACCTTGGGCCTTAAGTTCCTTTGCTTTTGCCGTGATGGCCAATGTTGTTGATGGCGTTAATGACTGAACGCGGTTCGCTAATTTCATTTTAAATTAATCCTCCATTCTAAATGCTTCGATAATACTTTAGCCATTCCCCAGTTTTAAAATCATAATAGTCATAGTTAAAACGCTCGGATTCATCAAGATACGTTACTTCCCAAAGCGGAACGTTCTTTTCCATGCCTAGCTTAACCGATATGATTTTTTGGGGATTAAGCTTTTCTTTGACAATGTTTAAGATCTCTTTTTTTGATTTACCATCTTTATAGTTTTCCACTACTATTTCTTTCTTCTTGTCCTCAGGAAGCCAGACTATTTTTTTAGTCCCTTTTTCTCCCTTACCAATGATGACGGAGTATGAATCCTGCCCATTATAAAGGTAGAATTCTTCCATGGTCACAAGGCCGCCCTCTTCCTTCGCCTTTTTAAAAGCCTCATTACCAGCCTCTTTTTTAGGCTGCAACGCTTTAATATATGCCCCGCTGACAAATCCGATAAAACAAAGGACTAGGATGGAAGCAATAATCAACCATTTTTTCAAAGTTGCTTTTCCTTCTTTCTATGTACGATAAATTGTAAATATCGCTTTTTCTTGATCTTGGGAATCTAATGCCAGACCGAACATTAAATCATCTTTTTTCAATGTTCGGTTCAAAGAATCCACAATTTTATACAGATCAGGAGAATGTTGCAACCTGACTGTTGAAATTACTTCGATTTTACTTTCCATGAAAACGCCCCTCCATTTTAATAAATTGTCAACAACCACTGGTATGAATAGGATTTGAAGGCTCTACCACCTATCACATTATACCAGTTCAAAGGTTATTTTTCTTTATAAATTCATAAAAATTCATTTTGGATTAATGAATAATCTAAAGATTCTTTAAATCCACTCTTCTATCATTTCGGCCATTTCTGTTATTGAGGCTTGGTGCCAGTCCACTTCCGGAATGGACTTCTGAAATTCAGGTCCATATTTGGCAGTGATGATGCGGCGATCAAGAATAACCAATACCCCTTTATCTTCTGGAGTGCGTATAAGCCTGCCGAATCCTTGTCGAAACCTTAACAGGGCTTCAGGTAAAGAATACGCAGAGAAAGGATTACGCCCTTGCTTCTCGAGAAGTTGGCATTTTGCAGCTGTCACTGGTTCATCCGGTGGCGAAAAAGGCAGCCTGACAATGATTAAACAAGATAAATCCTCGCCTGGGATATCGACGCCTTCCCATAGGCTGGTTGTCCCAAACAGGACGGCTTTCTCGAAGTTTTGGAAATTCCTGAGCAGCCTCATCCGGCTTCCGCCAGAAATCCCTTGCGCAAACAGGGTGAACTCATCCAGAACGCCACTGTCTTTGATGGAATGATAGGTTGCCCGCAGCATTTCATGCGAGGTGAATAATACCATCATCCTCCCTTTCGCTGCCTGAGCGGCTGCAATAATATGGTTTGCCGCGGTTTCGGAGAATTCCTCCACCGATAAGCAATTAATATCTGGTAGATCATTTGGAACCAGTACCTTTACGAGTTCCTTATAAGGAAAGGGTGAAGGAAAACTTGCTGTCTGCATTGGCTCATTCTCTAAACCGAGTTGTTCTTTAAAATACTTAAAAGAATCCTTCACCACGAGGGTTGCCGATGTCATGACCACACTTTTCTGGCGCCCGAAATAGGAATCCCATAACCGTTTACTTCCTGCAATCGGCTGAACCGTCAAAGTCACCCCATGCTGAGGTGCTGCATTCGTATAATCAAGCCAATAAATATTTTCCTCATGCGGCTTGATGAAAAATTCATGCAAGGAGTCCCTGGTATCCTGTAAATGTCCAAGCAGCACCTCGATATCATTCAAGTGAAATAATGAATTTTTTCCTAAGGGGGACTCATTATTCAATAAAAGAGCCAATCTTTTCTCTAACTCCGTGATGATGTATCCTAATAAATCCACCAATCGCTCAGCAACAAGAATCGCTTTACCCCATCTTCCATCATCTATTTTGAATGAAAGCCGCTTCGGACTCATGGAACGTGAAAGTTTTCCTGACTGATTGGAAATGTAATAAAAAAGCTGTTCGAATTCATACGAAAAATCACTAAGCTTTTGATCTAATTCATGCTTAGACTTCACATCCGTCAGTCCATTATTTAAGAGCATCCTGTCCAATTTATATAATAATTGCTTTTGATCTGATGTCCCTAGCCTGTTCAAAAACGTCTTCACCGAAATGTAATTAAGCCTGCTCCCAAGCTGTTTGGATGCTGCCTGTTCCAAATGGTGTGCTTCATCGAGAATCAAGTACCCTTTTTTTGGAATCAAGGCGTCTTCTGTAAGCAGATCTGTCATCAAAAATGAATGATTAGTAATGATGATATCCGCCTTGGCAGCTGTTCTTTTTGCCCGTTCAAAAAAATCCAATTCAAGCCAGGGCTGTTTTAAACCGGCGTATGTAAGACCATCACTTTGAAGCCTATTCCAAAATAGCTGACCGCCGCTTGTAAGATTCAATTCATCTTTATCGCCTGTTACGGTTTCAGTAAGCCAAACCAATATCTGCATTTTCGTTAATGCCGTTTCATAATTATCTTCCTTCTCACGCAATGCCCTTTCGAACTTTGCCAAGCTCAAATAATTACTTCTCCCCTTTAGCAAAACTGCTTGAAAGGTGAATGGAAGGATTTTCTTAAGCTTAGGAACCTCGTTTTGAAGAAGTTGATCCTGTAGCTGAAGCGTATACGTCGAAACGACGACAGGTTTATGATGCTTTTTTGCAAAATAAACGGCCGGAAGCAGATAGCCTATGGATTTTCCAATACCTGTCCCAGCTTCAATGATTGCATCCTGGCTGGATTCGAAGGAATGGTGAATCATGTTCATCATATCAAGTTGTCCGCTTCTTGCTTCAAAGGCAGGGAATGCACTTTGAAGCATGGCTATTTTTTCCTCATCAACGAGCGGGAATTTCGACTCCGTATCTTTGTGTTCATCTTCTTCTTCGGCCTTTTTAAATGCAAGGCCCCTATAAGTAATGAGATCAGGTGAATGGACTTCTGCTTTAGAAAGTTTGCTTGCAATGCAAGCATCTATTAATTCGGAAACCTCACTTTGTAAGGAATAAGATAATCGATATAACTGTTTAAGTGTCATGACTGGAAGATTCATCAGCTTTTTTTTCAATTCCAACAATAATAAAGCGGTGGCATATGCATCACTATCCGCTTGATGGGGCCTGGAATGATCTAGGTTTTCTTCTTTAGCCAGCTGGTGCAGCTTATATCCATCGGATGTTGGTTTTAATATTTTCGCTAACTCTACTGTATCAAGGGTGGAACCATAAAACGGCTCAAACCCGCATCGTACTAGTTCTTCCTGTAAAAAAGATAAATCAAATAAAACATTATGGGCAACAAAACAAGCCCCTTCTATAAGCCGGGCAATATTTTCTGCTACATCTTCAAAGTCAGGTGCATTTTTTACCGTCTCGTTGCTTATTCCGGTCAATTCTTCAATAAACAAGGAAATTTCCTGTCCAGGGTGGATGAATGTCGAGTATTCATCCACAATTTGGTCATTTTCGATGACCACTCCAGCAAATTGAATAATCCTATCTCCTTTTTTCGGAGAATTCCCTGTTGTTTCCAAATCGACCACTACATATCGTTGCATCATGAATTGTACACCTCAAACTTTGCTTTCTTCACTTCCTGATGGAATTCTCTTATCTTTTTTATACCATAATAATCGTAATAAAGGAAACAAGCCGTTCATCAACAGACTAAAAAGGCCGGCATCTGTATGCATGATTCATGCACATGTGCCGGCCCTCCGCTTACATGATTGTAGCCGCAGGTTCGTTTGAAATCAAATCAATGATTTTGTTGTTTTCATCCATGATCGCAACTTTTGGTTTGTGATCTCCCAGTTTATCCTCTGAAACCATTACATAAGAAATGATTATCACGATATCATCCGGCTGCACCAGTCTAGCTGCCGCTCCATTCAAACACACGACACCGCTGCCCCGTTCACCCGCAATCACATACGTTTCAAGTCGTGCACCATTATTATTATTCACGATGGCGACTTTTTCATTAGGCAGAATACCCACCGCATCAATAATGTCTTCATCAATCGTAATACTGCCTACATAATTCAAATTAGCTTCAGTTACCCGTGCACGGTGGATTTTTCCATTCATCATCGTTCGAAACATCTCTATTCCCCCTGATCTTCATGAATTATTCTACATATAAGGTGATATTATCAATTAGTCTTGCATGCTCGAACTTTACAGCCATTGCAATGATGACGTTTCCTGCCAGCGATTCAAGTGGTTTAAGTTCAGGGTATTGATAGACTTCAATATAGTCGATCACTCCGCTTGTATGGGCAGCAATATGTTCACTTACTAAGGCCAAGACGGTTGCTGCATTTCTTTCACCTGATTCAACCGCCTCTTTGGCCTTTAATAAACTTTGGTACAGCTCTTTAGCCTCCATGAGTTCTTGATCTGATAGGTTAACATTTCGCGAGCTCTTCGCTAACCCATCTTCTTCGCGAACGGTATCTACAGCAACAAGCTGGATAGGGAAATTAAAGTCTTTGATCAGTCCATCTATCACGGCGACTTGCTGTGCATCCTTCTTACCAAAGTAAGCTCTATCCGGAAGGATGATATTGAAGAATTTCGTTAAGACTGTCGCTACACCATCAAAGTGTCCAGGCCTTTGCCTCCCGCATAAAACATCCGTCCTGCTTTGGACAACAACTTTCACAGATGGTTCTTCACCGTACATTTCGTGGACTGTTGGATAGAAGAGATAATCCACTCCGCCATTGGCTGCGACATTTTCATCCCGTTCCAAATCCCGCGGATATGTTTCAAAATCCTCATTGGGTCCAAATTGCATCGGATTCACAAAAATACTCAATACCACAATATCATTTTCTTCGCGCGCCTTTTCCAAAAGGGTGGCATGCCCCTCATGTAAAAACCCCATTGTCGCTACATAGCCAATGCTTTTGTGATTGTTTTTTTCCTCTCTAAGTGCCAGTTGCAAATCAGCTGCTGATGTAAAAGTTTTCATCTTTTCCCTCCGTAAAGTTCAGAAAGCTGCTCTTCCTTCATCGTAAAAGTATGTTCTACCGACGGAAAATCTTTAGATTTCACTTCATTCACAAAACTTGTTATCGATTGGCCTATCAGTTCATTTGCATCTCCATAAACTTTTACGAATTTCGCTAGCCGGTCTACCCCATACTTGATAACATCATGGTAAACGAGAACTTGTCCATCCGTTTCTGCGCCTGCCCCAATTCCAATGGTTGGAATTCCGAGGTTCCGTGTGACGAGTTCCCCCACTTGATATGGAACACATTCAAATACTACTGCCATCGCCCCCGCCGCTTCACACTTTCTCGCATCTTCCAAGAGCTGTGCTGCACTTTCGGCATCTTTTCCTTGCACTTTATATCCGCCCAGAACGCCGACTGATTGAGGAGTCAAGCCAAGATGGGCTACAACCGGGATGCCCGCCTTGGTCAATGCTGATATTTTTTCAACAACATCATCCGCTCCCTCAAGCTTCACGGCATCCGCATGACCTTCCTGCATGATCCGGGCTGCATTCTTGAGCGTTTCATCCATAGATAGGTGATAGCTCATAAAGGGCATATCCGTCACGACAAAAGTATCTGGTGCCCCGCGTTTTACTGCCTTTGTATGATGGATCATGTCATTCACCGTAACTGGAATCGTTGAGTCATATCCCAATACGACCATTCCTAAAGAATCGCCGACTAAAATCATGTCTACACCTGATTGTTCGGCTAACTTTGCTGACGGGTAATCATAAGCCGTCAGCATGACAATTTTCTCTTGATGTTGTTTCATTTTCAAAAAATCTCCGGACAATTTCATTACGTTTCCTCCTTTTGATGGAGGAGATGAAAACATCAGCGAAAACTGGTGTCTATACATTCATGCGCAAAAAAAAGATTGACTAAAAAAGTATCTGTTTCGCTACGAAAAATGGCTTAAAAAGCCAAATATCGATCAATAAACAGACTTATCTTTTTAGTCAACCTTTGTTTCATCAGAAGTTTCATCCCTCCGTCCCCGTCCAGTTCTCTGGATCAAGGCAGATTTTCAAATAATTTGGTATTGATGGGGGTGCAGTTCACATGAGATACTGCCCACTTGCATTATATCAAGACAAATTGAAAATTTCTATTTAATTTTCACGAATTTGACAAAAATCTACTGAATTTCGATATCTGCAGAATATATCGAATGTACGGTTCCTTTTCCGTCTTCAAGAAGTAAAACGCCTGAATCCGTTATTCCTAATGCTTTTCCGACAATCGTGTCATTAACGGTGCTGGCTTTGATAACCTGACCAAGACTGATCGCATAACTCTCCCATAAATCCTTTATTGGCATGAAGCCTTGATCTAAATAGAGTTCGTACAAATTTTCCAGACGAAACAATGCTCGTTGTATGACCTTGGACCTTGAAACCGTCCCTCCACTTTCTATGAGAAGGGAAGACGCTTTTTCCTGCAGTTCTTCAGGAAAATCCTCCAATTGCTGATTGATATTCATTCCAATTCCGATAATGACAGAATGGATTCTATCAGACTCCGCCTGCATCTCCGTCAGGATGCCCACCACTTTCTTGCGATTCACCAAAATATCATTCGGCCACTTTATTTGTGGCTTCAAATCAGTGGTATCCTCTATAGCCTGAGCAACTGCGACCGCGGCCAATAATGTAAGTTGTGGAGCCTCATGAATCGGGATTTTCGGTCTTAGGATGAGACTCATCCATATGCCGCTGAATTTTGGGGAATGCCAAGATCTCATTAGCCTTCCTTTACCGGATAACTGCTCCTCGGCAACGACGAGGGTTCCCTCCTGAACGCCTTCATTTGCTAGTTGATGCGCAATTTTTTGAGTGGATTCTACAGTTTCCTGATAGTGGATCATCTTGCCGATCGTTTTTGTTTCCAAGCCAAGTTGTATTTCGCTCTCGGAAACTTTTTCAGGCGCTGATAAGATCCGATAGCCTTTTTTCCTAACGGCTTCTACATTATAACCTTCACTGCGCAGGTCTTCTATATGCTTCCAGACGGCTGTGCGCGAACAGCCAATGTATTCAGCAATTTCCTGACCGGATATAAACGCACCATCCGCTTTTGAGAGGGCTTCCATCAGCTTCGTTCTTAACTCAGATTGCATTTCACCAGCCACCTCTTTATTTCTTCTTTATCATTTCTTAATTCTTCATTCAAGACAGCTTCCAATATTTTTTCCAAGTATTCTTTGACCCATGGACCTGGCTTTTCTTGTTGCCAATTCAATAAATCCGTCCCCGTAACGGCAAGATCCGACATTTGTTTTATAATAAGTTCATTGTAGCGTTGATGTGCATTCTCCTCCGCATCCGATACATTACCGCCAGTCAGTGCCGCCCTGACTTTAGCAGCTTGTACAGTTACGCCATGACCTGCCTGAAATACATCGATGACTGATGGTTCTTTCTTCACTAGCTGTATCGTACGTTGAACGTTTCTTATAGTTTTCATTGGCAGCTTCCAGGCCCTCAAAGATTCTTCCATTTCCTGATCCTTGGTGTGAATCATGATTATGGACCATATTTCTGCCGCTTTTAGCTGATGAAGCGGCAGGTTCAGCAATTCCATTAAATGATCTTTTTTACTCGAGAATAGAGGCAGGTATTGATATAATCCGCTTTCCAGCAAGAGTGAGAAAGCCCTTATCTTATTGGAGCCGGCCACTAGCTTCTCAAATTCAACCAGGATCCTTTCGACAGCGATTTCACTGATGATCTGGGCGTTCTCCTTAAGGGAATCAAAGGTTTCTTGATCCAGTTCAAAATCTAGTTGACTGACGAACCTTAAAGCACGCATCATTCTCAATGCATCCTCATGAAACCTTTCATGCGGGTTGCCAACCGTGATAATCCTTTTTTCTGCCAAATCACACTTACCATTAAATGGATCTATGATCTTTCCGGTCTTATCCATTGCCATTGCATTCATCGTGAAATCTCTTCTTTGCAAATCCTCAGTCAAAGAACGGACAAATTGCACAGCATCGGGTCTGCGAAAGTCCGAATACCCGCTTTCCGTTCTAAACGTTGTAATTTCGTATGTATCCGTATCCGTAATGACAAGCACTGTCCCGTGGTCGATCCCGATATCAGCCGTATTAGGAAAAATCCTTTTGATTTCCTGGGGTGTTGCTGAAGTAGCGATGTCCACATCGTTTATGGGCCTGCCAAGGATATAATCCCTTACAGAGCCGCCAACGAAATAAGCCTCGTATCCTGCTTCTTCAATCAATTCCAGAATGGGTACTGATTTTAAGAATAACCGATCCATCAGCATCCCCTCCCTATTCCATGGATTTACCTTCAAGTGCTTGAATGTAGATGGCTTCATATTCTGACATTATCGTATCGGAGTGAAAATTAGTATTGGCCCTTTCCAGCGCAGCTTCAGAAAAGCGTTTATGTAAAATCGGGTCGCTTAAAAGTCCAATCGCTTTTTCAGCAACCATTTTGACATCTCCCAATTCACAAATATAACCGGTCTCCCCATCAACGATGACTTCAGGAATTCCCCCGATATTCGTCCCGATACAAGGAACTCCACATGCCATCGCCTCGAGCAGCACAAGTCCGAAACTCTCTTTTTCCGATAACAGGAATATCAAATCACTGATTGAATATAATTCGGCAAGGTTATCCTGCTTACCAAGAAACAAGACCAAATCATCGATTCCAAGATCTTTAGCCAATTTCAATACGGTTGTCACTTCAGGCCCGTCTCCTACGAGTAGAAGCTTTGCTGGCATTTTCTTTTGAGTTAAATAAAACGCCTGGATGACGTCTTTCACTCGCTTGACCGAACGGAAATTCGAAACATGTATGATCACTTTTTCATCTTCACTGATTCCGTATTCATCCTTAAGGTAATCGGAATCAGATTTATGGTAATCTCTTTCATCAATAAAATTATAGACTGTTTTGATTACCTTATCCGGCGCGATTAATTCGTGCGTTTGCTGAACAAGGGAATTAGATACTCCCGTAACGACATCGGATTGCTCTATCCCGAATTTTATCAAATTGGTCAAAGAGGGATCATGGCCTAATACGGTTATATCCGTACCATGCAGTGTGGTTACGATCTTTACTTCATTACCTGACATCTGCTTTGCAAGGATCGCACAAACAGCATGTGGAATTGCATAATGAACGTGAAGGATATCTAATTTCTCTCGTTTTACGACATCAGCTATCTTGCTCGCAAGCGCCAGGTCATATGGTGGATATTGAAAGACTGAATATGAGTTCACTTCAACCTGGTGATAAAAAATATTACAGTACATCTTATTCAAACGAAAAGGGATGCTTGAAGAAATGAAATGTATTTCATGTCCTTTTTCTGCAAGCATCTTACCTAATTCAGTTGCTACGACACCAGAACCCCCAACTGTAGGGTAACAGGTAATTCCAATTTTTAATTTCATAAGATTATTTTTCTCCTAACAAGTCGGCATCGATCATTAACGGTTTTTTTGTCATGAATCCCTCCGCATAGGCGACACCCACTTCTTTACCGAACATTCGCTCCCGTGCCTCGACAGTCTCGATATAGCCATTAACTAACGGTGTTTCAACAGATACTTGACTTTTTTCGAATTGGCTGCCATATGCCCTAAGGCTATCCAGCTTTTTCGATATTGTCGAAGTGATGTCCACGACGAAGTCCGGTTTGTGAAACCCATTGATCATATAATAGTACATATTTTGGACACGATGAGAATCAAGGCCTTCTTCTTCCATATACTTTCTTACTCCTGCCGAAAAAACTGCTTCCTCGACTAATTTGGCACAGTTACCATGATCGGGATGGCGATCTTCCAAAAATGGTGCAAATACAAGGGCAGGTTTATATTGGCGAATGACCTTAATGATTTGATTTATGTATTCCGCTTTCATGTATAGTCCCCGGTCGGGTAGATCAAGGGAAATCCTCTTCACCCCAAGGATTTCAGCAGCTTTATGCGCTTCCTCTTGCCGCAATGGAACGGTTCCATTGGATGACATTTCAGCTTTTGTCAAATCACAAATGACAATTTTCCTGCCTTGTTGCACATATTTAGCGATCGTGCCACCCATACCGATTTCAACATCATCCGCATGTGCGCCGAAAGCCAGGATATCTATGTTACTTTTGTTTATCATTTATCTCACCTTGTTTTTGCCGTAGTTTTAGCCAGTCCATATACCCATGTTTCAAACCTTGAATCAGCACTTCTGCCGTGCCCATATTTGTCGCCAATGGAATTTCATATACATCTGATAGGCGTATAAGCGCCGATACATCAGGTTCATGTGGCTGTGATGTCAATGGATCGCGGAAAAATAGGACCATGTCCATTTCTCCGCGTGCAATCATTGCACCTATTTCCTGATCCCCGCCAAGAGGTCCTGAATGAAAACGATGGACGGGCAGTGATACTTCTTCCATGATTCGTTTCCCGGTCGTACCTGTTGCAAATAATTCATGCTGTTCAAATACAGTTTTATAAGCTGTTACAAATTGAATGATATCTTCTTTTTTCTTATCATGGGCAATTAAGGCAATTCTCATCGTAAATCCTCCTGATCCCTATTCGATAATATTTTCCAGGCCGTATACAAGAACATCCAATTTCATGACGGAATCGACAGCAAGTTTGACACCTGACATGAAGGACGCTCGATTAAAGGAATCATGCCGAACCGTCAATAGTTCTCCATCACTTCCGAAAAGCACCTGTTGATGGGCAACCAGTCCCGGTAGCCGTACACTGTGGATATGCATGCCATCTATATTTGCACCTCTTGCCCCCTGGATGGTTTCTTTTTCATTAGGGTGCCCCTGTTGTTTTGTTTCACGTACCGCTGCAATCATGTCTGCCGTTTTGGAAGCAGTGCCAGAAGGAGCATCCAGTTTTTGATCATGGTGCATTTCTATGATTTCCACATCCGGGAAATACTTTGCGGCCATTTGGGAAAACTTCATCATCAAAATGGCTCCAATTGCAAAGTTTGGCGCGATGATGCAACCAATTCCCTTTTCTTTTGTTAATGAATCAAGCTTCGCTAAATCTTCCTTGGTAAAACCAGTCGTTCCCACTACAGGGCGGATGCCATGATTAAGTGCCGTTTCGGTATGTAACATCCCCACTTCTGGTGTGGTCAAATCGATCAATACGTCCGCCTCTATAGATGAAAAGCATTCATTTATATCCGAAAAAACCGGTGCTTCAATACCGTGAAAACCTTCTATTGCGGAGAGGCTTTCCCCGTTATGCTTGCGATCTATGACGGCTGCCAATTCAAACCCTTCTGTCCTATGTACAAGCTTCACCGCTTCATTTCCCATTCTGCCACGTGGACCAGCTACAATCACTTTCACTTTACTCATCTTTACCTTCCTCCTCCATTTTCTCTTCTTTTCTTGTCCATCTATCTTTATCGCGGGTTGTAAACTTTTGCATGACCAAATCATGCGAGTTTTGAAGGTCTATCCCTAAAGAATTGGCAAAACAAATCAACACAAAAAGCATGTCCCCTAATTCCGCTTCAATCGTATTCTCTTCCTCTGTTGCCTTCTTAGGTTTTTCACCATGGTAATGATTGACTTCCCTAGCCAATTCCCCAAGTTCTTCAGACATGCGGGCGAGCATGGCCAGAGGGCTGAAATATCCTTCTTTAAATTGTCCTATGTATTGGTCGACTTCCGTTTGCATTTGTTGGATCGTCTTATGCTTTTCCATATAGTCACCCATTCTTGATTTTCGTTTTCAAACATCATACCTTCTCCATGTTAGCTAAAAGTGAAACAGATGACAACAGATACGTTCGCAAATTCAAATTGCCCATAGTTGGTTAATTAGTTATAATAAGTAAATTAATGATATGCAAACCTTTGGAGGTATGGGACATGCTTTTGGGCTTAAAATTGAAAAATATTATATTCATCCTTTTTGGGGCTGGAATCTTCGCCTTTGGCCTCGTGCATTTTAACATGCAGAACAACTTGGCCGAAGGCGGATTCACCGGTCTCACCTTGATTATATATCAACTTATCGGGATAAATCCTTCATATTCTAATTTGATTTTGAATATTCCTTTATTTTTAATAGGGTGGAAATATTTAGGGCGAACATCTTTCTTTTATACGATTATCGGAACGGTTGGCCTCTCCGTTTGGCTATGGGTTTTCGAGAGATACCAAATCGAAATCGATCTCGGAAACGACTTGATGCTGGTGGCATTGTTTGCCGGGGTCTCTGTTGGAGTCGGGCTGGGCATAATCTTTCGTTACGGCGGAACAACAGGCGGAGTGGATATCATCGCCCGTTTTGCCCATCGTTACTTAGGGATGGGCATGGGACGGACCATGTTCATCTTTGATGCCGTCGTCATTGGCCTTTCAATCCTTACCTACCTGGATTACCGGCAAGCGATGTATACCCTCGTTGCCGTATTTATAGGTGCCAGAGTAATCGACTTTATGCAAGAAGGAGCCTATGCTGCTAGAGGTGCAATGATCATTAGTGATAAAAACAAGGAAATTGCTGAAAAAATAATGAATGATATGGAGCGGGGCGTAACCGTATTAAGGGGATATGGGTCCTTTACACGCAATGACCGGGAAGTACTCTATTGTGTTGTTGGGAAAAATGAGTTAGTCCGCTTAAAAAATGCCATAACATCGGTGGACCCTCACGCATTCGTATCTGTAAGTGAAGTGCATGACGTATTGGGTGAGGGCTTTACCCTTGATGAAAACAAGAATCCCATTGAAAGGTAATCAAAGTGATTTGTTGCATACCGATGGAATGCAATCCTTATGAATGTTGCCCTGTCTAACTGAATTTTATTAGCAATATGCAACAAATACTTTTAAAAATGAAAAAGGACCCCATCCCAAGATGGTGTCCTTTTTCAAATTAATCTTCTTCCCGCATTCCTGTATACATAAGCAGAAGACGAACTAATTCCAGTACGGCTACAAGAGCGGCAGCAACATAAGTCATCGCAGCAGCACTTAATACTTTTTTCGTTTCTCGTTCTTCATCATTCCGGATGACCCCAGCGGAAACGAGTTGATCCATCGCCCGAGAAGAGGCATTGAATTCAACCGGCAGGGTTATCACTTGGAACAATACAGCGGCTGCCATAAATACGATACCCGCCAATAGCAACCCAGGAAGTGAAGCTAACATCCCGATTAAAATCAAAATCCAAGATATGTTAGAGCCAAAATTAGCTACCGGTACTAATGCATGGCGGAAACGCAAGAACGCATATGCTTCTTTATCTTGAATCGCATGTCCAACTTCATGGGCTGCAACCGCTACACCGGCAACTGAATGGCCGTGATAGTTATCCGTTGATAAACGCACCGTTTTATCCCTTGGGTCATAATGGTCCGAAAGCATTCCAGGCGTCTCTTCGACTCTGACATTGAACAGTCCATTTTGATCCAAAATGGCCCGCGCCGTCTCAGCACCATTCATACCAGATGAGGCCGATACCTTTGAATATTTTTTATACGTGCTTTTCACTTTCATTTGTGCATAAATCGGGATTAAAATGATAATCGCCAAATAAATGAAATACATGGTATCCTCCTATAACTATTATTACTCTTAATTCTATGGATTGAAGGCAACCGTGTCAAATATAGTGTTCTCTCCCCCTGTCTTTTTAATCATTATGTTCTTTCCTTGGTTTTTCCCTATCACCTTTATATTTTCTCCAGCCTACATAAGAAAGCGTCATAATAATGATTGAGCCTGTCGATATGATGACCCACCAAAGGGAAGGATCTGCATCATCTTCCCCCATATCATCAAAAATTGAGGTTAGTTCGCTTTGCAACGCATCCAGTTCCTTTTGACTTTCTCCATCATTGATTACCTCAGGACGGTATTGGTTGATGTATTGAATCCTCGTGTCCAGTTGCTGCATCGTTTCTTTAGAAAGGTCGACTTTCAAGCTTGGATATATCATTTCATATTGTGATAGGAATAAGTTCAATTGGCTATTGAATGTAATTGTGTCTTGATTGATCGCGGCATTCTTTGTCTGCTGGAAGGAATTCATCATTTGATCCTCCATCTCTGTCCAAAGGGGCTGATGTGTAGACTTGACCGCATCAACAACAAGCCGGAACTTTGTAACAGAATTAACCTTTTCGGAATCTCCCTTGTTCATATCCTTTATTGTCATCAACGCCTCATTATGAGCTACAGTAATAATTCGAAGTTCGTCCATGTCAAGGATCTGCTCTTTCGCTGTCTCTTTTAAAAACCGGTCAGAAAAAAACGTCAGCATCTTTTCCGAATCTCCATATCGCTTCAACTTGGTCATTTCCAAGGCTCTATCGGAAATGTTATCTAATTGCTCCAAACTTGAAGAGGATTCTGCATAGACAGGGAAATGTAAGACGACAAATAAAACAGCAATGGTTAATATGAATTTTTTCAACATGCTACTCGTCCCTCCTCATATCTCTACTAAAACGATATGAAAGAAAAAACATGAGTAGACCTCGTTCAACATAAAAAAGTTAACCCTGCTTTTACAAAGCTTATGCAGGGTTAACTTTTTAATGGATGAAGGATAGGGTGATTCGCTTTTTTCTATATCCAAAGTACCAGCCGACAAAAATGGAAAGTATGCTGAGCCAAAAAGTGAAATAACCTATCGAATTCATATATACCAATAAATCACGGTATACGGGCATCATTTCAAAAACATAATCGATTATGTCATTATGTATGGTCCAAATCCCTGCCACTATCAAATGCCAAGGTTTTATTCGATAAAATGGTGCATATAATACTCCTTGAATCGCCATTCCCAAATGAGAAGCCATTAACATATAACCTTCCCATGGCAATGAACCTGTTGTCACGAAGGTCATCAAATTCATTAAAACTGCCCATATGCCATATTTGAATAGTGTTATTATCGCCAATGCTTCCATAAGTCCGAAATTCCTTCTTAATAGGAACCCCAATAAAACAAATACAAAAAACAGGCTAGCTGTCGGGCTGTCCGGTACAAATGCCAAAAAAATCGCAGGAGTGTTTTCCAATTGACTACCGTACCAATAATATCCATAGGCGGTTCCGAATATATTTATTAATAATAACAAAACGAGCATTTGCCGATTTGCAAGCCAACTGTAGATAACATTCATTCTTTAACCCTCACTTACATTCTCATGTATACTCATTTTACAGGCCATCAACCAGAAAACCAAGCATTCATTTCAATTTCTTCTCATTAACACTTCAATTTACCAATAAAAAAGCCGACAACCGTGGTCGTCAGCTTCTTTTGCAGCATATGAAAGAAAATCTGTTGATGGCTATATTATTTTGTCGATAAACCTGATACAAATTCAGCTAATGTTGCCAATTCTTCATCTGTACCTTTGAACATGCCAGCTGGCATGGCTCCCTGGCCTTTGACTGCGATCTTAGAGATTTCTTCTGGCTTTAATCCAGTGTCAATTAAGCTTGGCGCTCCTGCTCCACCAGTTAATTCTGCTCCGTGACAGCTAATACAGCCATTAGAATCCATCAATTTATACCCATCGCTCTCTTTATCAATGTCTGCACCTTCCACGATTGCTCCTTGCTTCTTGGAAGCTTCCCAATCGTGATGGGCTGCGGACTCCCATGTTAAATAGAAAACGCCTGCCATTGCCAATAGCATGAAGCCTACAGCAAAAGGACGTTTCGCTGGGCTCCGCTCTGGACCACGATCTAGAAAAGGTGCCAAGAGCAATGCCCCGAAAGCCAAACCAGGTATTACCATGGACCCGATTGCATTGTAAGGACCTGAAGCATAGGTATACTTAAGTAATTGGTAAAGGAATAGGAAATACCAGTCCGGCAGCGGAATATACCCTGTATCTGTTGGATCTGCTATCCTTTCCAATGGTGACGGATGTGCGATTGTCAGGCAAAGATAACCTACAAGAAATACAGCTCCTACCATCCATTCTTTTAAAAGGAAATTAGGCCAAAATGCTTCAGTTTTCCCAGGATATTCTGAATAATCTTTCGGAATATTCGGTTTACGGTCCGCGGAGATACGCGAGTCACCTACGAATTTCATACCTTTCCCACGATGCATTGAACAATTCCCCTCCTTTATGAAAAGGTTTTTTTGGTTTTTGGTTCACCATTCTTTTATAGCGGACCTGAAATACCTTGTTTTCGGATCATCAGGAAATGAGCCGCTAGTAAAGCAAATAATGCTGCTGGCAGGAAGAATACATGTATTGCAAAGAATCGTGTCAATGTCTGTGCTCCAACGATGGTTGGATCTCCTGCTATCAATGTCTTGAGTGCTGGTCCCATTAACGGTACCGAATCGACAATTGTCAAAGTAACTTTCGTTGCGAATAGCGCTTTCATATCCCATGGCAATAAATAACCAGTCAAGCCTAATGCCAGCATGATGAAGAAAATCAATACGCCGACCATCCAGTTCAATTCACGCGGTTTTTTGTAAGCTCCCTGGAAGAAGACACGAAGAGTATGTAAAAACATCATAACGATAACTAGACTTGCTCCCCAGTGATGCATACCACGAACAATTTGACCGAAGGCAACTTCATTTTGCAAATAATAAACAGATTCCCAAGCGTTTTTAATGTCCGGGACATAGTACATCGTCAAGAACATGCCTGACAAGATTTGGATGACCGTAATAAAGAAAGTTAACCCACCAAAACAATATACGAATGCAGAAAAATGATGTGCGGGGTTAACATGTTCAGGAACCTCATGGTCAGCAATATCCCGCCATAACGGCGTAATATCTAAACGCTCGTCCACCCAGTCATATAACTTTGTTAGCAATGTTTACGCCTCCCCGTGCGGTTTTAGTTGACCCAAATAAAGTATTCCATCTTTTTCTTTCGTGTCAAAGACGTCCAATGGTGAAACCGGCGGTGTCCCTTTGACATTCATCCCATCTTTCGTATACCTGCCATAATGGCAAGGACAGAAAAATTGATTCGGATTAGTCTTATCCGTATTCCAACCTACCGTACAGCCTAAATGCTTACAGATTGGAGATAAAGCAACGATATTACCATCATCCGTTTTGTAAACCCAAGCTGTATTTGTTTCTTCAGACTCATACCAACCATCGACCTGTTTAAAACTAAAGTCGACACGGGTTGGTTCGGTAGTCAGTTCACTTACCTTCTGTTTAGTTGCAACGTAATCCCCGCCTTTATCTGCTGATAATACAGGATCAATTGCAAACCTAACCATAGGCATCAACATACCGGCCGCCATAAATCCACCAACGCCAGTAAGTGTGTAATTAAGGAATTGACGTCGTGAAACATTATGCTTGCTCATGCGTTTTCCCCCCCTCTATTACTATACTGAGAGCCCAAAGGACCAATTAATAGCGACACTATAAAACTAGGACATTTCCATGATATCTCAATAATTTACCAAGGTCAATATTTGTAAAACCCAAAAGGTGGCAACTATGTGTCAAATAATGCGAAAAATCCTACTTTTTTTCATTTTTCCAATTATAAGAGAAAATATCAAGGATTTGGAGAACTTGCTGGTTAATCATTTCCTTTGCTTGTTCAATTTCAAGCCCCTCCAAGGGGATGGCAGGAATCCATACTAAATTATTTTCCAATTCCCGCTCTTCCTTTTTCCACTCAAAATCCGATGTAAGAAAAAAAACATGCTCGAAATCATTTTCTTTCAATTCATTGGCCCAACGCTTTAACCGCTCAACCTTATCCATTTCACCACTCAAATAATGAAATGTTGGCAATAAAAGAATTCTTCCTTTCATCTGCTTTTCAATTTCCAAACTTAAAATGGTAAGAAATTCATTCATTGAGCCCGTTTGCTTCATTTGCCCTTTAAAAGATAGGGGAACCAAAGGAATCAAAACGGTATCCACATACTCTTTTGATTGCATATACATGTCAAGATCTTTTGCTGTCCACTTCATGTTTTTTCTTCACTCCCGATTTTTTAAATCAACTCCTTATCATTTTACCATTATTTTTATAACATCTTTACCATATACCCATAGTCTTTACAAAAATGTGGATTTTATCAATGTTTTATAAAAAATAAAAACCTTTCCTAATTACGGAAAGGTCAATTTATTTCATCCAAGTACTTTTAATTGATTCAATTGTTCGGTTAAGTTCTTAAATGCTTGCTCATCATGCTTATCAAGGGCTTCATCGATTTCCTTAAGCAGACGGTCCCTTTGAAAATACAACATGCTTCTTTCTAAAAATTGTTCAGCCAGCAACTGATCTTTTTCATTTGATGCCGTTGATTTCGGCATGAAGGGATTGTGCTCGAGTACCGCTGCATATTGATAGGAAGAGTATGACGATTTAAAATTGAGCTGAATATATATGTCTTCATCCCTATTTAAACGGATATCATGAAAAGATTTCTCTGCATCGGTCGTCATGATATTGGACTTATAAAACCTGAAAGGGACTTCATCCACACAATGTGTCGACATAATCAGTCCACGTGGGCAATATTGTGCATTTTCTACAAAATGAACCTTTTTCATTAGTTGGTCATGACTCATTAAGTAATTCAATATCCACACGCATTCTCTTCGTTTCAGTTGATAATGATTTAAAAACCACCGAATAAAATCCTTCTTCTCATTCACAGAAACAGGGGCAGCCACCATGAATTCCCTCCTCTGTCTTGATTTAGTTTTGTTTCGCTTATCTACATTTCATCTGTACTTTCACCTAGCCGCTCCAAAATCATCGCATACTCATCATTTGCCGGGTTCATCTCAAGCAGCTTATTAAATACTTCTCTAGATGTGGCTCTGTCTCCTTCTTCAATTAAAAAGAAACCATAATCTTCAAGGAAATCTTGATTGTTCTTGAATGAATTATATGCTTTATGATAGCTGGTTAATGACTCTTTAAATTGTTCAGTATGCTGATAAGATACAGCAGCTATCCATTCAAACTGCGGATCATCTTCTCCATATCGCCTTACTTCACCAATACACTCCAATACATCTTCATACCTTTCGTGGTGCATATACAATTTCAAGAGCGTAAGTGCAGCTTCCAGGTATCCCGGATCAATGGCAAGTGCTTCTTTAAATAGATTTTCCGCCTCTTCTTCATGCCCGCTTTTCAAGGCTATTTTTCCGCCGAAGAAGTAAAGTTCCTTATTGAATTCATCAGCCTTGATTCCTTCTCTGACCGTTTTCAAGGCATTTTCCAGATCTTCAAGATGCTCATAACTCTTTGCCAGGTACAAATATAAAGAATGGTATTCATGATCTAATTCTTTCAGTTCAATAAACTTTCGTACGGCTGTCTCATAAAGACCTGCCTGAAAAGCTGTAAATGCATATTCAAATAGGGTATTGATTTCAAGTCCATCATTTAAGGCCTTTTCAAAGTGCGGAAGGGCCTCCTCGAACTTCCCCGAACTGCTTAATGCTTCAGCAAGCCTCTGATTGACATTAACACCAGCGATTTCTTGTTCCTGTTCCAAAACCTTTATGTAATTTGCAATGGCTTCCTGATCCCTACCTTGATGAAAGAACAGTTCAGCTAGTGCAAAATCAATGATGATCTCATCTGGAAGCATTTCCTTGGCCTGCAGTAGCTTCCGTTCGCTGACCTCATCCATTCCCTGTAATTGATAAAGGTCCGCCTCCAAAAGCAAAGCACTTGGATATACTTCATCATCTGCACTTACTTTTTCAAGCATCAGCATCGCTTCATCTTCCTGGTCCATGTCAATCAGGATTTCCGCCAACGAAACAATCAATTCTCCTTCATCGGGATAGAGTTGCAGCAGATGTTCAAAAAGATCCTTTGCCTCCTCCGCAAAACCAAGCTGGAGCATTTCTTCGGCCAGCAACAATATGTCCTCTGCTGACTCTGATGATTTAATTCGATTTATATGTTTAAGAGCTTCTGTTAATTCCCCTTTTTTTAAATGCTGTATAACTTGTTCCACTGTGTTCATTGTTGAATCCCCTTTTGCATGATAGACTTGGTCCCTAGTCATACACACTCACGCCATAATGTAACATACCCTGCCAATAAGAACAAAATACCCATGTAATCGCGAGATGCATAGTAAACAGTATTCATTAGTTTACCATACTGTAGCCCTGTATTCCATTGATGAAGTCCCCTCCCATTCTCATTAAAAAAAGGTTACTAGTTAATTCTCCACGCTACGTTAAATCTCCTTTTTGATCTTGAACCCCTTTTTCATTATTTTCATGATTAATACAGGTTTAAAAAGCCAGGATGTTAGCGCTTTCAACACTTTCAAGCATTTAAAAAAAGTTTACAGACCAAATAAGGAATGTAAACTTTTTTTATATTTACTTTATCAATTGCGTCAAATGCCCAAAAAATTGTGGATATGATACATCTATGGCATCAGGGTCAGCAAGTTCCACTTCACCATCCGTTATCAAAGCCGCTACAGCAAGCATCATTCCGATACGATGATCTCCGTGGCTTGTAACCGTACCTCCATTCAGGGCTTTACGTCCTTTGATGATCAATCCGTCTGCTGTCGGGGTTATATCTGCCCCCAGGATGGAAAGCTCATTTGCAACAGTATCAATTCGATTCGTCTCTTTCACTTTAAGTTCTGCTGCATCCTTGATTGTCGTTATCCCTTCAGCCTGTGTTGCCAGAAGTGCAATTACCGGTATTTCATCGATGAGACGGGGAATTAAATCACCGCTGATGGTCGTTCCTTTTAGTCGGGAGCTTCTGACAGTAATGTCTCCTGCAGGTTCACCCTCGCTCGTCTTCTTCTCTATCGTAATATCCGCCCCCATCGATTTCATGACTTCGATTATTCCAGTCCTTGTCGAATTAAGGCCCACATTTTTTAACACCACTTCACTATTTTCCGTAATCGCTGCAGCCACCATGAAGAAAGCCGCTGAAGAAATATCACCCGGAACATGGATGGTGGTCCCTTTGAAGACTTGATTTCCGCTTACTTTAATCGTTTGACCGTCCTTTTCGATTTTCCCGCCAAACTCTTGGATCATTCGTTCTGTATGATCACGGGTCTCTTCCGGTTCGATAATGAGCGTTTCACCTTCTGCCTGTAAACCAGCCAAGATTATCGCTGATTTTACCTGCGCACTTGCCACAGGCAATTCATAGCGAAAACCTTGTAATTTGCCTCCTCTTATGAAGAGCGGGGTGTATTCGGCCCCTTTTCGGCCATCAATGACTGCTCCCATCTCGCGAAGAGGGTTTACTACCCGGGTCATTGGCCGTTTGGCTATCGATTCGTCACCTGCCAAAACGGCCGAAAATTCCTGTCCTGCCAAAATGCCCATCATTAACCTGATCGTGGTACCCGAATTTCCGACATCCAGCACTGATTCAGGTTCCGTTAATCCTTTAAAACCTTTGCCTACAATTTTGACGTGCTGGCCATCTTGTTCAATATGGACTCCAAGCTGCTTAAAACAGGAAATCGTACTTAAACAATCCGCTCCTGGAAGAAAATTAGTGACTGTCGTTTCCCCCTCGGCAAGGGCTCCGAACATTATCGAACGATGGGAGATCGACTTATCTCCAGGTATGGCAATCGAACCACGTAATGTTTGGATGTTCGTTTGTAATTTTTTTGTATTCATAAAACCATCCTTCCCTATTAATATTATGCCAGGATCGTTTCATAATCTGTATGTCTTGAAATACACTCCGCAGCTTTAATGCGATCAACATCCGTTTGGAAGCTGATGACCAGCACACCGTATATCTCTTCCCTGGTTTCAATGATCCTTATATTTGTAATGCTGATACCTTCTTGTGCCAAATATCCGGTAATCTCAGAAATTATTCCGGCATAATCCGGTATATCGATATATAAATCATAAAACGCTGGTATGGCGCCTTTCGCAGATGCTGGCAAATCATCCCTGAAAATCTTGGCATCGGTAAAGAATCGAAGGATTTCTTCACTATCTTCATTCGCGACCAGACCTTTTATATGCTCCATTTCATTCAGCCAATCATTCATTAATTCAAGTAGCACTTCCCGGTTATGTAACAAAATGTCACGCCACATTTCCGGACTGCTTGAAGCAATTCTTGTAATATCTCGAAATCCACCTGCTGCAAGCCTTGAAATCAACTTATTTTCCTTACTATAATTTTCTGCCTGCTTAACGAGCCCCGATGCGACAATATGCGGAAAATGACTAATGACCCCAGTCAGCTTATCATGAGTGGCAGGACTTACAACCAGAAAGTTCGCTCTTGTCCCTTGCAGCCACCCTTTCAACTGCTCAACTTTTTCTTCTTCGATGGAATCTCCGGGAGTAAGCAAATAAAATGCATGTTCGAATAAATGCAATTTGGCTGCCGCAGCGCCGCTTTTATGGGAACCAGCCATAGGGTGCCCCCCGATGAAGGCCACCCCTTTATCTATCAATGGTTTTGCTGCCTTAACGACTGTATCCTTCGTACTTCCTGCATCCGATATGAGGACATCACTTTTTAAATCCATATCAGCCAATTGAGCTAAAATCTTCACGGTTTCATTGACAGGCACAGCAAGTAGAATCAAATCAGCTTCACATGCTCCCGCTTCCAAAGATGATACAGAATCATCAATGATCCCCAATAGCATCGATAGTTGAATATTCTTTTCACTTAGGTCCGTACCAACAATCACGGCTTCGGGATGCGCATGGCGTACAGCCATGGCCAGTGATCCGCCAATTAGACCTAGACCTATTACAAAAACCTTACCCTTCACTCTTCTCTCCCCCGCATCTTTTATGCTCCTCTAGGTTTGATGAAACCTTAAAACAGCGAATCAGAAGGTGCCTCAACTTCATTCAAAAAAGTTTTAATAGCATTAATCATTCCTTCATTTTCTTCCGTAGAACCAATCGTTACCCTTAGGCTGTTAGGAAAACCGAAAGATTTCCCCGACCTTGCGATGTACCCGCGCTCAAGCAAATATTGAAACACCACATCGGCATCCTGTTCAAAATGGATAAAGATGAAATTACCTTGTGACGGGTAATAAGCTAAATTTTCCTTTTTGCAAAATTCATAGTACCGCTTGAGTCCTTTTTGATTTTCTTCCTTGCATTTTTCAATGAAGGCTTGATCTTCCAAAGCGACGATAGCAATATTCTGTGCGAAGGTGTTGACATTGAATGGTTCCCGGGAAGGATCTAGTTTCTGAATAATATCCTCATCCGCCAAACCGTACCCTACCCTAAAGCTCGCAAGTCCATAAATTTTTGAGAATGTCCTGAGTATGATCAAATTTTTATATTTATTAATCCATTGATTCGTTCTCGGGTAATCCTCAGCCGTTGCATATTCACAATAAGCTTCATCCAAAACGATAAGAACATCTTCCGGCACTTTTTCGATGAACGATAATAAGTCCTGTTCCGAAATGTATTTACCTGTTGGATTATTTGGTGTACAAAGCCAGACAACCGCTGTTTTGTCATCTATTACTTTAAGCATTCCTTCTAGATCATGAGCACCGTCAATATGAGGAACTTCCCTGATTTCAGCACCTTCTAGCGTGGCATTATGGCGATACTGCGAAAAAGTGCCTGTTGCCATGACCGTATTCTTTCCAGCTCCCAATAGACTCCTGGAGATGATTTGAATGTTCTCATCAGATCCATTTCCAAAAATAAGCTGAGTTTCTTTCACACCTGTATGTTTTGCAACAGCTTCCCTAAGCATCGTTGCATATCCATCCGGATAGATGGCAAACGAATGGGTTGAATTCCTAACCGACTCCTTGACCTTTTCCGAACAACCAAAAGGATTTTCATTTGAAGCTAATTTCGTGATTTTTTCCAACCCGTATAATTTTTTCACTTCATCAGTGGATTTTCCCGGTTGATAAGACTTCAAAGAAAGGACCGCTTCATTCCATTTCATGTCAATCACCTCTATATTTTTATCACTTTAAAGTAAGAAAGTGTGAGAATAGTATATCATATTCATAGCTTTAAATTCATCTTATATCTGCTTTGTCAAATCTGGCCGTAATACAGTAGCCCCTGCCTGGTATACATGCTTTATCTCTTGTTGAGATTTCGTCGTATTTACGTGGATCATGACCCGGATGCAAAATGGCAAGGAATTGCTCACCGGTATTTCTTTCATGCATGTAACCGGTACATAAGTCCAGCCTTCGAATTTCCTCAAGGCTTTGGCAGGGAAGACAGAACGAATTTCTTCCGTAGCAGAAAAAAATACGGAAGCCACCATATCAGGATCAATCTCGTTGACCTGAATGATCTCTGCCATCAACTTTTCGACAGCGGAAATCACTTCTATTTCTGTGTCTCTTTCTACTGTAGTGGCACCCCTTATTCCTCTTATCACACTTAGTCCCCCTTCTCCTGTACTCTATATCATATCCGCCATTTCCTCTATCAGCTCAGAGTCGCCTATATCCATTAACTGCGGTGACCCCACTTCGTTTAGCAGGACAAAGGTAGCTGCATCATTGACTGATTTTTTGTCCGTTTTCATTAATTCAAGTAGCAATGCATGTTCAAGTCGGGTTGGAATGGTTATTTGATAGCCTAAAGAAGAAACCCAGTTAATAAACTCATCTAGTTTAAAATCGAGATCCACTTTCTTTCTGCTTAATTTAAGAGCATATACCATCCCGATTAAAATGGATTCCCCATGCGTAAAGTTCCCATATCCCATTGAACCTTCCACTGCATGCCCAAGTGTATGACCAAAATTCAAATAGGCACGAATGCCGTTTTCCTTCTCATCCTCTTCGACAATTTTAGCTTTAATGCCAATCCCTTTTGTAATCATGGTTAGGAATTGCTCATCCGTTATATCATTCAAATCAACAATATTCGACTTTAACCATAGATAAAACTCATTATCGGCTATCAAGGAATGTTTAATGACTTCTGCAAAACCTGACCTTAATTCTTTAAGAGGCAATGTTTTTAAAAATTCAAGATCATAAATGACCGCTTCAGGCTGATGAAATGCCCCAATCATATTTTTCCCTAGCGGGTGATTGATGGCAACCTTACCGCCCACTGCACTATCGTGGGCGAGCAAAGTAGTCGGAACCTGTATAAATGGAATCCCTCTCATAAAAGTAGCCGCAACGAATCCAGCCAAGTCACCGACTGCACCACCGCCAAGGGCGATAATCAATGACTTGCGATTGATCTGTTGGGATAAGCAGAAGCTTTGGCATTCATAAAACACATCGAAAGTTTTAGCATGCTCCCCTTCTGGCACTACATGATGCAGGACCGGTTTTCCCGTCTTGATCAGGGCGTTTTTCACAGTCTGCAAATGAAGTGCAGCCACTTTCTCATCAGTTATGATCAGAATCTTGTTTAGATGATTTAATTCATGTGTTATTAATTCAGGCAATTCATTTATTGCCTTCTTGCCAATTAAAACCGGATATTGCTTGGATGCCGTTTTTATTTGGATGGATTCCATGATTTAAAACCCCTTTACTTCTTCCCTATATGATCTTATATATTCTGCTAATTGCTCATAACGATCTGAAGGGAATTGATCAACGATGGCAGCCGCCAGTTCCCATGCTACTACCGCCTCAGCAACTACTGCTGCTGCTGGAACCGCACAACTATCGGAACGTTCGACACTTGCTTCAAACACTTCCTTCGTATCAATATCAACACTTTTCAAAGGTTTATATAAAGTGGGAATCGGCTTCATCACACCGCGTACAACTATAGGCATTCCAGTTGTCATACCGCCTTCAAAACCACCAAGGCGATTGGTTTTCCGGTAATAACCCTGTTCTTCGTCCCATGCGATTTCATCATGGACATCACTGCCGAATAGATGGGCCGCTTCAAATCCAAGACCTATTTCCACCCCTTTAAATGCATTGATGCTCATTATCGCTGCGGCTAGTTTTGCATCAAGCTTACGGTCATAGTGCACATAACTTCCCACACCCACCGGCATTCCTTCTACAATGACCTCAACGATGCCGCCGATGGAATCTCCTTTTTGTTTCGCTTCATCAATTGCATCCTTCATCTGCTGCTCTACGTTTTTGTCAAAACATCTAACAGAAGATTCTTCTGTTACTTGTTGCAATTGCTGAATCGTTTCGTATTTTGGCGGTTCTGCCTTCACTCCGCCAATTTCCAAAACATGCGATGCCACTTCTATACCCAATAAAGACAATAGCTTTTTAGCGACAGCACCTGCTGCCACCCTTACTGTCGTTTCACGGGCTGAAGAGCGTTCCAGAACATTTCTCAAATCGCGGTGCCCATATTTAATCCCACCGTTCAAGTCGGCATGACCAGGACGAGGCCGGGTGATTTTACGTTTAATTTCTTCAGCTTCCTCTTCTGAAAGCCCTTCACTTCCCATAATCTTTGTCCAATGCTTCCAGTCATCGTTCTCAACCACCAAAGCAACCGGTGAACCGAGTGTGTAGCCATGTCTGATTCCCGAAGAAATAAAAGCCTGATCTTTCTCGATCTGCATCCTTCTTCCACGTCCATGCCCTTTTTGCCGGCGTCCTAATTCTTGATTAATATCCTCATTCGTAATCGGCATTCCTGCCGGTAATCCTTCAATGATAGTAGTCAGTTGCGGACCATGTGATTCTCCCGCTGTTAAATATCTCATCTTCCAGCCCCCTTTTAGCACTTTAAAGTGTATATGTATCAATATACCACAATTTTATGAAATGTGGGTATATGTAAAACGTAAAAACCATATTGTTTGAATTTAATCACTTTTCTTTCAATTTTACAAGTACTTAAACATTTTCGATATAGTTTAATCTTTCAAATTGAAGTTCTACTGGATTTGCTATTTACACGACAAACGAAAAGGGGCTGAATGCTCATGTGCAGAATCAGTCCCTTTTTTCAAAAGTATTTACTTTTTCTTATAAAAAAATGTGTCGATCGTTTCAAATTGATATTTTCCTGGTGTGAATATTTGCTCTGTACTTCCTACAAAAAAAACCCCGTCGCTTCTTAGTGATGCACTGAATTTTTCATATAATAAATTTTTGGCTTCTTCAGTGAAATAAATTAAAACATTGCGGCAAACGATTAAATCGAACCCCTGTTCGAATCGGTCTGCGAGAAGGTTTTGCTTTTTAAATGTCACCCTTCTCTTGATTTCATCATCGACACGATAAAGATCCGCTTTTTTTTCAAAGTATTTCTTTTTGATTTCTTCAGGAACTTCATTTAAGGAACGTTCAGGATAAATCCCCAATTTCGCTCGCGCCAATACATTTTCATCCAGATCCGTCGCCAATATCTCTATCTGGTTAAGTGGAACCAGATTGGATAATATCATTGCAATCGTATAAGGTTCCTCGCCAGTTGAACAGGCCGCACTCCAAATTTTCAACTTTTTTTTGCTTGCTAATAACCCAGGAAGGATTTTCCGCTCCAACACTTCCCATCTTTTCGCATTTCTATAAAATTCGGAAACATTGATTGTCATTCTATCCAAAAACTCATTTAAAACTCCGGGATTGGTTTGAATGTCTTTATAGTATTCACGAAATGAGTGATATCCTCTTTTTTCATATAGAGATGTTAGTCGCCTTTTCATTTGCCCTTCCTTATATAATGCCAAATCAATGCCTGTCAACATTTTGATATTACGAATAAACTCTTCATATTCTTGAGGCATTCCTACTACTCCCCTGCACATAATTATTTTAAGTGGTCCTTCCCTTTATATATCGGAGAGTGCCATATTTTCTTTAAACTAAAATAATTCCTTATGTTGCTGCTTGAAACTAAAAAAGCAATACAAAAAAAGCGGGTTCCATCGCATATTGACGATGGAACCCGCTTTTTATATAGTGATCGTATTAATTAATAAACCCACTCGTTTACAAGTTTAGAATACTCAACAAGTTCTTCTTCTTTGAAGAATAAACCGATTTCACGTACAGCGCTTTCAGCTGAATCAGATCCGTGAATAATGTTTTTGCCAACAGTTACGGCAAAATCGCCACGAATTGTTGCTGCTGCTGCATCTTTAGGGTTTGTAGCACCCATCATTTGACGTGCAGTAGCGATTACGTTTTCACCTTCCCAAACCATTGCGAAGACAGGACCTGAAGTAATGAAGTCCACTAATTCGCCAAAGAAAGGACGTTCTTTGTGCTCGCCATAATGTTGTTCAGCCAATTCTTGAGAAATGACCATTAATTTTGCTCCTGCTAGAAGGAAGCCTTTCTTTTCAAAACGGGAAACGATTTCACCGATTAAATTGCGTTGTACGCCGTCAGGCTTAACCATTAAAAATGTTCTTTCCATGAATGTCACTCCTAATATGTATCATTGTTATTTGCCTATATAAGGCAATACTTTTAGAATATTACCATTGTTTGATGAGTTTCGCAACTCCCATTATCAAAACTTTCTTTTTCCGATATTTTTCGCGATATCCGATAAAGTTTTTCTAGCTTTAATGGCAGGAAGACCTTTCAACTCAGTAAAAGCCTTTTCTAAATACATATCACTGATCCTCGCTGCTTGTTCAATGGCACCGGAAGTTTTTATCGCATTGATTATATGGGACATTTCGTCTTTTGGCGTATCTTCCCGAACTGTTTCGATAAGCTTTTTTAACTTTGGATCTTCCATAGCAATCAAAACGGGTAAAGTGATATTACCTTGAATCAAATCACTACCGGCTGGTTTCCCAAGCTCTTCTTCCGAAGCCGTAAAGTCCAATATATCATCGGTGATTTGATAGGACATACCGACATAATATCCGAATTTAAATAGCTTTTGGTGAATCCTCTCTTCAACACCTGCTGAAATGGCTCCCAACTGGCAGCTGGATGCAATGAGCAAAGCCGTTTTCCGTTTGATCCTTCTAAAATATATCCGCCAATTCTGTTCGAAATTGTACTTATCTTTTATTTGTTCAATTTCCCCAAGACATAGTTCAACCATGGTATCAGCGAGAATTTGATGCGCAAGCGGAGACTCGATAACCGCCATCATTTCCAGTGCACGAGCAAAAATGAAGTCGCCTGTGTACATGGCGACACGATTATCCCATTTTGACTTAATGGTAGCAGATCCCCTGCGTAAATCCGCATCATCCACAACATCATCATGTACAAGGGAAGCCGTATGGATCAGTTCCAAAGTCGCTGCGACATGCTTTACGACATGAATATCATAGTTGCCAAACTTCGCGCCCAATAGGACGAATACCGGACGGATCCGTTTTCCACCGGATTGCAGTAAATGCAGGGAAGCTTCCCTTAAAACCGTGGAATCCGCTTCAATTGCGGCTTCCAGTTCTTTTTCTATTAATTGCAAATCTGCATTCAAAAATGAATACATCATTTTAAATTTCATACATTCCACCCAGCTTTGTCCATTGCTATTATGCTTATTTTGAAGGCTTGTACCCGAAATGTGTTGCTGCTACACCACCGAAATGGGCCTTGTAACTTACATTTTCCATTCCTGCCTGCTTGAACATGTTTTCAAGCTTTTTCATGCCAGGGAAATCTCGAGCTGATTCCTGCAGCCATGAGTATTCGCTATAGCTTTTTGCGAATAATTTGCCGAACATGGGCATGATGAAACGGAAATAAAAATAATAGCCCTGTTTAAAGCCAAGCATCGTTGGCTGTGAAGTATCCAGGCAAACGACCATTCCACCCGGCTTGGCTACCCGGTTTAACTCTTTAAGCACTTTCATGTAATCGGGGACATTCCGCAGCCCGAAACCGATCGTGACATAGTCAAAACTATTATCCTCAAAAGGAAGCTCCATTGCATTCCCATGCATTAGGGACACTTGATCTAGATTGAGTTCAGTCACCTTTTGTTCGCCGATTTTCAGCATGTTCTTACTAAAATCCAGACCAACAACCTTTCCTTCTGGTCCTACTTCATTAGCAAGGGCAATGGTCCAGTCCGCTGTTCCACAGCATACATCCAGTGCATGGGCGCCTTTTGGGACATTCATGATGGCCATTGTAGCCTTCCGCCATTTAAGATGCTGTTTAAAGCTGATGAGGGAATTCATCTTGTCATAATTTCCATAGATCTTTTCAAAGACATGATGAACTTTTTGCTCTTTAGACTGCTCCATGATTCACCCTTCTTTCACATATGAATTTGCTATACTCTCTGTTTGTTCCAAGATGGCCTTCACTCTTTCCAGAAGTTCATCATCCAACTTTGCCAACTTCCGCATTGAGCGCTCTACGGATTGCCTGGCATCCCTAAGGCACTTGTCGAATTGGGTGCGTACCTGCTCTTCTTTTTCCGAAATGGGGACTTCCCCACTAATCAAGTCATCAAAAGGCATTTCCCTTAGGACATCAAAAACTATCGATTGCCCCGACTTCATATAACTGCTCTTCTCGGCATGCAACCGTTTTAAAAGCAGCAGATTTTCCGATATTTCTATCCAGGCAGGCTCATTATAGTAATCCGCAAGTTTATGAATCAGCGAAGCCTCGATTGCTTTTATCGTCATTAAAAGCGTTGGTACATCATTAATGAACCCTTGTTGGTAAAGAATGATTTTATTATCATTTATTTTTTTTATCGCGCTTGAAAGTATACGGATCATATCAACATTACCTACACTGGCAAGCCCTTGATAATATAAGCCACTATAGTAATCACCGGCAAGCACTTGTAATTGACGATTTTTCAATACCTCGGGCAACTCGATTCCTTCACCTGAATTCGAGACGATTTCATGGGTATCCAGAGCTACTTGCACTAACATGGTTGAAATGATGTATTGATTCCGTTTTTCGCTTGTAACGTCCAAATCGTTAAACAATCCCCAAAGCAATATCAGTTTATCTTCGTCCAAGCTTGGCTTTTGTATATGCTTCAATAAATATGGATGTTGAGCTTTCGTTTCTATTAATCGTTTTAATTGCCTTATGTCGTCCGTTATGTTTAACAATTGAGATCACCCTTGCATCCCCGAAAGATAATTTTTTTCATACATATTGGTTTCTGTCTGTGTAAAATACACATTATTATACCATAAAAACAATCAGATGAAATGGTCAACGTTTATAAAATGAAACTTCCAAAAATAAGGAAACCATCGTCTTTTGCTCTTCAAAAAATGGATGCGGGAAATTTGCAGCTTGTTAAACGCGATATCAGATGATTGATTTACTAATTAACCATGCATTGAGAAGCTATCATTTGTCAGGTGAATTCTTTTTGGAATCACTTTCTATCTCTCCGAATGGAGTATAGACTTTTGCATGGCCCCTGATTTTAATTGCCGAGGTATGCTCCGTGAATTGTGCGATCATCACCTCACCTGAGTCAAGTTTTTCGGAGTGATGAAACTTGGTGTCCGTTCCCCTTGTCAACCCGATGACATTCACACTATCCTCAATGGCTTTGATTACGACAAAATCATTCTGAATCTTTTTTTCATTCATTTTTTCCTGCCCCCATGTCCTTAGTCTTTAATGAATGCCAGCACTTCAGCTCTAGTACGGTGATCCTTCGCAAACGTTCCCCTTACAGCTGAAGTCACTGTTTTAGATCCAGGTTTTTTTACACCCCGCATGGTCATGCACATATGTTCAGCCTCTACTACAACCATTACACCGTGAGGCTCGAGCTTTTCCATTATTGAGTCAGCAACTGTAGAAGTGATGCGCTCTTGAAGTTGCGGACGCTTCGAAACAGCCTCAACCGCCCGTGCCAATTTACTTAAGCCAGTCACTTTTCCGTTTTTCGGAATATATGCTACATGGGCTTTCCCGTAAAAAGGGACTAAATGATGTTCACATACTGAGTAAAACGGAATATCCTTTACAAGTACGAGTTCTTCATGGTCCTCTCCAAAAACAGTATCGAAATATTCCTTTGGATCCTGATTAAGTCCGGAAAAAATTTCTTCATACATTCTGGCTACACGGCCAGGAGTATCCAGCAGTCCTTCCCTCGTTGGGTCTTCCCCTACAGCCTCAAGAAGCATTTTAACCGCTTCTTCTAATTTGGCATGATCAACATTAGCCATTTTTTGTACCTCCTAAAAATCAATAATATTATGTATTCAGATAAAAAATCCAAGGCGTTGCACTCGGATATACTTAATTGCAATTATTAAAGAAGACCCATTCCCCCATACATGACGCCCTTGAAAGAAAGTTTCGTCGGAATCGGTTTTCGGATGGGTATTTCTTTGTGACGGATTTACCATCTGCAGCGTTTCTAAAATATTCACTGTCTTTTATATTATCACAGATAGAAATTAAGAAGCAAAAAAAGGGCCGCGTTTTCACGCGGCCCTTTTCGGTTAAGCACCCGTATGTAATGGTAGAATTACTTCACTGCATCTTTCAGCGCTTTACCGGGTTTGAAAGCTGGCACTTTGCTAGCTGCAATTTCGATTTCGTCACCAGTTTGTGGGTTACGGCCTTTACGTGCCGCACGTTCACGAACTTCAAAGTTACCAAAACCAATCAATTGTACTTTATCACCGTTTTTTAGAGCTTCTAAGATTGTATCAAAAACAGCATCAACAGCTTTTGTAGCGTCTTTCTTAGAAATTTCAGTTGCTGTAACAACTTCATTAATCAATTCTGTTTTGTTCATGCCATTCACCTCCTCCCAAAAGGAATCTTTATAAAAAATCATTATTACAACACTATAATAGTGATTTGATATTAGCTTCGGTCCAAAAATTTTCATTTCCTGGCAATCAAGAATTACCAAGCCGAATTAATTTCCAAATAATTCATCTAGAAATTTAAAAATAGGTTGAAATCGCTGATATAACGCGTTTTCTGTATGTAGATTATCACAAATCCTATTAGCTTAGCAAGGGAATTCAAAAAATAATGGGAATCTTTTCATTAATAATTGTATATATTATAAATTTTGTCTTTCGCTATTCATCATTTCCCTTTTTTATAGAAATTAAACTTATTATATTGCTGAAAATCGCTTAACCACAGGGTTTTTTCAAGATTATACTAAAAAACAGCAGATTATTTCAAATATTAGCGTTCATAAATGATATTTTTCTTGCGAACCTGATGTCAGTTGCATGCAAAAAGACCAATCCATAAATGGAGTTGGTCCAGCTTTTAAACGTTTTTATAAGATGATGGCAATCAATCCCCCACTGCCCTCATTAATAATCCTCTCCAGTGTTTCTTTCAATTTATAGCGCGCATTGTCTGGCATCATCGCTAATTTCACCTGTATGCCTTCCCTTACGTAGGAACTTAGGCTTCTGCCAAAAATATCGGAGTTCCAAATGGAAAGTGGATTGTCTTCGAAATCCTGCATCAGATACCGGACTAATTCCTCACTTTGCTTTTCCGTACCGATGATTGGCGAGAATTCGGATTCGACATCGACCTTGATCATATGGATGGAAGGAGCTACGGCTTTTAGCCTGACACCGAACCTGGCTCCCTGACGGATGATTTCCGGTTCATCAAGACTCATATCGTTAAGGGATGGGGCTGCGACACCATATCCAGTTTGTTTGACCATTCTCAATGCATCGGCCACCTGATCATATTCTGCTTTCGCATACGCAAAGTCCTGCATCAAAGATAACAGATGATCCTTGCCCCGAATCTCTACGCCGACAATTTCCTTCAGAATATCATCATAGAGTTCATCAGGGGCGTATAGGTCGATTTCTGCAACACCCTGCCCCATCTCAATGCCTGCAAGCGCGGCACGGTCAATGAATTCGAATTCATTGAAATGACCCACTACACGATCAACATCCCTCAGGCGTTTAATATCCTTAACGGTCTCTTTAACCGCTTCCTGGTAACTTTCCCTTAACCAATGATCCTCGCGAAGAACCATTACCCAGCTCGGGAGATTAACATTGACCTCGAGAACAGGAAATTCGTACAGGGCCTCGCGCAGTACGCTGTAAACATCCGATTCCCGCATTCCTTCGACACTCATGGCCAATACTGGGATATCATACTTTTCCTGCAGGGATTCCCTTAGTGCTACCGTATTCGGGTGGTGAGGCTGAACGGAATTGACAATCATGATAAATGGCTTGCCAACCTCCTTCAATTCTTCTACAACCCTTTCCTCGGCCTCTAAATAATCACTTCGCGGAATTTCTCCTATTGATCCATCCGTCGTAACGACTACGCCTAATGTGGAGTGATCCTGAATTACTTTGCGAGTACCGATCTCAGCCGCTTCATTGAACGGAATCGGCTCTTCATACCAAGGCGTGTGAATCATGCGGGGACCATTTTCATCTTCATACCCTTTAGCCCCAGGTATTGTATAACCGACACAATCGACTAACCGGATGTTCACGTCGAGACCTTCAGCTACTTGAATCGATGCTGCTTGGTTCGGTACGAATTTGGGTTCCGTTGTCATGATCGTCTTTCCAGCTGCACTTTGAGGCAATTCATCCTGTGCTCTGGCACGGTCCGCCTCTGAAGGAATATTCGGAATGACGACTAGCTCCATGAATTTTTTAATAAATGTGGATTTTCCAGTCCTGACGGCACCGACCACCCCCAAATATATATCGCCACCGGTCCGTTCAGCTATATCTTTAAAAATATCTACCTTTTCCAAGGTATCCCCTCCCGAATTAGAGTTTTGGGATTTCGTTTATCCATTTGCATTTATTTAGGACATTATATATCTATGATGTTGTCCTAAAAATTTATTCCAATTATTTCCCTGGTTCTATCCCTTCCTCCACCAGAAATTTTATATAAGGGTTGTTATTTTAAAAGTAAGATGAAATAAAGATAAAAGAAATAACCCTTCCCCTACAATATATTTTGCAGAAGAAGGGTTATGCCTATTTTGTAAGAAATATTGGATTATTTGTTTTTTCATCAATTGTATATGGTAATGAATAGGCAGGGACGAACTCCGAACTCTGAACCAGCAGTTCCCGGATATCATCACCTGGCTTTATTTCCCCCTCATGCTTCTTCAATGCCTCAAGTAAGTCCGGGGTATAATCAACAAAAATGCTGCCTTGACCATCGACTACAAGATATAAGTCTTTTTGTGAAAATGGGCTCGTGACCGTCGGAGCTTCCTTCAGGCCCATTTTCTCATAATCAAGCGTGAAGACATTATCGGATAACCTTTCCTTAAATGGCGGGTATCCGTTGCTTTGCTGATAAGCAGTCAATCTCAAGGAAACATCCTGAATCTTCTGCGCCATCCTGACATCCAACAGCTTTACAGTCGGATCCTTTTCAACATTAACGAGGATGTATTGAAAGACACCTCCTGATTCAAAGGCATTGTCCGGTGGTTCAGCCATATACCTCGGTGAAATCTTAGAAAATTTTATGACATATTTTTGATAAATCGGTGTAACTGCATCTTTTGTAACGATGGGCAGTATGCCGCCTTCATCTTTCTGAAATTGGTCCACTGCACTTTGGACGGATTGTATTTGCTCTTTATAAGGCAGTTGGTTTTGCATTTTTTGCTTCTCCGGATATAAGCAGCCAGATAATGATACAGAGATGCATAATAAACATAATATTTTGAAAAAATTTCTCATCATTTCTCCTCACCTATCAAGTGGTTGGCCCGCTAAGAACAACGATAAGGATGATCAAGCCGGCTAGAATCATAAGTATGTATGCGATAATTGCTGTCAAGACTCTCCAAAAACCTTTTAATTTATAGCGACTTAAGTAGATTAGAAATATGGAGATAACCATAAAGCCCATAGCTATAAAGGATATCCACATTTTTTGCAGAGCAGGTGTCATATCTTCATCACTCCTTTTTCCAGAAATTATTATAACATACCAAATTACGTTAAAGGAATTAAATCCTTGTCCAATCTGTGTAATTCCCGTTTTCATGACTTATTTTCGCGAAAAAAATTTTTGAGGTACAGGTATATAACAAGAAATATGTATAGTAATTTCCATACCTCCTCCCTCCAATCAATAAAAAAACAGCCTAAAGGCTGTTTCAACTTATAGACAAACTCGATAATAATTGAGTTTGCCTAGTTTTTTAAGGTGTTTAAAATTTGACCGTTGAAAGGAACGTAGGACACTCGCTTTCCGCAGGAGTCTCGTACCTTCCGTTCCAATCAACTTTGTTTTAACATTAAGTTAGAACTCCTTTTACCTACAGTCTTTTTAAAATAGAAGGTGAAAACTTGAGGTGATGAGGATACTCTCTAAACATGATTCTATTCAGCAAGATCAGCTTGAAATGATTACTTTAGACCAACTGGTGCAACGAACCATTTGGTTCATAAAATTGAGGCTGCCATTAATGTAAAGAAGATGACCAACTGGACTTGGCGAAGTCTAGGAATGGCCTAAATAATGGCCTTGGGGAGGTCACTATTCTCTATAACTGTTTCAAATCCAATAAAAAATCAAAAAGGTTTCGGAATGAGACCATTCCGAAACCTTTTTGTCTAAAGTCAGAAAACGCCCAAAGGCTGTTTTCTGCTTACTTAAATTAAGATTGAAGCGTCGGCAAGACCTCTTTGAACGCTTTAATGACTGTATCGACTTCATCTAACTGAATAGTCAAAGACGGCTCAATCCTGATTGTTTTGGAATTTATAAGCGTACCTGCTACCAAGATGCCTTTATCAAAGAGGGCTTTTGAGAATTCATAACCCACTTCGTCTTTATGGAACTCAATACCAATCATCAAACCTTGGCCGCGAATCTCCAAAACCTTATCTTTGTGCTCATCAGCCACTTCCCTTAACCCAATTAAGAAGTATTCACCAACTTCTGCAGCACGCTGCGGTAAGTTTTCTTCCAAAAGTACGTCGATCGTAGCAATGGCCGCAGCACAAGCTAGTGGATTTCCTCCGAATGTGGTAGTGTGCATGAATGGATTGTCGAACCAGCTTTTAAACACTTTCTCATTGGCTACGACAGCCCCTGCAGGCATTACTCCGCCGCCAAATGCTTTCGCTAAACAAATAATGTCCGGAACAACATCATATAGCTCAGAAGCGAACATTTTACCTGTACGGCCCATTCCTGTTTGCACTTCATCCAAGATCAATAACGCATCATATTCATCACATAATGCCCGAACCTGCTTTAAATAACCTTGCGGAGGAAGGATGACCCCACCTTCGCCCTGGATAGGCTCCAACAGCACAGCAGCAACATCTTCACCGACCAACGCACAACTTTCAAACGTTTTTCTCATCATATCCACATCACCGAAAGGTACATGACGCACACCTGGTATCAATGGAATGAAAGGTTTTCTGAACATTCCCTTTGCCGTTGCCGATAGTGAACCAAGACTTTTCCCATGAAATGATTTTGTCGTGGAAATAATCGTGTAACGGTCACTGTACATTTTAGCAAGCTTAAGTGCAGCCTCCACGCTCTCTGTACCGCTATTCGTAAAGAACGAGTATTTTAGATCTCCCGGCGTGATTTCGGCAAGGATCTTGGCAAGCATTGCACGTAATGGATCAAGTAAGTCCTGGCTATGAAGGGCTTGTCTTTGCAATTGATCGGTTACGGCCTTTACTACTTTAGGGTTACGATGGCCAACATTATAAATACCAAAGCCACCTAAACAATCAATATATTTTTTTCCATTTACATCCGTAAAACAGGAATCTTGATCAGACCACTCCACCGAAGCGAATTGTGTGTCTTTAGTGACCGTCTTCCGGTATTCCAAAAACCCTGGATTTACATGGTTACGGAAATTCTCGACCGTTTCTTTTGTTACCCACTGCGCATCTTCTTTTGAAATTTCTTTTTGTTCGATTAATTGAAGCACTTTTTTAATATAATCTTGGGTTGCTGATTGGTTAGCTTGAGTGTTTTTACTCTCTACGTTAATTGACATTTTATAATCTCCTTTTTTTATAACTTTAGTGGATGGTTAATTGTTAATTAAGATTGCTTCTTTATGAAACTTTGATGCTTACCTCCCTTTTTTCTTATACTTACTAATCAAGCAAGAACCATGCCAAGTTAATTAACCATTAAAATCGCATTTTTTTTGATAAATCACTCTAAAACTATGCAAATATGCATAGCGTTATTTCCCTTTGCATAATCACCCTTGGAAAATCACAAAAAAGCTTCCCAAATGCCTGCATAAAAATAAAAGCCGTTGACAAGTGATTTTCATCACTCGGCAACGGCCTTTATTCAATATGCATTTTTTTCGATTTTCTTACTCTGTTCAGCTAACACTTTTTGATACTTCCTACTCACTGACGATTGACTTATCCCGAGCGCTTTTGCCGCTTTGGTCGTAGTTTTATACTGTTTCATGGCAAGCATGATCAATTGCTCTTCGACATGATCCTGCGCTTCCTGCAGTGGAAGAATTCTCGTAATGATTGGTTTCGTTTGTTTAAAGTCACTGCCCACAGGTATGAACCTTTGAATGAAGTCAGCATCGATCATCTCTTCATCTGCAGAAACAACCAATCTTTCAATCATGTTCTGCAACTCACGAATGTTCCCCGGCCAGGTATAGACTTCCAGTATATTTAACGCATCGGGGGAAAAGTGGTAATTCCGCTGATACCTTTCATTCAGTTTTTGCAGGAAATGAAAGGCTAGCGGTGGTATATCCTCCGGCCTTTCCCTTAAAGGGGGCACATGTATGGGTATGACATTCAATCGATAGAATAAATCTTCTCTGAACGTCCCCTTCTCGACCATTTTTTCCAGACTCTTATTCGTGGCCGCAACAATTTGAACATCAATGGAAATAGGTGTAGTGCTGCCAATCGGAATCACTTCCTGTTCCTGGAGGACCCGCAGCAGCTTGACTTGCAGATGTATAGGCATGTCACCCACTTCATCAAGGAATAAAACACCTTTATTGGCCTGTTGAAAGTATCCTACCTTCCCATTTTTATCCGCTCCTGTAAAGGAACCCTTCGTATAACCAAACAATTCACTTTCGAGGAGGTTTTCGGGAATCGCCCCGCAATTTATCTTCAGGAAAGGTTGCTTGGATCGCCTGCCCATTTTATGAATGGCTTCGGCTATTACTTCTTTACCTACTCCCGACTCCCCGTTGATTAATACAGTAGATGAAAAATGTGCGATTTTCTTGACTTGGCTGATTATCTGCTCCATTTTAGGACTTGCAAAAACCAACTCTTTATAAAACTGATCCTGTTTTTTGAAAGAGTCCAGCTCTTTCCTCATTTCATTTAATTCCGATTTCAATTGTGTCGTTTCCGTTATATCCCTTGATGCAATGACTATTCGATCTATATCCCCTTTTTCATTGAACACAGGGGTGCCGACGGAAAGGACTTTCTTATTCATTTTCGTATCTTGGACAATCGATACTTTCTTTTTTTGTTCAAGGACTAACCGGGTGACCGAAGGATTAAATATCCCTTCATCTTCTAATTGCAAGAGATTCTTCCCGATATAATCTTTTAAATTCTTCCCCCAGAATCCTGAGATGATGCTGTCACTATAGCGCAGCAGCTCTCCTTTTTGATTGACTACAAGTATTTCATCATAGATATTCGCTAAAATGGCATTCAAGTCTTTATTCGAGCTTTTTATCAATTCTATTTCCATGGCCATTTCCTCAACCATCGGTAAATCCTGAACGATGATGATCAGACCTTCGACTTCTTTTTCATGGTTCAAAATCGGGCTATAGTCGACAAGCACACTCATGACATCAGTAATCTCCAGCTGATTCAGAATACTGCTCCCGCTGGCAAACACGCTATGTATATGCTGCTTATTGAAGATGCTCGCAGCAGGTTCATTAAGGACTTGTTCTGAAGGTTTTTTTATCATCTTCAAGCCTGATTCATTGAAGTTCACGATATTTTTTTCTTTATCAGCCACAAAAATCCCCATAGGAATGGAGGTTAAAATAACATTTAGCAGGTCTAAATTTTGTTTGCTGTCCTGTTTGAATAATTCAGCTAACACATCTTCCCTTTTTACATAACCGGTAAGCAAGCCATCATCCGTTTTTATCAGTACGATAGGTTCACCGATAATTTGAAACAGTAGCGGCAAGGAAATGTTAGGATGCAATTTACAGACATTATCAATCGAAAAAGCATACTGTAAAAGCTGATCGACTGTCGTTATTTTTTCATTTAACGGGAGGTCATCCATGCGGATATACGCAAACACTTGATTTTCCTTCATAAGAAAGAAGAAAGGTTCCTGTATCTCATGAATTTTTTGGTCTGAAAATGTAGGCTGATCAATTGTTATAGTTATGAATGGTCTAATTTTATCATCCGGAATAGATAACACAGTTTCACTCTCCTTTTGTAACCTAACCTATATTTTATCACAATTCCGAATTGCAAGATAAAAAATAACATGTACCATTACTCATATCCAGCATTTACCTTTATTCGTTTCACAACAAAAGGGTCCTTTAACGGACCCTTTTAACCTAAAAACCAGATATGTACCTTAGACTTATTTATAGAGAACGGTTCACCTTTTCTAATAAATTCTAATCAGGTTAGCCTTTGCTTAACCTGATTGTTATGATTCGTGGATGGTCTTTAGTCCTCGTCGCCCTTGGCTTTTTATACAGATAGGTCAGCTTTATCCATCATTACGTTTGCTAGGTTAATAAAACACTTTAAGGACCCAAGGGTATATGATTTCAAAGCTCTGCTACCGTCACTTTTACTTGTTCATTCATGTAATTTCACGGATAGATAAAACGATGAATATGACCATGAAACGCAAGGCGACGAACGTTAGTACAGCATTTGCTTTCAAAGCTATTCTCACCCCCATGACACTGATAAACGTCACAATAATCAGTAAATTCAGTATCCATGCATAAACCGGTACAAAAGGAAAAGCTGCTAAAAAGAAAATGCTGAACAACAAGTAATTGACCATCGGAATGAATAATTAATCCATCAGTATCGACTATCCTACAAGAAAACCGGCATATGTATTAATAGATCTATGCGTATACGCATATACCGAAACTGCCGAAGGAATGACTTTGCCATCAGACCATAACTGTATGCCGTGAAAAGCATCACCATTATACCGAGCTCGCAGGTTCCCGGAACCATTCCATGTGACATCTATGCAGCAATCCCATAAATGTTAAAAACCCTTGCTAACGCCAGAACGAAAAACGAATAGAACAACAGGCATGAGCATTAACGACCACTTCATTTTCTCATCAGCCATATAACAACCTCCTTCGTTTCATGAATTGAGTAGATTCACTGTGCTTCTTCAAAACGGAATAGCGGAGGGGATTCCGTAAACCATTTTGTCCGATACAGAAGATAACCAATCCCAATTACCGCCCAGACAATTCCTAAAATCAAGGAATTTATCTCGAGATTAAGCCAAAGGATGAATACCGAAGCCGCGCCTAAAACCGGGGACAGAATAGTTGAAAGAAATCCTTTAATCGTTCTGAAGCTTTTGTTTCTTATTGCATGGACGATTACGCAAATATTCACGAAGGTAAAAGCGATTAAAGCCCCAAAGTTTATGAGGGAAGCGGCCGTAACCAAATCAAGGAATAAGGCAACCATTGATATGGACCCGACAAATATGACATTAAAAAATGGCGTGTTGTATTTGGGGTGGACAAACCCAAATAGTTTTTTCGGGATCATTTGGTCACGCCCCATGACATATAGCAACCTAGAAACACTAGCATGAGATGCAAGACCGGAGGCAAGGGTACCGCATAAGGTTCCTGCAAGAAAGAAAGACTGAAATAACTTCCCGCCCACGAAAAGGGCAATTTCCGGAGAAGCTGCTTCAGGATCGCTAAAACGGGAAACATCCGGAAAAAATAACTGTGTAAAGAATGATGCCGTAACAAATAAAACCCCTCCGATAAGGGCAGTCAAAAAGATGGCCCTGGGAACCGTTTTGGATGGATTCGGTGTTTCTTCCGATAAAGTAGTGACTGCGTCAAACCCCAAGAAAGAAAAACAAAGGATTGTAGCACCAGTTATGAGCGTCGACAATTCCATATGAGGCCCGATGAATGGCTGAACCGATAAGACCTCTCCAGTCCCTTCTCCACCCATGACTCCTTTAACGACAAGTGCCACAAAAATAACGATGACCAACATTTGAAAAAAAACAAGGAAGCTATTAAAGTTGGCTGCAAAATTAACATTGAATAAGTTAATGACTGTCATTAAAAGGACAAATGCCACCACCCATATCCACGGGTATACTTCCGGAAAAAGAGCAGTTAAGTATATTTTTGTTAAAATGCCGTTCACCATAGGTAAAAATAAATAATCAAGTAACGAAGACCACCCGACAAGGAAACCTAAATGTGGATTGATCGTTTTTTGTGTGTAAGTATAGGACGAACCAGCCTGCGGATAAATTTTCACCATTTTCCCATAACTGGCTGCAGTAAATAACATCGCTAAAAGGGCAATAACATATGCGGTTGGCACATGCCCCCCCGTTTTTCCGGAAACTATCCCGAATGTATCAAAAACGACCATCGGCGTCATATATCCAACACCAAGCAATACGATATGCCATAAGTTTAAAGACCTTTTCAGTTTACCTGTTTGCATGTATCATTCCCCTTCCTTTTTTAGCGAGAAAAGTTAACCAACTTTTCTCACCTCCCTTATAATTTTTTTGGTCATATTACACTTCGCAATTTTCATACCAAAAAAAATAGTCGATTTTTAATAAAAAACAAGGAAATATGTAGAATGCTTTATGCAAATTTGAATAACTTATTCAATTATTCATAAGTTAAAAGGTACCAGATGATTTTTTGCCCATAAAAAAGCAGAAGATATCTAGATATCTTCTGCTCAATTGACTAAATCCCCCGTGCCGAGGTCAAATTACTAGTTTACTTTCGTTGCATTGTATGCTGATACACGGCAAGGCGCATCATCAAATGCCTAATTTAATGAAATTCTTTTATAAAAATCAACAGATTGTAGGTTAATCCTGCTGCCTGCTATCCAATATGTTGAAAAGTTCTTCCATCTCATTCGTTTTTGAACGATTCATCAAAAGGTCAACTGCCTTTTTCACTTCTTCCCCATTGAATAAAACATCGTACAGGGCTTCAGTGATCGGCATGTTCACTTCGTACTTTTGAGCTAGTTGAAAGGCAGCTTTAGTGGTTCTGACACCTTCAACGACCATACCCATGTTTTCCAAAACTTCTTCAAGCTTTTGCCCTTTTCCAAGCATATTCCCAGCTCTCCAATTACGGGAATGGACGCTTGTACAAGTGACGATCAAGTCGCCAATCCCAGCTAAACCTGAAAACGTTAATGGGTTAGCCCCCATGGCCACCCCTAGACGGGATATTTCAGCCAATCCTCGTGTCATTAATGCAGCCTTGGCATTATCCCCGTAGCCTAAACCATCCGTAATGCCGGCAGCCAAAGCAATGATGTTCTTTAATGCCCCTCCGATTTCAACACCTATCAAGTCCGGATTTGTATAAACACGGAAATTATTATTGATAAAGATGTCCTGAACCCTTTCGGCAGCTTTCATATTCTTTGAAGAAACGGCAACTGTTGTCGGGTGACGTAGACTGACTTCTTCTGCATGACTCGGTCCTGAAAGAACCACTATATCTTTAAGCCAATCCGCCGAAGAGACTTCTTCAATCATTTCAGATATACGAAGCAAGGAATCAGGTTCAATCCCCTTACTTACATGAACGATTGTCAATGGCTTATCATGAGCCTCTTCAATCTGACCAAGCACTTCCCGGTAGGCTTTGGTCGGCACAGCCAAAATTATTATTTCAATCCCGACCAATGCTTCCTTAATCGAAGAATAGCCTTTAATCCCCAAAGGCAATTCAATCCCAGGCAAGTATTTTTCATTCGTATGATTTTGATTTATTTCATTGATTTGTTTCTGATTATGTCCCCATAATCTCACTTCATGCTGGTTATCAGCGATTACGAGCGCTAAAGCAGTTCCCCAGCTCCCAGCTCCAATCACTGCGATACTTTCTTTATCTTTCACCATGTTATAACCACCTTTACTATTTCCTCTGGCGTCCAAAAATTCGTATTGGTGTTCCTTCAAAACCAAAGGCATCCCTAATTCGATTTTCTAAAAATCTCTCATATGAGAAATGCAATAACTCCGGATCGTTAACGAATACAACGAAAGTTGGCGGCTTGATAGCTACCTGAGTCGTATAATAAATTTTCAAACGGTTGCCATTATGTGTCGGTGTCGGATTCATCGCCACGGCATCCATGACCACTTCATTCAATACATTTGTCTGAACTCGGATAGCATGATTCTCACTAGCCTGGTCAATGACCGGTATTAAGGTATGTGTCCGTTTTTTCGTTAAGGCAGAAAGATAAATGATTGGCGCATAATCCAAGAATAGGAAATGGGCACGGATCTTTTCTTCAAAATCCTTCATCGTTTTTTCATCTTTCTCGATGGCATCCCACTTATTGACGACGATGATGACCGCCCTACCCGCTTCATGGGCATATCCGGCAATTTTTTTATCCTGCTCACGAATACCTTCTTCAGCGTTCAGGACCACAAGAACAACGTCTGAACGTTCAATTGCCCTTAATGCACGAAGTACGCTATATTTTTCCGTGCTTTCATACACTTTACCTTTTTTCCGCATCCCTGCTGTATCAATAATGACATATTCTTTGCCATTGTATTTATAAGGAGAGTCAATCGCGTCGCGAGTCGTACCTTCAATATCACTTACAATGACACGTTCTTCACCTAACAATGCATTGACCAGTGATGATTTACCTACGTTCGGTCTTCCAATCAAACTGAATTTAATGACATCATCAGCATAATCCTGGCCGCTGAATTTAGGGAAATGTTTGGCCGCTTCATCCAGAAGATCACCAAGACCAAGTCCATGAGACCCGGAGATCGGGAATGGATCGCCAAAACCTAACGCATAGAAATCATAAATTTGATCTTTCATTTCTGGGTTATCGACTTTATTTACTGCAAGGACAACTGGCTTCCTCGATTTATAGAGTATCTTAGCGACTTCTTCATCAGCAGCCGTTACCCCTTCACGACCATTCGTCATAAAAATTATCACATCGGCTTCGTCGATGGCAATTTCAGCCTGCTGGCGAATTTGTTCTAGGAACGGCTCGTCACCGATATCAATTCCACCTGTATCAATAATGTTAAAATCATGTGTCAACCATTCACCAGAACTATAAATCCTGTCCCGAGTTACTCCAGGAACGTCTTCGACAATCGAAACCCGTTCTCCAACTATCCTATTAAAGATTGTCGATTTTCCCACGTTCGGACGACCGACTATCGCAATTACCGGTTTTGGCATTGCTATTCACCCTTTCTGCTACTATATCTCTGTCAAAGTCACGAAATTCATGAATGCATTTATTACGGTTGCTTTGCATTATTGATTTTCATTATTTCCTTTAAAAGGAAAAGGCTGTATCCATCATCATTTAAAGGAATCTTTCATCAGTATGAAAATCCCAACTGATGTTCAGTTAATCTCATCTAGTATTCACGGGCAGTTTGTCCACTTGACGCCCCAGTTCCTAAGGTGACGTGAAGCTGAACCCTCTGCATGCTCAAACTTGATTATAATCAGCCCAAAAAAATGAAGAAAGCTTCGACATACGGCTTCCTTTTTAATTGTTTAGAGCATTTTACGATTTATCTACAGACCTCTAACTATCCTATAGTAACAAATTTCTCGCCAATCAACAATGATTGTATGAATAAAAGCCTTCCAATTCCAATTGGTTCCATTTATACTTCTGCCTTTTGATAAAGCGGCTAATACCCCATACCTACTTTTCCAACATACTCTTCATTGATTAAAATTCTCTTTTCCTTGTTTTGATAAAAATCTCGATTGGGATATTAAATAAATGTATTGGCCAACCAGTTCCAACATTCTCCACAGTATGTTTGCGCCCAATACCAGAACTGCATTATCATGCCATGCGTAAGCAAGTGCCACATAAGGTAAAGAGTGGTAAGCAAGCAATCCAGCATATATGATATCTCCCATCATCATCCCAATTAAAAGGACGAACAATCGATGTTTCCAATTTTTAAAAAGTAGTAGGATAAGATAATTCAGGAAAATACACAAAAGATAAGAGGGTTTCATGATAAGCCATATCGGATCAAGCAAAGAAAAAAGTTGAAAACTAGCATAAGCGAGAGTGATAATAAGACTTCCGCTGATCAGTTCCATCATCTTGATGATTGATTTCTTCCTAATATACACACACAGTATAAAGAAAAGATACGGACCGCTCAAATGCACGGAAACCAAGGGAGCCTCCAGTTTATAGCACGCTAATACCATAACGGCTAATAGATGAAAAATAAAATCAAAACGAAAGGGAACCGTTTTCGGAATAAAAAACATGACAATGACCCAAACTATCCATGAAATCCAATAAAATATAATTCCATCCATGCTGCCGTCCCCCTTTTAGGAACATTATGGCTTGTTTATTCAAAGTATAAACGTAAAGCACGGCATTTGATGAGGAAAACCTTCCCCCTACCATTTAAAAAGGAGGTGTGAACATGGGAAAAGATCGGCAAGAGAAGAAATTGAAAGAAAGTAAACGGGTGGAGTCCGACAGGGACCAATCGCTGGATCATAAAGGGGCAACAAGAATGGAAAGCCCTGAAGAGGCACGAAAAAGGAATAGTTAAGTCTATTCCTGAACAAAAAGAAGCATCTCAATTCGTTTCAATTGAGATGCTTCCTTTGTGGTCATTCATTTAGCATAAGCCGAACAATCAATGCCTCTTTGAGATAACCAATGATAGGTATTTCCTTTGATGACTAATTTCGATTTCCTTAGCTCTGAGATATTAGCGCACCCGAGTGCAGTCATGATGACCTTCAAATCTTCATGTATGTAATTTACTTCTTTAATCAATTTTTCCAAGCCCAACTCTTTATAGAGCTTGAGGAAATGTCCGGCCAATCCGACACCTTTCGCTCCTAATGCCAGGCTTTTTGTAATTTCCAAAGGGCTTTGAATGCCACCCGACCCAATGACTGATAACTGTGGTGAAACATTAACTGCTTCGACAATCGAAGCGGCTGTCGGTATGCCCCATTCATTAAAATATCCGAGTATTTTTGCTCGTCTTTCATTCTCGATTTTAGCAAAATTCGTTCCGCCAAACCCGCCTACATCAATAATCGAAACACCCACGGAATGTAATTGCTGCACCGTTTCCATACTCATCCCAAATCCAACCTCTTTTACGATGACAGGAATTCCGATCGTTCTGCTGATTTTTTCTATTCTCGAAAGGGTACCCGCAAAATCCCTGTCCCCTTCAGGCATCGTCAATTCTTGGATGACGTTAATATGTATCTGAAGGGCATTGGCCCTGATCATTTCGATGGCCCGCTTAGCCTGTTCGACTGTTGCTTCACCACCGAGATTACCAATCAACACACCATCAGGATTTTCCTTCCTTACAACTTTAAAGGAAGCTTGCTGGCTAGAATCCTTGATAGCTGCCATTTGCGATCCTACCGCCATGGCGATTCCTGTTTCCCGTGCAGCAATGGCTAGGTCACCATTCAATTTTTCGGTTTCAGGGCCTCCGCCTCCGGTCATGGCATTTATAAAAATTGGCGAACTTAATTCAAGTTCGCCAACTTCTGATGTGAGGTTCACATTATTCAAGGAAATACCTGGTAAGCTTTGGTGAATAAACGAAATATCTTCTAGTCCTGTTTTATGCTGCTGTCCTGTCTTTAGCGCAAATTCTATATGATCTAATTTTCGTTGTTTTCTCTCCAAGGCCATCACCATTATTATCTTATTTTAGTTTTTTCAATTGATCACCGATCATTTCACCTAGCTGAAAGCCCTTCGATTCTTCAGGGAGCTCATAATCTGATGTGTTGTAATTGGATTGAGGTTCTTCAAGTTCCTTAATGCTCAATGATAGACGTTGATCCGTTTCATTGACCTCCAGCACTTTCACTTCCACAGACTGGCCTTCTTTAAGTACTTCTTGCGGTGTGGCAATATGCTTGTGTGAAATCTGTGAAATATGGACAAGCCCTTCTACTCCTGGAAAAATCTCCACGAAGGCACCGAAAGAAACAAGGCGTTTAACGATACCTTCCAGTGTAGAGCCTTTGGCCGCTTTTTCTGCAATGCCTGCCCATGGTCCCGGAAGGGTATCCTTAATGGAAAGTGAAATCCTTTCATTATCACGATCGATGGATAGTACTTTCACCTGCACCTTATCCCCTTCGGAAACGACATCGGATGCCTTGTCGACATGCTGATGGGAAAGCTGGGAAATGTGGACAAGGCCGTCTACGCCTCCAATATCCACGAAGGCACCAAAATCGGTAATCCTTTGGACCACGCCCTCAAGCACTTGCCCGCTTTCAATCTTATCCAAAACGTTTGCTTTTTGCTTTTCCTTTTGGTCTTGGACCACTGCCCGATGTGAGAGGATTAAGCGATTCTTGTCTTTCTCAAGCTCAACGATCTTGAATGTTAAAGTTTTGTTTTTGTAATCAGAAAAGTCTTCAACGAAATAGTCTTCTACTAGAGAAGCTGGAACAAAACCACGTACGCCTAGATCTACAACAAGCCCGCCTTTGACGACATCTTTAACTTCAGCCTCAAATACGTCTCCATTTTCAAATTTCAATTCCAGGTCATCCCATGCTTTAAGAGCGTCAATTTTACGTTTTGATAGAATGAGAGCTTCTTCTTCGACTTTAATTACTTCCAGCTCCAATGCATCACCTTCCGAAACGGCATCTGACGCCTTTTCGACATGCAGGCTTGAAAGCTCGCTGATAGGTATGATTCCATCAGTCTTGCTGTTTTCCACATTGACAATGACCTGTTTTTCTTCTACCTTCGAAACGGTTGCTTTAACTTGATCCCCAACTTTGTAATTGTTCACTTCTACCTGGTTCATATCTTCTGTCATTACTAACTCCTCCTTAACCCATGACTGATCAGCAAATTTCCTCTTCATCGGCCACATATTTTATTTAAAGTGGTTCAATAAAAACACTTTCCTAATAAAGATAAAAACAGTTTTTTTAGAGTAATAAAATTTATATTCCCTTTCATTCGCAATAAGGAACAATACCCTTATTTTATAAATTCTAACAAAATCAGAAAATTGTCAAGTATGAAGGACTATTTATGCTCGGAAATCAATTTCCCAATTTGGTCCATGATGATTTTTGTAGCTTCATCGGCTGATATTTTCTGTTCGCGATATTCGGTAAAATTTATTGGAGGACCGTAAACGACTTTCAACGGACGCAAAAATTTATATGGGCCGATGATTGCACAGGGTATGATAACGGCATCAGACCGCAACGCGAAAAATCCAGCACCCGCCAAACCTTCTCCCAATTCACCAGTCTTGCTTCTGGTTCCCTCGGGAAACAGACCAATCGCCTTGCCCTCCTTCAAAAGCTTTAAACCTTTTCTAAGGGATTCACGATCGCTATTGCCCCGCTTGACCGGAAAAGCATTCACTCTGGGTAATATACCCTTTAAAACAGGTGCTTGAAACAACTCTTCCTTCGCCATGAAATGAATATCCCTTGGAGATGTCATACCAACTACAGGCGGATCCAAATTATCAATGTGATTGGCACAGATCAATACTCCGCCCTCTTTAGGGATATGTTCCTTTCCGAGCGTCTTAACCCTATACGCAGGCGTTAAAACGCCTTTTACGACGTTTTTGGCAAATGTGTAAAAATCCAATTTTATCTTTTCCTCTCTTCTATTAAAGACATGATACTTTCTGCAACTTCCTGAATCGATAAAGAAGTCGTATCAATTTCGATAGCATCTGCCGCCTTTTTCAGGGGCGATACCTCGCGTTCCGAGTCTAGCTTGTCCCTTGTTGCAATTTCTTCCCTTAATTTTTCGATATCTGATGGAAAACCTTTCAATATATTTTCCTGATGCCTCCGCTGTGCCCTTTCATCCACAGAAGCGATTAGAAATACCTTTACTTCGGCGTTTGGTAAAACATGCGTACCGATGTCCCTGCCATCCATGACGACACCGCCATTTTCACCAAAGATTTGCTGCCTGCGAACCAATTCTTCCCGGATGCTCCGATGCTTTGCCACTTCCGAAACGGAACCAGTCACTTCATTGTTCCTGATTTGGGCTGTCACGTCCTCATTATCCAAGAACACCAACTGTCCATTTTCACTTGGTCTTAATTCGATTTCTGTATTGATGAGAACTTCAGATAATGCTTGTTCATCATCCAGGCGAATCTTTTGATTAAGGGCCTTATAGGTAAGCGCCCTGTACATTGCACCTGTATCCACATATATGTAATTGAACTTTTCTGCAACAATTTTAGCAACCGTGCTTTTTCCAGCAGCTGCTGGTCCATCGATTGCGACTGATAATTTTTTTTCCATAAATCCTCCCAAGAATCCTACAATCATGCTGATTATTTAGTACCCTTTCATTTTATCACAACTAGCGGGAAAATCATTAATAAAAGGGATGTGTACGTTCAAAATCACCGTTGTTCTTTTTTTTGATCACTACAGCCATCAAAAGTTTTCCTTAATTGAAAATCTTCATACAAAAAAAGCGGATCACCGCTTCAGACTGTAGACAAATTTGAAGAAAAACGAGTTAGCCTGCAGTTTTTTATTATACGTGCCAGTTGATTTCAGAAATCCGGTCCCTTAGTAAAAAACATGAAGAAAAACAAGTTTATTTTAAAATCATGGTTCGGGGAGAGCATTCCGAATCTCCTTTTATCGACAAACTGAAGCGGATCACCGCTTTTACTTATGGGTCCCATTGAATGTTTCAATGATTTTCGTATAATTATTGCTAGTGACACCTTCATACCTCGAGAGCTTGGTCAAATCAAAGATTTGATCCTCCCTGCTCAAAAGGAACTGGAAAAAAAATAAGCAGGCTAATTGGATGATGATCACTTTAATTAATAGTCTTTCAAATGTTTTCAAAAGCCGCACCCTCCATCTGTTTATATTAGCAGTATGGATGGAATCGCTGATTTTCATTCAATCATGTTAAACATACAAGCCTTTTTTCTTTAAATCGACCTGCTTTTCAAATATAAATCTCATTAATGTCTGTACATCATTTTTTGTAGGTTCAAGAAATTGGACGTGCAGCAGCATATTTCCATGTTCTTTCTCCGTTACGCGAATGACTTTGCTTTTTAACCTTAAATAATGAATTTCACCTGATTTTAGCGTAAGCGCCATCCACAGGTATAATTGCGAAACCGATTGTATATTAGTGCCTTTTAAAAGCCTTATGGAAGCTCCGCCTGCACTGATATCCTCGGTTAATGCGCGAAAAGGGGTAAACTCGGAATGTTCTGGATGAACGGCTGTATCCAAGGTTACATGCAGGCGCACGTATTGCCTCCGTTGGATTTTCACAAACGCTTCTGCTTCGGGCAGTAATAGTTGCATCATGGTTATTCTACCTTTCACTTTTCCAAGCACTTCAGAATCGAATACATAAACAGCCTGCTCTTCATTGGAAAATGTGACATTCAAGTGTGTCCCATCCATGAGGAATGCAATTTTTCCAGTCTCTAAATTGATTGGAAAGTCCGTATAGACACACCCCGTTCCCATTTCGACAACCATACAATTGAACTTTTCCTTCTGTGATGGATATTTCGGTTCGAGCATTAATATATCACCAATTTTAAACATCGTCGTCCACGTCCTTTTTGATAGGAAGAAAAACACATAATATTACCCATTAATTTTCTCATATAATCCAATAATCATTTAAGTTATTATTTCATGAAATAAGAAAAAGGGAAAGTGACTAAGCACATTTCCCTACAACTAATGATTCATGATAACAATTTAAATTAAATTAAATTCTCGTATACCGGTTCGGAATTCTTTAATTTATCCACCTTTTCTTCTTGACCGGTATCTGCATTAATGAAAATACGGTAGGTATCATCTTTAATCGTACCGAGAAATTCATAACAAAGAACTTCTTCACCAATATCATTGGTGATTAACGCCTTTCCTTCTTCCATTATTTTTACATTACTGTTGATTTTGTCCTTAGCTTCTTTCTCGGATATGTTTGGATTCCCTATTTCCCTGGTTTTATGTGATTTTAAATACTCGTCGGCTGAAAATCCTATAACGGATCCATCATCCAATGCGATTTTGACCTTGACTGAATCAGGATAAATCTTGACGCCATTTTCTGATGTCACGAAATTCAATAATGCAATATTATCGTACTGAGCACTTTCAAATAATTCAAGTGAACTGAAATCATGTTCCTTTAAAAAATCTTCGGCTTTTGTATAGGCTTGATTCAAATCAATATTTGTTTTGTTCACGTCCCTATTATTTATATACCAAATAGGATAACCGCCTTTTTTTGTCAAATCCATATTCAATTCGGTATCGGAACCTTTATCGAGGATACTGACACTATAAAATCCATAATCGGAACCTTTTCCATTTTCTTCAACATTCACCTGCAAATTTTCGCTTTTTGAGTGTGCATAGTTTTTTGCCGTCGCAATTGCTTCTTCCTTTGTAATGGTTTCACCTTGCAAATTTTTGAAGTTCTCATCCCTCTGTTGTGCGGAAGTAAAAGTCGGATTCATCTCATTCGTTTCCCCGTACCCAGATACTTTTTTCTCTACCGTCTTTAATCCGTCGATGATCGTGTTATCCGAATTTTCTTTCCCTGATGCAAGAGCCATTTCGACATCCATCCATCTTAAATTGTTTTTAAGGACCAGATACTGCACTTTTCTTAACTCACCCTGGATGTCCGCTGCCTGTGTGTACAAGGATTGTAGAGTCGCATATTCCTTATCATTAAGTGGTTCTTTTTCAAGGTCACGTACCGCTGTTTTATAACTGAAGTCCGCAATTTTTGCTAAGAATTCCTCTGTCTTATTAAATGGAAGCAAGGTCAATGGCAACTGCCCGACATCACTTTGGGCTTCGGAAGTGATACGCCAAACATCTGTTAAAGCCGGACTTAATGAATAACGTGAATTCATAGCCAAAGTACTGCCGACCTTATCGTGCAATAAATCTACTTGATAGCTTAAATCATGAAAGGCTCGCTGATACGTATTTTCCGCGTTGATTAATACAGCATTTTTTTCCTTATGTTCTTGATAGCCCCAGAATGCAGTTCCCGCAACAACTACAACAAGCAGGGCAATCACTATATTCCTGATCATTTCCCTTCACCTCTTTACTTACAAAAGATATGTTTTCCGATTCTTTTAATTTGTTGTCTTGACCAGATCCATTTGCTTGTTGCCGTATCGGGATTAAAATAATATTCTGCATTACCGCTTGGATCCCACCCATTAATAGCATCCACCACGGCTTCTTTCGCCCTTTCGTTCGGTGTCAGCCAAATCTGTCCATCTGCAACAGCCGTAAAGGCCCCAGGTTCAAAAATCACTCCCGAAATGGTATTAGGAAAGGCAGCACTTTCCACCCTATTCAGTATTACTGCTGCAACGGCAACCTGACCTGTATATGGCTCCCCTCGTGCCTCTCCATAAACAGCATTGGCCATCAGCTGTATATCGTTTTGAGAATATCCTCCTGGAAGATTGGCTGATGTCGTTGTTTTGGAAGGGGCCTTACCGGAAGTGGTCCCTCCAGACGAAGATCCATTTCCTTTCGTTTTTACCTGTTTCTCAATGGGGACTCCCCCATAATAGGTGAACTCGTTCCCTTTATTGATCTGTTCATGAACAAATTGTTTATTGAAATTAGAGGCATTCGTCAACTTCTGTTTTGTTGTAGTCCCTGCCAAACCATCGATTGGAAGACCGAAATCTTGTTGGAAGTTTCGAAGAGCCCAATAGGTGCCCCATCCATAGACTCCATCAATCTTTCCATTATAGTAACCGATGTTTTGTAGGCGTGCCTGCATTTCAATTACATCATCACCAACCGCACCCTTTTGAATGACTTGGCTCGAAAAGGCATTTGTTCTTGTTTCCGGGTAAATTCCGAAACAAATAGTTATACACGAAAACAGCAAAAGCCATTTCCATTTTGACGAAATTCCTTTCATCAAAAACACTCCTCTTTTTCTTGAATTAATGTAATTCTATTTTCTTCTTTACCGGCTTTTTTATTCCAAACATAAAAAAAACGGAGCGGGCAAAATATGCCAGCACTCCGTTTTGATAATATTCGTCATTTGCTGAGGTAATGATTTTGTGAAATTTTTTCTGCGTGAAAGTCAGACAACAAACGTGCTTTCTTTACTTTTTTCATGCCTAACCACCATAGATAAATCATGAATGGCATGATAAAGTACACCCATAATTTTTGGGAAACTAAAATATAATCGTAAACCCCATGTAACGAAATTGGTATGATCAATGCCAATAATAAATAGACCCTATTATTCGAAGCCGAAAATTTCGCCTTGCCCAAATAATATCCCATGATTACACCGAACAAAGCATGACTGGATACAGGGAGAACGGCCCTGAGAAAAGCGTGTTCCACCCCGTTGGCCAGCAGGTACAAAATATTCTCCATTGTAGCGAATCCAAGGGAGACTGCAGCTCCGTAAACAATCCCATCATATGGCTCATCGAATGCCACATGCTGATAAATAACATAAATGAGTATGAACCACTTGAAGAATTCCTCAAGCAGTGCAGCCCATAAAAAAGCATTTGCTAAATCGGTATTCAAGATATGTTCGGTTTCGAGCACATACTGTATGAACATAATCGGCAATACAAGGAATACACCGAATAAAAATGTTTTGACCACAACCGATATCGGTTCGGTTTCATATTGATCTTTTAAATAGAAATAGCTCAGTAGCGCCAATCCTGGCGCAATGGCCGCTGACAACATGACCAGCATTAGCTGACCCTCTTTTCATCTTCTTTTCCTTAATCGTACCATGGATTGAAGAAAAACTGAATCCAAGAATCAAGTCTTCCAAATTTTATTTAATCCTTCAATACTTAAAGAAGGTCTCATCCATAGGATTTTCGCTTGCCAGCATGACAGCTAATTTAATTCGAGCCTTCTTGCTGTCATAATCAGCGCCTAATATCACACCGCGTTGTTTTAAATCAAATGCGCTACCTTCATAATCATAAGCTGGGTAAACTTTTCCTTCTTCTGCACTTGTAGTCATGATGATCGTTATGCCTTTATCGATTGCAGCTTGTATGGAAGTTACCATTACAGGGGTAACTTGTCCCCTTCCTACACCCTCGAGCACAATGCCTTTCGCTCCGTTTGCAACCGCAGCATCAATAAAGAGGCCATCAGCGCCTGTATGGCACTTGATGATATCCACCCTGGGGATACTTTTCTGAATATCATAACACTCCCTATGTAAAGGTTTTTGATAGATGCTGACTACATCATTATCAATTATCCCCAAATAACCATAGCCAAAAGATTCGAACCCCTGCAAATTGGAAGCATGCACTTTTTTGACATACTTTGCTGAATAGATCCGCTCATTAAAAACGACCACTACGCCAACATCCCTAATAAGATCACTCGCAGCGCATAATATCGAATTCCTTAGATTGGAATATACATCAGTGCCCACCTCTTGAGGAGACCGTTGGGAGCCGGTTAATACGATTGGACGTTGATCCTTACTCGTGACATCAAGGAAATATGCCGTTTCCTCAAGTGTATCCGTACCGTGGGTCACGACGATTCCCGTAACTTCAGGATCCTCCAGTTCCTTTTGAATGGCTGATTTAAGCTGTTGCATTTTCTCAAAGGACATGGACATGCTTGAAATCTGGAAAAGATCAACCACTTTAACCTCGATATCGTTGGGCAATTCGCAAAGTGATGCCAACTCATGGCCAGTCAATGCACCAGAGGCCAACATACCATTCGCAGTTTCTTTACTGGCAATAGTCCCACCAGTCGTTATTAATGATATTTTTTCCATACGGTCCCAGCTCCTCATTTATATAATTATTTTTCTTTAACAGCCAAATGATAAGCAATCAATCCACCATGAAACCTGCCGTTCTCGATGAAGATTTCGTTCGCATTATTTCCAGCTGCCAGAACTCCTGCAATATAAAGACCTTTAACGTTCGTCTCCATCGTTTCCTCGTTATATGCAGGCCTTCCAGTCTCCTTATCAATAGTAATGCCCATTGAAGCTAAAAAGGAATGGTCAGGATGGTAACCAGTCATAGCAAATACAAAATCATTTTTAATAACTTTATCCTCATCACCTACGTGATAGAGAACGCTGTCTTCCGTTACCCTGTCAACATTCGCATTAAATTCCATCTTGATCGTTCCATTGCGGACTAATGATTCAAATTCCGGAAGAATCCAAGGTTTGATACTTGAAGAGTAATCCGATCCTCTATAAAGGACTGAAACCCTTGCTCCTGATTTGACCAATTCCAGTGCTGCATCCACACTTGAGTTTTTGCCACCGATGACTGCAACATCACAATTAAAGTAGGGATGGCCCTCCTTGAAGTAATGAAACACTTTAGGGAGCTGTTCACCCGGTATGCACATATAGTTAGGATGATCATAGTATCCGGTCGATATGATCACATGTAGAGCTGTATAGTCACCTTTCGATGTTTTGACTAAAAACTTCCCGTCTTCTCGTTTTTCCACCTTTTCCACTTTTTCGAATTTATTGACCCGCAATTCTTTCCTTCTGACTACCTCCCTATAATAGGCTAGCGCCTGATTGCGGACCGGTTTACGGTTTTCGATTATAAAAGCGATATCACCAATCTCCAGCTTTTCACTCGAACTGAAAAATGTTTGATGTGTCGGATAACGGTAAATGGAATCAACCACATTGCCTTTTTCAATGATCAGGGACTGTATTCCCACTTCTTTAAGAGCGATTGCAGCAGCCAATCCACAAGGGCCCCCACCTATGATAATGACTTCTTCAACATTCATCTTTATTCCACTGCCTTTCCATGCACTATGTAATTCGTTCGTCTAAAAAATAAAAACTCCTATCAATACATGATAGGAGTTTTTACAAATCATTTCAATGATAATGCAATGAACATGATTTTAACTATAAATTTATACATGATTTGAATCTTTTAGATCCAACCACGGAAGCGAGAAGCTTCAGCCATTTTTCTTACACCAATCATATAAGCCGCTAGGCGCATATCAACACGTCTTGATTGTGCAAGTTCATAAATGTTATTAAAAGATTTCACAAGGATTTTTTCCAGCTTTTCGTCCACTTCTTCTTCAGACCAGTAATACCCTTGATTATTTTGTACCCATTCGAAGTAAGAAACCGTTACACCGCCAGCAGAAGCAAGGACATCAGGAACAAGAAGGATTCCGCGATCCGTTAGGATTTGTGTCGCTTCAATTGTTGTAGGTCCGTTAGCTGCCTCGACAACGATTGATGCTTTGATATCAGCAGCATTTTCTTCAGTGATTTGGTTTTCAATTGCCGCCGGAACTAAAATATCACATTCCAATTCAAGCAGTTCTTTATTTGAAATTGTGCTTTTAAACAATTTCGTTACGGTTCCGAAACTATCTCTCCGATCGAGAAGATAATCGATATCCAATCCTTCTGGATCATGAAGAGCACCATATGCATCCGAAATCCCAATGACTTTAGCACCTGCGTCATGCATGAATTTAGCCAAGAAACTACCTGCGTTACCAAAACCTTGAATGACGACCCGTGCCCCTTTAATATCGATGCCGCGTTTCTTGGCAGCTTCATTGATACAAATGGTTACACCTTTAGCGGTGGCTGATTCACGGCCATGAGAACCACCAAGTACTAGCGGTTTACCCGTAATGAAACCTGGCGAGTTGAATTCATCCATACGGCTGTATTCATCCATCATCCAAGCCATGATTTGAGAATTTGTAAATACATCAGGTGCCGGGATATCTTTAGTCGGCCCCACGATTTGACTAATTGCGCGAACATAGCCCCGGCTCAGCCTTTCAAGCTCACGGAATGACATATTACGAGGATCACAAACGATACCGCCTTTTCCCCCGCCGTATGGCAAATCAACGATGCCGCATTTCAAACTCATCCAAATGGATAATGCCTTCACTTCACGTTCAGTTACATTAGGGTGAAAACGGATACCACCTTTTGTAGGCCCAACAGCATCGTTATGCTGTGCACGGTAACCTGTGAAAATTTTAACCGAGCCATCATCCATGCGGACCGGTATCTTCACCGTTAATAAACGCAATGGTTCCTTCAACAGCTCAAAAACTTCTTCCGGGTAACCCAGCTTATCCAAAGCTTTATGTATTACAGTTTGGGTAGACCTCAGTACGTCGTGTTTTTCTTCTTCATTTACATGGCTATTGCCTTTTGCCGATTCCATTAAAAGTACCTCCTAGAAAATCTCATCCATATATAAAATTATAATGTACAAATAGTCCTCTTCATGTGCTAGTATACACCTTCGTTACATTTATGCAAGAGTAAAAATGGGAATTTAAAAGTTGGAAATATTCTAAAAATGAAAACGTTATCATATCAACTGTTTTCTTACTCTTTTTCCGTTTAGCTTCTTCGGCAGAAAGTTGAGACAAATAAGGCAAACCGCATTGTTTTACCATAATGTGGCTGCCTTGTCTCATTCGTTTTACTCAGCTAAAGTGTTTGAGCAAAACATGTATCGCTTCATTTTCGATTATACATGTTCCATATTCATTGATGCGGCTGAGTGTCAATGTAGATGCATGGCCATACTCAGCCGCTAAAGATATGACCGTGTCATAGGTCGTGTCTTTAACATTTTCGATAAGTAAATAGTATCTTTCCTCAAAATGATAAAGAGTACTCTTAAGCAAACCTTGAAAAGATAATCTAAGAGATAATTGGACGATATCTTCAAAGTCATTGAAAACATACAGAATATGGGGGAAGTCATCAATTTTCACTTGTAAATCCAAGAATTCCTCTTCGTCAGTCAATAATTCCTCTTCGTCCTTTGTCACAATGATTATCAACCCTTGAGCAGGCAAGGAGAAAATTTCGATTGCAATGGAACCACTCATTTTAAAGCTGAGTTCTTCGCACGCTTCTTCGACCATATCCTGAAATAGCTTGTGGACCTTTAAGGAATTCCCTAAAATATCTTCTTTTGTTATACCTCTATCAATTAAATCATCAAGGGTCAAAAAAATCTTGATTTTATTATTAGTTAATCGCTCCAGCTTCATAAAAAAATGCCCCCTGGTTACCATCTTCATACATCATATGAAGCCTTGGTTGCAGGGTGCATATCCATTATTTCTCCTAAGCAGTCTGCCGCTAACCTTTCAGCCATTCCTCCCATTTAGATTGCGTGTCCCCCATTAAAACTCCGCTGAAGGCCGTACGGTTTTCTTCGGAAATAAGGCTCAGCGCCGCACCGCCAAGACCCACCTTCAAATCCGGGAAATCCTTTATTAACGCTTCAACCAGCCTAAATGTTCCATCAAGATTCTCTTTCAGTGAACATGACATGAATAGGTAAGAGGGCTTTATGATGTTTAATACGGTGAAAAGGTCCTTATCAGCAATGGATTCACCTAAATAAATGGTTTCATACCCTTTTCGCTTCAAAAAAATGGTGAAGACCAACAGTCCAAATTCATGTTTTTCACCGGGAGCACAAACGGTAAGGGCTTTCGGAAGAAAACCATTAGTCGGAATCGTATGCATAACTGAACTGATTCTGGATTTTAGGATGTTCGACGCAAAGTGTTCATGAGCGGAAGTAATTTCCCCTCTTTCCCACTTATCCCCAATCTGAATTAATATTGAACCGAGTACATCAACTATGGTTTGTTCGATTGTATACATGCTGAATGCTTGGCTTATCAGCATATGGGCTTTATTTTCATTGAAATTCAATAGAGCTTCAATTAATTCATCCGATAACTTAATCGCTTGTTCATCCTTACGATTCGTTTCTTGAACTCCAGGCGCTAGAGTGCCGGTACTTTCGAGAAGTGAAACAGCTTGGCTTATTGTAAAACCTTGCTTTGTTTTATTAATGAGCCACTTAAGGATTTGCAGATGTTTTTCTGTATACAGCCGGTGCCCTGATTCATTCCTGACAGGTTCGATAATTTTATAGCGCCTTTCCCATGCCCTAAGGGTTCCCGACTGAATGTCTAGCAGTTTTGAAACTGCCTTTATATTATATTTACCTTCTTGCATGGTTTTACAAGGCCTCCAATAACTGTACGATCATTTGTTGAAATTATAGTGGATTTTTCAAAGTCTGTAAAATCCCGATATGCTCAATCAAAAGCAGCCTAATAGGTTTTTTCCACAGCTTCGCCTATTTCAGTGTCTGTCCCCCTTTTCAGGGTGAAGAGGTGTGTTTCCGGCTTAGCCTCAAGCCTTAAAGGCACTGCGCTTGTCCCATAGCCGTTACTCGTCATATATAAACAGTCCCCCTCTTTTTTAATGCTGCCGATCTGATAGGGCCCGAATCCTAATATGCGAATCTGCCCGCCATGGGTGTGACCTGACAGGACGAGACTAATATGGTGTTCTGGAGTCAACTGTTTCTTGACCAATGGATTATGGCTCACCAAAATCCGAAAATCTTCATTCCCGCAATCCGACAGGGCAAGGTCAAGCCTATCACGTTCTTCCGATATATCATCAATGCCCAGAAGAGCGATTTTACTGCCATTTTGAGACTCAAAAGAAACAGCAGTATTATCAAGGATTTTCACACCGTGTTTCAAAAGAGTCGCATCCAATTCATGGAAGTCTCCTTCATAATCATTATTACCCCAAACAAAATATAGGGGACCAAGTTCTTTTAGTTTCAATATATTTTTTTCCACACGTTCTAAGGGAACCCCGCTTTCCCTAATGTCACCGCCGATTATCACCAAATCTGTCTTGTCACGAGCGTCCTCAATTAATTTGTCCGCAACGATCCGTCGATGAAGATCGGATATGAAAAAAATCCGAACATCGCCAAAGCCTTCAGGAAAGTCTTTGAAATATAAGTCTTGAAAAATCAACCTATCTTGCATTGCCGTACGCCACATGTAAATAATTGTGGCAAATAACAGCAGAATGATGACTAAAAATAATCCAGATAACCATAACATCTTAGTTAAACCTTCTTTCCATCCTTATCCCAAACGTACTTTCATATAACCATAAATCCATATTACCCGCAATTAAATATGATTTAACGCGATCATCATTTATTTTCATGATATAAGTTAATATCATAATTCTTCTTCATCATTTCAAAAACCTTATGGCGGCTTTTCCATTCTTCCTCTTTTTCCCACAATTGCTTACTTTTATTAATGATTTCACAGCGTAGCAGTTGAAACTCCTTTTCAGCTTTATCAAGCTTTTTTTTAATTAAAACCATATATCCATATAGACCAATTGCTGCCGCCAAAAAAAGGAAATGGCTAAAATGGTCGACGAAAACACTAAACATACTGAAAAAGGAATAGGAATAAGGTACAACGATATAAAAATAAAGATAAATCATAAAAAGGGCAGCAACAATCATGGTCGCCCATAAGCTTTGAAGGTGTTTCTTTTTAAGTGCCTCGAATTTTTTCTTTCGATCCACGACATTCTGCAGCATTTGTTTTGTTGCTTGATCCGTTTTCTCATCCAATAAAATGATTGTCGATTCCATCGCATTTCCTCCTCTACTCTTTCAAATCATGATATGAAAGAGTAGAGGAAAAAATGATAAAGTACCTATCACGTTTGCCTTCATACTGAACCAAGTCAAACAATTAAAAAACACCCTGCCTATAATAAAGACAGAGTGCCATCATTATTTCTTGATTGGAATTTTCAATACCTGACCTTTGGAAATTTCATTGCCATTCAGCCCATTCCACTCCCTGATCAGAGCAATCCCTTCCTGTGATTTGTAGTATTTCATGGAAATGCGAAATAATGTTTCTTCACCTTGAACAGTATGTAAAACAACTTTATAACTCTCTTTATCCGGTTTCGCGGCTTGAACATTTTCGGCAGCCTTTTTCTTTTCTGCTGCTGCCTTCTTTGCTTTTTCGTCAGCTATTTGCTGTGCTTTGGCTTTTTCCGCAGCTTCGTGCTCCGCTTTGGCCTTTTCCTCAGCTTCTTGCTCCGCTTTGGCCTTTTCTTCAGCTTCTTGCTCCGCTTTGGCCTTTTCTTCAGCTTCTTGCTCCGCTTTAGCTTTAGCCTCAGCTTCTTCTTTTTCTTTCTCAGCTCCAGCCTTTGCCGATTCTTTTTCCTTTAAATCATCTGCCGTTGCTGTAGTTGGAATCGATTCTTTATCTTCCTCTTTCAAAACGACTTGGTCACTTTTCGTAACAGGTACAGGCCTATCCTGCAGATATGTATAAAGGCTGTAAAATCCAATTGGAAGCAAAATAAAAAATAACGCTAATAATTGTATCATTGGGAACTTAATCTTCACTTTACTTTTTTTCTTTTTATTCTGGTGGACTTTGCTCCGCTTGGGCAATGATGACTTAGCCTTCTGACGTTCAATTCGCGAACGAAGTTCACCAGCCTGATCGTTTTCTTTTTCATTCTTTTGTACTCGGCTCATTCAAGTCACCCCCTTTCTTGCTAAACCCTCTTTGTTTTTTGTTCCTGATTAAAATACCAAGGATAAAGTCAATCAAAAAGTGGGCCGTTATCGTCACGATGATATTATTCGTCATTTCAAAAAGAAAACCGATAAAGAAGCTCAAAACCAAAACATTTAAAAATAAAAACCAATTAAAAAGGTAACGATAATGAACGGCTGCAAAAATGAGGCTGGTAAGAAGCAAACCAAAATGTGTTTGCAACACTCCACGGAATAATACTTCTTCACTTATCGCTACCACTAAAGCTACGACAAAAATCAACGGGTATGACAAATTACTGAAAATGCGTTCGTTAATACCACCATCATCCTGATAGGAAGATGGCGTCACTTTCATAAGCAATAAGTCAAATAACACGACAATGACTCCAGCGGGAATTCCAATCAGCAAAATGTTCAGGTCATCAAAGATAAATAAGTCGAAAAAAGCAGAACGGTCTTTAAATAAAATAATACCTAAAAAGATGGCTAACGTTAAGAGAATAATTTGTGTAAGAAATAAATTATATAGCAACTGTTTATCTGTAAGTTGTTTAATTATTTCTGCTTGCTTATTTTTCATTGCCATTTTCCTTTTTTAATAAGATATAAGCCAATTCCTTTTTCCACGTGGTAAAGGAATTGACCGGATCCACCTTGACTTCCGGCCATACATCAGCCATTTTTTCGGCATCCATCCCACAGATATCACAGCAGATGGGGTTTACTTCCCGATGCTTTTCTCCAAAGTAGTCCAGTATCCCTAAACGGCGACATTCCTGTGCATATATCCAGTGAAGGAATTTATGCAGCTTTTCTTGATTCCTTGATTTCCTCTCTTGACAATACTCTTTCATCTCTGCCACTTGATGTAAGTTATTGCCCGTAATAAACTGGGTAAAAAAACGCAGCTGGATTTCGTTCAAAGAAAAGGATTGAGAGAGCTGTTCTTGTTCTGAGAGGGTCAAATTCACCAGGATTTTTTGTGATGCATTTAGGAAAGAACATACACCATCGATTTGCGAATCCGTAGGCAACTGTTGCTCCATCAAATGAAGGGGAAGCCCTTCATCCCCTTCGCCATATAATAAGACAGCCACACTTTGCTTCCTATCCCGTCCCGCCCTGCCTATTTCCTGAAGATATGCTTCCATTGTCGATGGGAGATGAAAATGTATAACATATCTGACATCGGATTTATTCACACCCATTCCAAAAGCACTTGTTGCACATATAATTTTTAACTGGCCGGAAATGAATTGCTGCTGAATGAGCATCCTTTGTTCCTGTTCCATTCCACCGTGATAATAATTGACACTATCGATCCCGTTTTCCTGTAAAAACCCAGTGACCGATTCCGCCACTTTTTTAGAGGAAAAATAAATAATCCCACTTCCGGTAAATTTCCTGACAAGCTCCAGCACACGGGCTAGCTTCTCATCGTAGCTGAACATTCGCTCGACAATAATTGCAATATTTTCCCGATCAACAGATGAAACTGTTTCCTTGACCTGCCCAATGTTGAGTTTACCAACGATGTCCCTCCGGACCTCATCGGTTGCAGTTGCTGTCAGGGCAAGAGTCAACGGATTGTTCAATTCACGCCTCACTTCTCCTAAATTCAAATAATCCGGACGGAAATCATATCCCCATTGTGAGATGCAGTGTGCTTCATCTATGACGAACAAACCTATTTCTATGGATTTCAATGATTTTATCACTCCATCCAGGCTAAGCATTTCAGGAGATAAAAAGATAAAACGATAACTATGTAACCGGTCGAAAGCTTTCCTTTTTTGATTTAGCGTCAAAAAAGAGTTGAGCGTCAATACACTTTTTTCGCCACTCATCTTCAGCTGATCTGCCTGATCCTGCATTAATGATAATAACGGGGAGACAATTAGGACAGTCTTATTTAAAAGATAAGCCGGCAGCTGGTAACATAATGATTTACCTGATCCGGTCGGTAGCATCGCTAAAGTATGACGGCCGGACATCAATGATTCAACCACTTCCTTTTGTCCAGGACGGAATTCATCAAATCCGAATTTTTCTTTGAGGACTCGTTCTATATTCATCATCCATCACCTATTTTCGCAAGTACAAGTCTTATTTGGAAAAAGCTTATCTGTTTATTATCGACCATCTGCTTGATTGCTTTAAGCTTTTTCGTTCCAAGTTCCTTAATAGCTTCATCAATTTCCCTCTCATCCTCGATAGACACATAATCTGAAATCGGAAAACTCTTGTCAGATAAAACAATTTCTACGAGGTGATCTTCGATGGTGTTGACTTTCAATCTACGGATTTCGGCTATTTCGCCCAAATTTTTCCCTTCCTGGATGTATCGTAAAGTAGTCTGTGTAGATTGTGTCAAATGAGGATTCCCACTTCTTTTCCAATCATTGGTTAATGTGGACAAGAGAGGGTAATCCTTTCCCGATTCCATTTCTGCAAGCATTTGATGCAATGAGTCAAGGAATGTAAAGCGAACATACTCTTCTTCTACATCCTTCCTTTTTGCAATCTGTTCAAACGTAAGTCCAATCCTGTTTATCCCAGTTAATTTCAAAATGAAAATGTCTCGTTTCATATCACTTTGACTTTCTAAAAGGGATATCAGTTCATCATATAGATGTTGGGCAATCAAGGCTCGATCCTGACGATTGGCATGTAAAAATTCCTTAACGAAGAATTGGATTTTGGGATTTCGTTGTATCGGATAAAAACGTCTTTCATTGTGGACAATATGGGATATGGTTTGAATGAGTAAGTTTAACCTTCCCCAGAAAACCGGGGTGATATTGTGATACTTCCAACCATTTATATACGTCGGAAATGGATTATTTTTAAAGTAATCGACTAACATTCCCTCACCTTGCAAACTAATTTCATATGCATCTGATTTATCCGTTAAATTAATCAAGTCATGCTTAAGTAAATGTTCAATGTTTTGATTTAATTGCTGACGGGTAAATCGAGGTATTGTCCCAAATATATCCGTTAACCCGAATAAATGGGCATCCTGGATTGTTTGTGACGATTTCTTCCCCTGCAGCATATGGTATATAGCATAAATGGAACGCTCGCCTTGAAATTTTTTTATTGCATATAGAATGATGGCCTGTAGATAATTATTCATGGGACTCACATCCTTGCTTCATTTAACCAATAAACCCATTGTAACAAAAAACTGCAAAAATCGCCGTTATTATTGCTGAATACAAGGGAAATTATGTGACTAAATGACGAACCAAGGAAAGAACCAAGTTAATTATTTCAATGTTTTTTGTTGACATTCAGCTACATGATAGTCATTATCAATACAATTTCTATTGAAAAGTTTGGCATTCGGTCTTACAATAAGAAAGAGATAATAATCTGAAATAAAAAGATTATCAGTTGTTAATCAACTTAGGAGGGGTTATATTCATGGCTAAATTTACTATTGTGGATAAAGAAACATGCATAGCTTGTGGAGCTTGCGGAGCAGCGGCACCAGATATATATGATTACGATGACGAAGGGATTGCATTTGTTACCCTTGACGATAACGAGGGAATCGTTGAAATTCCAGATGTACTAATAGATGACATGATGGATGCATTTGAAGGATGCCCAACGGATTCTATTAAAGTTGCTGACGAGGCATTTGACGGAGATGCACTAAAGTTCGAATAGAGGTACAAGCCATTTTCAATCGAGAATGGCTTTTCTTTTTGCCAAAGTCGCATTACATGTTCTCATACAAAAATTATATAGACATAAAAAACAACCGAATATGGATATCCGGTTGTTTTTTATGTCTATCGTCAATGCCTTTAAGCATTTTTATATAATGTTTGCTTATTGATCCATGTCTGTAATTTAATGAACAGCAACATGAATACAGATGTGATGAGCACGCCTTTTATCACGTTAAAAGGCAAGATTGCCGTAGTAACGAACTTTCTTGACTCGGGTGCCGACATTGCATCCCATCCCATAAAGAATGTATAAGCCGGTAAAAAGACAAAATAGTTTAAAACACTCATGAATACTGCCATGGAAACTGTCCCCGCAAGTAAAGCGAACGTCATCCCTTTTTTTGAATTGATTTTCTGAAAAACATAATAAGTTGGCAAGACGAACAGTATTCCGGCTATAAAGTTAGCGATATGCCCCACAGGTACAGCAGTCAAGGTCCCTGTCATGACTAAATCCAATAGGTTTTTAATGAACTCGACTAGAATTCCAGCCATCGGACCGAAAATCAATGCCGCCATCAGTGCTGGTATGTCGCTAAAATCAACATTGAGAAAAGGCGGGAATCCTGGAAACGGGAAATTTAAAAGCATCAATAAATAAGAAATGCTTCCCATCATGGCAAGTGTGACCGTTTTTTTCACTTTGTTCTTTTTCATAGTTCTCTCTCCTTCTTTTCCGATCTACCTGAAAAAGAGGTTAGGGTTCCAAAATGTTGATGCTCAATAAAAAACCTTTAATTCCAATAGAATTAAAGGGATAAATTAAAGGTTACATCAAACAAACGTTCAGCAAATAACTGTTGAAACGCACTCAGGAACCTCCATCTTCTCCCATCCAGACTATACTGTCGGCTTTGGAATCACACCAAATCCTGCCTTGTAAGGCTCGCGGGCTTAGAAGAAGAGATTCCTTCATCACCGCCGGTGGGGAATTGCGCCCCGCCCCGAAGATAGACCTATAAAATTTTTTATACTTCCCATTATATCTGAAATCCCTTTTTTTTGATAGCATTTTTTCTCAGTTGATGCTTTTAGAATGAATATCGATCGTCACAGTGAATGGCTTAAAACACATAGTGATATACAAAATGTCAATTCTAACTAATGAAAATTTTTTTTGTATTGCGTAAACTAAGACGAAGCCATTTATATCGCGACATTAAACAATTGATCAGATGATAATCTTTTTATTAAGCGCTTACATACAGATAAGCCAAATTGACATAAACAGCATTTCAATTGTAAAATTAACTGAAATTTAAGATAATTCTTTTCCCTAGGAAGGTGTTTAGACGTGTATCGGATTTTAGTAGCAGACGCCATTAAACCAGAAGGACTCGGACCGCTATCAGAGGCATCCAATATTCATCTCATTCAGAAGACCGTAGAGGAAGCTGCAAACGAACTTGATCAGATCGATGCAATTCTTGTGAGAAGTGCAACGAAGGTTTCGGAAGATTTAATGAACCGTATGCCGCAGTTAAAAATTATAGCACGCGCCGGTGTCGGTGTTGATAACATAGACATCCCCGCGGCTACAAAACGCGGGATTGTCGTGGTTAATGCACCTGACGGCAATACTATTTCAACAGCTGAACATACATTCGCCATGATGGCTTCATTAATGCGCCACATTCCGCAAGCTTATGCTTCACTGAAGAATGGGGAGTGGAAACGTTCTTCATATACGGGAACTGAACTTCGTGGTAAAACATTAGGTATAGTTGGCTTTGGACGTATCGGAGGGGAAATTGCCAAACGTGCTAAAGTGTTTGGCATGGATGTCATTGTCTATGATCCGTTCCTGACTGTCGATCGTGCAAAGAAAATGTCCGTAATGGCCCTGCCATTAGATGAATTGCTTCCTAAAGCAGACATCATTACTGTTCATACACCACTAACGAATGAAACTAGAGGATTAATCAATAAAGAAAAACTGCTTACCTGTAAAAAAGGGGTTTATGTACTGAACTGCGCCCGTGGTGGAATTCTAGACGAAGATGATTTATATGAAATGTTAGTTGAAGGACATGTTGCAGGGGCTGCACTGGACGTTTTCGTCGAAGAACCTCCAATTGGCCATAAACTCCTTGAACTGGATAGCGTCATTGCTACACCGCATCTAGGTGCTTCCACAAAAGAAGCCCAATTAAATGTTGCCGTACAGGTTGCCCAAGAAGTATTGACCTATTTCGAAGGAAATCCAGTCTCAAGTTCAATCAACCTTCCAGCCATATCTAAAGAAGTGTTTGAAAAGGTACAGCCATTCTATCAACTTGTTCAGCAAATGGGATCCATTGCTTCTCAGTGCATGAATGAAGGGATTCAGGAAATCTCCGTTACGTATGCAGGGGAATCATTGGATTTCGATACAGCAATTCTTACAAAAAGTCTAATCTCTGGCTTTTTCAGATCAAGAGTTGATGCATCAGTCAATGAAGTGAATGCCTTGTTGATCGCAAAAGAGCGTGGCATAACCGTTGGTGAAAAAATCTCTGCGGACTCTTTAGGTTACTCGAATTTGATCAGCCTTAAAGTAAAAGGTGATAACCGTGAATTAACAATCAGTGGGACCTATATCGAAAATTACGGTTCTCGGATTGTAAGTTTGAATGGTTTCAAAATCGACTTTCATCCAGAATCGAATTTACTTTATATCCAGCATACCGATAAACCTGGTGTAATCGGTAACGTAGGTAAGGTCTTAGGTGATCACGGAGTGAATATCGCCACCATGCAGGTTGGCCGAAAAGAAGCTGGCGGGGAAGCCATCATGGTTTTGAGCTTTGATTTACCATTAGAAGACAACATGAAACAATTTTTAATGGAAACAGAAGAAATTACATTCATGGCCCGTATTTCATTATAAGAAGAAAAAAGTGCCCGTAAGCGCGGGCACTTTTTCTATGAATGCAAGGGGCTTATACCAACCATAGACTGGGTGTTTTTAACGCACCATCATATAGTTGCATCAATTCACTTGGTTCGGTGCTTTGGGCACCAATATATCTTCAGTTAAATTCAGCTGGCCTACCTCTTCAATAGGAGCATTTTCAAACTTCACTTTTTCAAAACCAAAATCCTTAGCTATGAAGAGTATGGCTTCTAAAGCTTGAAGGGATTCCTCATTATTTTCAATGGCAGCTTGATCTGATAATTGAATGATCACAAGATCTCCATCAGAGCTTATCCTTTCCCATTTCAGGTCATGCGGGATTGCAGGTGAAATCCCCTCGATGTCCGCCTCCCCTTTTCCAGCTTGCAGCGCCTCCTCAAAGTCCTGATAACCCATATTGCTTGGAACAAGGAACCTTGGGGAGGTCTTATCCCTTTGGTATAGAAGGTATGTGCGATTTTTTTGATGAGGTATATCCTCCTCCTTTAAATATCCCGCATGCGCAAACATGGCACCTTGCTTACCACCTGTAGAAAATGTCATTTTCTCTATATTGGTATAGGAAAGCGTTTCCTCCATCGAATGGAGAAAAAGGGTATCTTCGTCCAATAATTGGCTTTTTTCTTGAAAATCAATATTAGCAGTGGTCATATCGTTTCCTTGGCTAACCTTTATATCAAGTGGAAAATAATCAGATAGCCCATATTGCTCTTCATCGATTTCGGACATTTGATTAACTAACTGATTCAGCGTATCACTTTCGTCATAATGTTTGAGTTTAATTGAAATGGGAACGATGAAATTCATTTGATCATCTGGGACACCCATCGTAATGATCGATGCATTTTTAAGGTCATCTTGATAGATTGCTTGTGCAAATGTTTTTTCCTTTCCCCTTTTTCGAGGTTCCATTTCTGAAACCTTGTCTTTAGATTCGATTTCCGCTTGCTTACTCGAAAACTCTTGATTATACTGTTTATCTTCTGAAGGATTTTCTTTGTTACTTGCATCCTGCTGTTCAAGATCTGCCATTTCCTTATTTTCAGATATGGATAATTTCCCACTACTGCCGCTGCCCTCTTGACTTGTCGTTCCTTTTTTATCAATAATTATCGAAGATGCCAAAACAACCATTAAGAATAAGGAGGCAACACCCGCAATTAGTGGTATCCAGTGTTTCTTTCTCTTCTTTTCATGTATTCTCGCAAACACCTCTGCCTTGGTTCGGTCATCTTTTAATTTCGGAAGCTCGCGTAGCATGTCTTCAATTTCATTTTCTTTCCAACGGGTTCTTCTCAATGCGGTGGTCCTCCTTTCCTGATAATTCTTCCATCAACTTTTTGATTGCCTTCAAAGCACGGTGCTGGGTCGTTTTTACCTTACTTTCACTCCAATTCAATACTTCAGCAGTTTCCGTAATGGACAATCCCTGAATATATCGTAAAATGATGACGGATCTTTGATCGACGGTACACCGGTTTAAGCATTGATAAATATCTTGCATTTCATCGTTCATGATAGCCACTTCTTCGGGAATGGGCTCTTTATCTATTATCAATTGCCTATCCCAATCAAAGTTAGGAAAGATTTTGTCTTTCCACCCTTTTTGTTTCCGAAAGTAATCTATCGTCACATTTCTTGCAATCGAATACATCCACGTTTTTTCACTGCTTTTTCCTTCGAAGCGTTCATAGGCCTTCATTACCCGGATATAAACCTCCTGAACAAGGTCCTCAGCCGTTTCTCGATTTTTAGTCATATAAAAAATGAATTGATAAATTTCCTGATGATATTTTTCATAAAGATCGTGGAAAACGGAATCCATCATTTCCCCACATCCGTTCATAAATATAGTCGTCAATCCTAAATAAAAGTTACATACCTCGGCTTCAATCTTATTATAACATTCCGTTAATTTCCACTTATCAAGGACTTCTTATCTTGTATCCTAAAAAAAAACAAAGACAAGTTGGAAAGAAATCCAATTGCCTTTGTCTTCTCAGTTCCTTATGAAACAAGATTTTTTGGCATGCCACCCGTCATTCATTCAGCATTTTCCATAATTCGAGGCAGAATAAAACTGAACGTCGTCCCTTTATTAGGTAAACTGTTTACCGAAATGTAGCCATCATGGGCATTGATTATATTTTTTACGATTGCCAAACCCAATCCGGTACCCGAACGGCCGCGGGTCCTTGCTTTATCCGCTTTATAAAACCTCTCGAATACAAAAGGTAAATCTTCTTCGGGAATTCCAGATCCAGAATCCCTCACATCAATGATCAGACCCCTTCGATCACTTGTCCTCTGAATGACATCAATGTTACCGCCTGGAGGAGTATGACGGATTGCATTATCAATTAAATTGGTCAAAACCTGTTCAATACGGTCGGGATCGAAATGCCATTCGATTTGATTGTCTTGCAGACTGGCTGATATTGTAATCCCTTTTTCTTTGGCTAGTCCGGAAAACTTACTTGTAATCCTCTTTAAATAAGGCGAAATAGGTACACATTCATAGCTAAGGGTCATTTTACCCGATTCCAATTTAGCTAGATCGAGAAGATCATTGACTAAACGACCCATTCTCAAAGACTCATCATAGATGATGCGGGCCATTTCCACCTTTTCCTCTTCACTGCTCGCAATGTCATCCACGATCGCTTCACTATAACCTTGCAACATTGAAATTGGCGTTCTTAACTCATGGGAGACATTCGCTATGAAATCCGTCCTAAGTTTGTCCATACGCCTTTCATCACTCATATCCCGTATGATGGCCACCGCTCCGCGAATATTGTCGGCATTTGTATATAGCGGACTGACAATAAATCCCCAATCACGGCCCTGCAAGGTGATTTCACCGACTTGCTCCTTATCGAAGGACTCTGATTCATCAAATAGATTCATCAAAACCAAGGGGACATTCACGTCATCTTCCCGGTTAAAGCCCTTTTCAAAGTACCAAGATTGCAGAAACCTTTCCGCTGGCGGATTCGTTTCCAGAATTGTGCCATCTTTATTGAAGGTAATGACCCCATCAGCCATACTGCTAAGGATGCTTGAGAGATGTTCCTTTTCCTGACTAAGTGCATTCATATTGAATTTCAGTTGCTTCCTCATCTGATTAAACGCTATGGCCAACTCACCGATCTCATCTTGAGTCAGAATCGGGACCTTCGTATCAAATTTCCCCCGGGCAATCGCTAGCGCTGCTTCCCTCATCTTCACCAATGGGGCATTGATTCTTGTAGATAAAAAGAAAGCAAAAATCGTTGTCAAAATAATGGCGATGCCCGCTGCCAATAAAATGAACTGTGTAGTGGATTTTGTGGTTTCTTCCATGGACTCCAACGATTGAAATAGGAAAACTTCATCTTGTTCCCCGTTCAATTCAAGTGGAATGCCTACAACGATTGCGGATAATTCCTCGTTACCTGCATCATCGGATAATGCCATTTCTTTTTTTACAGTCTTTCTTTCCGTAAAAACCTTGAGCAATTCAGAATCATTTTTAATGGATTCCGGCGTGATTTCAAACTCATTATCTCCTCCGATGGACGAGAATACCATTTTGTCATCATTAAGAATGATCATTTTCGTTTCGTTGCCTATTAATTCCGAAGCTATTTGTAAAACCTCGTTGCTGGATCCCTGATGTTCATTGGTTACCTTAATGATTTGTTCAGCCGTTTTGGTTAAATCATTTTCAATATTTTCAATTTGGAAATTCTCAAAGAATTCGACCAGCAGAACTGTTAAAACGATTAATACAAACGACACGAGCAACAGGATCGTTGCCCATAGCTTCCCTACAACACTGCCCCATAGCATCAGTCATTAATGACTTCGAACTTGTAACCTACACCCCAAACGGTGACAATCATCTTGGCTGCGTTTTCGGATATGCGGTTTAATTTTTCACGTAAGCGTTTAACATGCGTGTCTACAGTTCGAAGATCTCCAAAGAATTCATAGTGCCAGACTTCTTTTAACAATTGCTCCCGATCGTAAACCTTATCTGGGGATTTCGCCAAGAAGTATAATAATTCATATTCTTTTGGTGTTAATGAAACCTCTTTGTCATCAGCAAGTACACGGTGTGCATCATTATCTATGGTTAGATGCGAGAAGACGATCACATCTTTTGCCGTCGTTTCCGTCTGCATATAACTTGTGCTTGAAGAGCGACGTAATAAAGCTTTGACCCTTAACACGACTTCACGAGGACTGAACGGCTTCACGATATAATCATCGGTCCCCACTTCGAACCCTTGTACGCGGTTCACTTCTTCCCCTTTAGCAGTCAGCATGATAATCGGTGTCGTTTTCTTTTCCCTTAATTCACGGCAAACTTCGATTCCATCTTTACCAGGCATCATAATATCCAATAAAATTAAATCATAATCATTTTCAAGGGCTTTCGTTAAAGCCATATCTCCATTTTCAGCTTCATCGATTATGTATTCTTCCCTTTCCAAATACATCTTTAGCAGCCGGCGGATTCTTTCCTCATCATCCACCACGAGAATTTTAATAGCATTATACATTATGTAATCAGCCTCCTATCATATATTCTACAAAATGAAAACTTCCATGACTAATAATTTTTCCTTATAAAGTACGATAAAGGGCCATTTTCACATAGCTTCCATGAACCTTTCACTATTTTGTCACAAAAAAAGTCTTCTACCGCTCACTAAGAGTTCATACATGCTATTTCACCGAAATATTCTTATTAAAGGGAGTGACGGAAAAAGGGATCATTCTCTAGAAAAATCGATAAGCCAACTCCTCGACGTTTCTATCAAAAGACCCCCTTCATCTAAATATTACAATACAGAATCAAGCATATGAATGCAAACCAGCAATTACAAGATTAACGAATATCAGGTTAAACATTATGATGGCAAAACCGATGACGGCAAGCCAAGCTGATTTTTCCCCTTGCCACCCCTTTGACATGCGCAGATGCAAGAAAGCCGCATAAAACAACCAAGTAACCAGTGCCCAGACCTCTTTCGGATCCCAGCCCCAGAATCGTGTCCAGGCCACTTGAGCCCAGATCATTGCAAAAATGAGGGCACCGAGTGTAAAGATCGGAAAACCGATAAGGACAGAACGATAACTAATCTCGTCCAATAAATTCAAATTCACATTTTTAACGATCGGTTTAATCAATGCTGCCACTCTTTTGCGAGCAATCAACCTTATTAAACCATACAGGACGAGTCCCATACCGACTGACCAAAGTACAGTATTCAGTTTCTTAGCATTGATCAGTGCAGGCATGTCCAACAGTGGTTCAAATCGATCCGTCTCGATAAGTTTCCCTTCATTGGGTCCTACCAATGCCGGTAGGTTGAATTCCTGTTTGACCTCGGCACCATGTTTATCGACCCAATCAAAATTCGACTTATAATCCATGGCAGCAAAAGAAGAAGTGCTGATGACGAAACCGATGGTGCAGACTAATATGAACATGATGACTTCAAGCCAGAACGTTCTTTTGCTTGATTGTGTCTGATCGACGAATTTGATTAAATAAATGATGGCAGTAACGAAACTTATGGCAAGGATCGACTGTCCTGCCGCTGCAGTCGTTACATGAATATGAAGCCAATCACTCTGCAAAGCAGGAATGAGTGGCGAAATTTCTGTAGGGAACATACTTGCATATGCGATTATCAATAACGCAATCGGTAAAGCGAATAGCCCAAGGGCAGGTGTTTTATAAAGAAAATAAATTAATATGAAAGCACCGACCAGCATCATTCCGAAAAAGGTCGTAAATTCAAACAGGTTACTTACCGGGGCATGGCCGGCAGCAATCCATCTAGTGATGAAATACCCAATTTGCGCCGCGAAACCGAGAATGGTGATGAAAATGCCCAGTTTAGCCCATCTGTTTTGTTTCTTTTCCTCCTCTCCGCGTTTATCCTTGATCGATCCCCCAAATAAAAAGGTAGCGATCAGATATAATAAGAAAGCTGCATATAAAAAGTTACTGCTTAATTCAGCCATTTAAAACTTCCCCCTTACTAGAAGATTTCTCCTCTTCAAGTTGATCCATTGGTTCGGAAAGTGATGTCGATTCTATCGCTTGTTTTATATCTCTTTTAATACCGTGCCAGTTTTTGTTTGTATGGCCGGCCATTAATATCTCATCATCTTTCCTCTTAATCCATATACGCCGGTGATTCCAATAAGACCCTTGGACAACGCCGATCATGAAAATGATACCACCCGTGAATAGGATCCAAAGCGTTAAATCCTTCCTGACGGTCAAAGCCGTGACATCTTGGGTTTCCACACCATTAAAAGCCATTTTATAAGTGTTTTCCCCTAAAGGCTCCACAGTCTCCTTAATCGCTACGAAACTGACTTCACCCTCTGGCTTATCCGGAGTATGCATTTTAAAGATAAATGCTGGATTATTCGGAATTTTCGATATCGTTCTAGGTTCGCCTTTTTCATCGAACTCGAAATCGGGGAAGTAACTGATCAAGTCAACGGAATATCCTTCTTTCAACTCGTATTTCTTTTGAGGATTATTCAAATCAACCTTTAAGCTTCCATATTTCTCTTCGGTTTTTTTATTTATCAAATTAAAAGCCATCGTACTGAGCTCATCCAGTTTATAGTCTACTTGGTAGAGGGCATAATGATCATGTTTCAGAGGTTCATTGACTTTGATTTTATAATCTTTAAGCTTATCAAGGTCCACTTTTTCCCCTGGTAAGGTTTCTCCCTTGCGCTCATACAACGTAACATCGGATTGATAGGTTTTTGCGATCGTACCGGTTTTATCAATTGCAGCACTGTACTGCTCATCTTCTTCATTCTCTTTGTCATACACCTCTAAGGTAAATTCATTATTCTGGAGGTAATATTCACCATTTGTACCCGGAATTTCTTTTCTCTCGCCTTCACGCAGCCAAAGTACTTTGTCGATATACATCCCAGGGACGGAACGCAATAATGCTCCAATTAAGAAAATGATAAGTCCAATATGGTTTACATAGGGTCCCCAACGTGAAAAACGACCCTTTTCGGCAAGTATATGACCGTTTTCCTCTCGTATATGATAACGCTGCCTTTTTAGTCTATCCTTTACTTCTTCAAGGTTTATATCTTGGTCTTCAAGCTTTGTCACCCCATAAATCCGCTGACGTTTCATGAAACCGTCATGACGTGTGACCCCTTGTTTTTTTAACGATCGATATAATGGAAAGAACCGATCGATACTGGCAATCAATAGTGATATGCCCAGCATGCCTATGATAATCAAATACCACCATGAACTATACAAGTTATGAAACCCGAGTTCATAATACACCATTCCGAACCAGCCGTATTCCTGTTCATAATGCTCTGCAGGCGTAGCTGTTGAAGGGATGTACATTTCCTGAGGTAAAATCGTCCCGATAGCTGAAGCGATCAAGGCAATGACAATGAGCGTCACCCCTACCTTAACGGAAGAAAAGAAGTTCCATATTTTATCGATGATCGTTTTTTTATATGTTTGTGAACGCCTGGCACTTCCTTCATATCTCATATCAATAAGCTTGTTTTCTTTTTCGTTACCAAGCACCATCCCGCATTTCCCACAAATCTTTGTGCCAAACGGATTTATATGACCACAATCGCATTTTACTTCTTTCATGTCAAAAACTCCCCAATATTATGGTTTAATTCTCTCCATATGCTTTTGGATGCTCTCTTCTGTCAAAGCTCCGGTGATGGTATCTATCACTTTCCCCTCTTTATCAACCAAAAAGGTGACAGGCAATATATCCACGCGATAAGCATTTTCCACTTCCCTACCTTTATCGATCATGACAGGAAAGGTTAGATCATGCTTTGTAATGAAATTATTGACAGCATAGTCAGATTCCCCGACATTAACCGCCAATATTTCAACGCCCTGATCTTTAAAGTTTTTATATTGATTTTCCATATAAGGCATTTCATATTCACACGGCTTGCAATATGTACCCCAAAAATTCAGGAAGACGCCTTTTCCCTTGTAATCGGAAAGTTTATGCTCTTTGCCTTCCATATCAGTCAAAACGAAATTGGGTGCATCGGATCCTTTTCTCAGACTTTCATTCTTATCTTTAGTGAAGTTCGTATAAAGGGCAAACACTAAAGCTGCACCTAAAAGCAGGAGAATGATGGTTCTACTAATTAGGCGTCGCTTCTTTTTATCCATAGAAATCCTCCTAAGGCCACACTAAATTTAACCATACCATTATACCATTTAACGCCATGTCCTTTTTATTTACATTTCTGAAGGTTTTGTGACATTCTTTCCCGATTCATGAAGGAAAAGGTATTTACAGGTTGTTTTCCACCACCTATTCTTCCAGGGGAAGAATGGGGTAGTGGTTTCAACCTATTAATACAGGAAAAATTCTTTCTTACATTCTCCGCTGTTTAGGTTCGGTCGTTGCTAAAGTCCGCATTAATTTAACTTCATGTGGAGTCAGCTCCCGGGAATCTCCTGCTGTTAAACCGTCCAAGGTCAAGAAACCATATTGTTCCCTCTTCAATTTAATGACGGGATGGCCAATTGCTTCGAACATCCGGCGGACTTGCCTGTTCCTGCCTTCATGTATTGTGATTTCAACTATCGCCGTTTCCTTTTTCTTGTCGGTAGACAATACCCTTGTCTTGGCTGGTGCGGTCTTGCCATCCTCCAACTTGATACCTTTATCCAACTTTTTCAAGCTTTCACGCAAAGGCATCCCTTTCACTTTTGCCACATACACTTTATCCACTTCATGCTTCGGATGCATTAACGTGTTTGCAAATTCCCCGTCATTGGTTAAAATCAACAAGCCCGAAGTATCGTAATCCAAGCGGCCAACTGGATAAATCCGTTCATTAATGTAAGGGAAATAGTCCGTTACGACTTTTCTATTCTTATCATCAGAAACTGCTGAAATGACGCCACGCGGTTTATAAAATAGGAAATAAACCGGGGCTTCTTTTTCAAGCGGGACTTCATTAACCTCAACTTTATCATTAGGCCCAACTTTCACACCTAATTCCTTCACTACTTTGCCGTTCACTTTTACCTTACCTTCTAAAATCAACTCTTCTGCTTTACGGCGGGAAGCCAGTCCAGCATGTGCTATAACCTTTTGTAATCGTTCCATCTATCTTCACCCCATAGTATAATCATTCGTTTGTTATTGTCTATACATACACAATCATACAATTATTACATATTGAGAAGCAAAAACAAAAGGTTTTTCGCGATTAAGAGCTTTTCTTTTATTATTACACCAATAATGGGACGGTTAAATGGGTTGGTTTCCATAATGAGTGTAACATAGCTTATTTTTCCATACAAAAAAATGTTTCTTTTAGATGAAAGTTTGAATCCGCTTAAAAATGGAGAGCGTAACATAGCGTTGTTTAAGAAAAAAGACAAAAAAAAAAGAAATGGAATCGCCCATTTCCCTACCTTTAATTCATACCGAAAACCAGTGTGACGACGACCACGGCAGCTATGATTCCGATCAAGTCCGCCAAAAGACCGACCTTAAGGGCATCTCCCATTTTTTTGATCCCGACTGCTCCAAAATAAACGGTCAATACATAGAAGGTGGTATCTGTACTTCCCTGAATCGTGGCAGCCAAGCGCCCAATAAAGGAATCCGGTCCATAAACAGATATCAGGTCGCTGGTTATTCCTAAAGCGGCTGTTCCGGATATTGGTCTAATAATCGCAAGGGGTAAAACCTCAGACGGAAAATGAAGAAGGGAAAGCAAGGGGTTCAGTGATTGTACAATGAAATCCAAGGCCCCTGATGCCCTAAATACTGAAATCGCCACAAGCATCCCTACCAGGAAAGGGATGAGGGAAAAAGACATGCTGATTCCTTCTTTCCCCCCCTCAACGAAGGTCTCATAGGTGGGAACTCTTTTCAATGTGCCATACAGTAATATACAGAGGATCAAAATCGGTATCATCCAAATTGAAATGGTGGTCATCCAGTGCAACATCCTATTCCCTCCCGCTCCTCTTTCTCCTGTAATAAAAATATCGATCTATCGCGATTCCTCCAACGGCAGAAATGGCCGTTGCTATAATGGTCGGAAAAACGATGTCCGTCGGGGAGTGGGAATCGTAATTCATCCGAATCGCAATGACAGTAGTTGGAATCAACGTTACGCTAGATGTATTGATTGCTAAAAAAGTGACCATCGAGCGGCTGACCGTTGTTTTTCCTCCATTTAGTTTCTTTAGTTGTTCCATGGCTTTTATACCAAGAGGCGTAGCTGCATTCCCCAATCCGAATGTGTTTGCCATCATATTGGAAAGTATATACCCCATAGCGGGATGATTAGCAGGCACTTCAGGGAATAGCCATCTCATGAACGGCTTGAACAAGTTGGATAGTTTATCTAACAGCCCCGATTCCTCCGCTATTTTCATCAAACCCAACCAAAAGACAAGTATGCTCATCAGTCCCAGGCAAAGGGTGACCGCTTCCTTTGCGCTGACAAATAAAGCTTCATTCACCTGATCCATCGTCCCATTAATCATGCCAAAGACAATACCGATCACAAACATCCCGACCCAAATGTAATTAACCATTGCGTCCGATTCCCAATACCGCTTCAAATACCTCAGCCCATGAAGATTGGAATGATTGTTGCTTGAAGCTTTCTTTTGATTCCCCATAAAAAATCGAACGCGTACCTATTTTCTTACCATCGAGATAGATGGATGCTCTTCCGACCACTTCCGGGATCTTCCTTTTATCTTTCCAAGCCTTCTGGGGCTTCAACAATTTCATTTTCACATTGACCAATTTTCTCTCTTCTTTTGTTAGTGGGTACGAAAAATCATTTTTAATGTAAACATGTCCTTTATACATTTTATTTTCCATATTTTTCACCATGCCTTCAGGTAAAATTTCTGTCGGCTTATAATCCTTAAAGGCTAATTCGTACATTTGTATATGATCATTCCAATCATCCGGACCATTCAATGTCACAGCAATCAGGTCATGCTCGTTTTTTGTTGCCGTCGTGACCAAGGTCCGTTTTGCTAGTTTGGTATACCCTGTTTTCCCCCCTGTGCAATACTCATATAATTGTGTAAGCAGGCGATTTTTGTTTTTCCATACATAATCCCATTGTTCTGTGGAATTAGGTGCCCTGTGTTCCTTTGTGCCGGAAATCTTTGCATACGTTTCATTTTGCATGGCATAACGAGTGAGTATGGCCATATCATATGCGGTTGAATAATGGTTCTTCGTATTATCCAAACCATGTGGATTTGAAAAATGGGTATTTTTCATCCCGATTTCTTCCGCCTTTTGATTCATCATCCAGACGAATCCATCCAGGCTTCCGCCAACCTTTTCGCTGATTGCGACTGCTGCATCATTACCTGAACGAAGCATCAAGCCATAAACCAAATCTTCGAGCTTAATTCTTTCTCCTTCTTTTAAATAAAGGGAAGAACCCTCCGTCCCGAAGGCATTGCTGCTTACCTTCACTGTTTCATCCATTTGTCCCGATTCAATAGCCAAGATAGCCGTCATTATTTTCGTAATGCTTGCTATGCGATTCTTTTCATGGGCATTCACTTCATAAATGACCCTTCCGCTATCCTCATCCATTAAAATTGCACTATGGGCACTTACGGATACATTTGCTTTGACGCTTTGTACAGGTGCCATAAAAGACAACAGGAGAATGACGATACACAAACTTGATAACCCTTTATATGGAAAACGCATGAGTGCCCCCTCGTCTCTTTACTTGTTTTTGTACAAGTTTATGCAAAGGGACAAGGGTTATGAATAAAAGAATGTAACCCTCCATGATATCTACTGATTTTCAAGGGCATAAAAAAAATCGATAGGAGGACATGCCCCTATCGATTTAGTGTTCTATCATACTAATAATGCAGCGATTTCATCAATTTTCTTAGCTCCGAATACCACTTCTTCATCATTGATGATCATGGCCGGCACGCTCATGACTTTATATTTCTTCTTGATTTCCTGGAAATTGCTTATATCGACCATTTCAGCTTCAACGTTAGGGTTTTCAATCGCTATGCGCTGTGCACCTACTACAACATCTGGACAGTAGTGGCATGCCAATGAAACCATAACCTTAATGTTCGCTTTTTTACTGATTCCCTTAATTGAATTCAGTACGACTGAATCCAATGCTTGACCAGGTCCGGCCAGGTTATAGATAGCCAAAATGAAAGAATTCAACTCATGGCCGCCTGGTACACCGTGGTATTTGACGCCACTGTATTCACCATTTGCATTTAAGAGGGAAACGACAGGGAACTTATCTGCATTGATTTTTTCTTCAATTTCCGTATTTTCCCCCTTGTTGTATAACTCAAGATGAAGCTTATCTCCTAATTCCGCAACATCCAACAAGAAGTCTCGCAATTCGACTGATTTTGGCAAACTTTTATCGACGATGGACACCAATGTAACGTCGCTCTCCATCTTGCCGAAGATTCCTTTTAATTGGCCACGTAACGCATCACTTAATAAAGCGCTCTTGCCTGCTGGGACAGCGGCCTGTTCTTTTTTCGCCGGTTTTTCAACTTCAGGTTCATCTTTGATTCCTAGGCGATCTTTTTCTTCTTCAATATATTTACCGGCATCCGTTGCTGCAATCGCTCCATCAGATACAGCTGTGATAATCTGGCGTAAGGATTTTGGCCTTAGGTCGCCCGCCGCATATACACCATTCACATTAGTCTTCATATCATCATCGGTTAAAATGTAACCAGCATGATCCATTTCGATATGGCCCTTGAAAATCTCTGTTTTCGGCTCGTAACCTATGAAAACGAATACTCCAAACGTATTGTCTTCTTCCTTAGCCTGATATTCAAATTCTTCTTTAGTCGCGTTATTGATGAAACGTGCACTTTGAATCATCCCGTCTCCATATACCCCAAGGATTTCCGTATTGAATTTCACTTCAATCTTATCATTTGCCATTACTTTATCAACAATGGACGGGGCACACGAGAAGTTTGATTCTCGGGCGATGATTGTAACTTTTGTAGCAAAGCGTGTCAGGAATATTGCTTCTTCAGCGGCTGCATATCCTGCCCCGATAACGAAAACTTCCAACCCTTCAAAGAATTCACCATCACATGTTGAACAATAAGCTACACCGCGGCCAGTAAATTCCTCTTCACCTGGAAATCCTAGTGTTCTTGGAGAAGCACCCGTTGCAATGATGACCGCGCGTGCATGGTAGTCCCCGCCAAGGGTTTTAACGACTTTCACCTCACCGGAGAAATCCACGCCCGTTACATCAGCTTTGGCGAATTCAACGCCAAAATCTTCGTTTTGAAGCTTCATTTCTTCAACTAACCTAGGGCCCGATATATGACGGATACCAGGATAATTGGCTATTTCCGACGTAGTTGCAGCTTGTCCGCCGCCAGTCCCTTTTTCAAGAATTATTGTTTTTAACTTAGCTCTTCCTGCATAAACGCCGGCTGAGAGGCCCGCAGGTCCGCCACCAATAATTAATAAATCATATATTTTTTTCATCTTTTGTGCTCCTTGCTGAATGATAATACGTGCAAAACTGATTATTTTGAAAAACAAAAGGCACTTATTTTAGGTAAGTGCCTTTTGTCATAAGATCTTGTAGGACGAATTGTCCCAGTAATCGTAATCAATGCTGGGTATGTCCATTACCTGTTTAAATGGACCATCCCATTAAAATTAAAGTTTACCTACAAGGTCTAGGCTTGGTTCAAGAGTAGCTTCACCTGGAGTCCATTTTGCAGGGCAAACTTTATCTCCATGTTCCGCTACGAATTGTGCAGCTTGAACTTTTCTTACAAGTTCTTCAGCATTACGGCCAATTCCTAGGTCATTAATTTCGTATGCTTTAATTTGTCCTTCTGGATTTACGATGAAAGTTCCACGTAGAGCCAATCCATCTTCTTCAATCAATACACCGAATTGACGGGATAAAACGTTTGCTGGGTCAGCTAACATTGGATATTGGATTTTACCGATTGTATCAGTAGCATCAGCCCACCCTTTGTGGCTGAAATGAGTATCTGTTGAAACTGAGTAAACTTCACAACCAATTTCCTTGAATGTTTCATAGTTATCTTGAAGATCAGCTAATTCAGTTGGACATACGAAAGAGAAGTCAGCTGGGTAGAAAAAGAATACTGCCCATTTTCCTTTAACATCTTCAAGTGTAACTTCTTTGAATTCTCCTGCATGGTAAGCTTGTACTTTAAAATCTTCAACTTGTTTATTGATCAATGACATAATAAATTCCTCCAATAGCTAATTTTTTTATCTGCTCCTGTTTATAATAATTATTAAATAGAAACTAGTCAATAAATATACCTTAATAATTTTTAAGTTCACAAATTGGTCACAGTTTTTATATTGATATAAATTAATTATTTTTAAAAACCCATAGTACTTAAAAGTAGCATATTTAACACATTTCCAATGTTATTTCAAGGATTTAAATAAGACACATGCTCATTATTTCGTGAGATGATATCATCTCCTTTTCAATCTAATTATAATATCCAAATGAGAATCATAAGTCGCTTTCAAATAAAATTTGCTGCTCCCTCTTCATATCTTTCCCAGATTTTCCCTAAAAAATTCTTGATACAAAATTTCAGGCAAAAAAAAAAAACGAAACTTCATGACTCGTGTCAGACTAAAGACAAATTCGATGAAAATCAAGTTTGTCTTCAGTTTTTTTGAGGGTCTGTAAAAACTCCAACGTTTGATTGGAGCGTAGGGCACTCGCTTTCCGCGGGCGGTCCGCCCTCTGCGCCTTTGCGCCTGTGAGGTCTCCCTTGGACGGGCTTTTCCCGCAGAAGCCTCGCACACCCATTCCAATCAACTTTGTTTAACTTTTAGATAAAACAACTTTTACCTTCAGTTATTTGTTTTAAAATACAAGTATTAAGGTGATAAAGATGCTTTTTTCAGCGAGATGATTAGTTTAGATCAAATGGTACCATCGTCGTAAAATGAAGGGCGCCATTGATTTAAAAAGGGTTTCGGAATGAAACCATTCCGAAACCCTTGTCTACAAACTGAAACTAACCTTCACGACTCGTATATTTGTAATTGGTTCTCCAAAGACTTTCCTATATTTTAGTTATTGCTTTTTCCAAATAAGCTTTTTCGCTTCGGTGAACCTTACGGCTGTTTTTGGCCAGTTTACAATGTCCCACCATTTGTCCACATATGCTGCCCGATTATTTTTATATTGCAGGTAATAAGCATGTTCCCATACATCAAGAACAAGGATTGGGATCGTATCCCACTGGGTCAAAACCATATGCAATTCCGATTGAAGTATTTCTAGCCGCCGCGCACGCGGAACCCAGACTAAAATTGCCCAGCCAACACCTTCTACTTGCTTGGCAGCTTCACTAAAATGACTTTTAAAAGCTGCAAAGCTTCCAAAATCCATCTCAATCTGTTTAAGTAAATCCCCTCTTGGCTGTCCGCCCCCTCCCGGAATCATCACTTCCCAGAACAGCGTATGGAGATAATGGCCTGATCCATGAAAGGCTGCTTCCTTTTCCCAATGTTTCAACAAGGAAAAATCATTCGTTTCCCTCGCTTTTTTCATCATCAATTCCGCTTTATTCAGACCATCTACATATGCTTGATGATGCTTATCATGGTGCAGATACATGATTTCCCTTGAAATCGTCGGTTCCAACGCATCATAGGCATAAGGTAACGGCGGTAGCGTATGCTTCCCAATCGGCACTGATTGCCTTTCCTGTATATTGAATTCCCTAGCAAGTTCTTCAATTTCCTCGTAGACCCGAGCCATCTCTTCTTCAATCAGGACCATATCCTCATAATCCATTTCTTCCTCATCCATATCTTTTGTCAACTCGGAAAGCCGTTCAATATTTGACAGCAATGGCGAATCGGTGATATCGATCTTCTCAAGATATTCCATCACTCCATCAACCCAATCACTTACCTCTTTAGAATAATCTCTTACTTCAGACATCTTGCAACCTCCTCTTAACCTTTATGCACATAAATCATCAAAGTATTTTATGTTTCGATTAAGCGGAGATTCCATTTATAGCTAAAAAAAACAGCAAGGCCTATTAAGCCTAGCTGTTTCATTATCTTGACTGTAACATTTTCGTCCGGTAATCCGTTTCATAAAACTCCAATTCTTCACGCATGGTCTGGAATCCACTTTCCACGGCCTTCAGAATGGATATAATGCTGTCAGGTACACTTTGGTGAAATTTAATCGAGTTTTTTCCTGTATAGGCAGATCTGCTGTCCTCAAACCACCGATCTGATTTTGGGGAAAAGTATTCTTCGATACATTGATGATAAACTCTATAAAGCGTCTTTTCAGCTGCAGCTTTATTGAAAACATCATTTTTCAGAACGATTTGGCAAGCCTCCAAGCCCTCTTCACAACTTACAAGCATTCTTCTTAAACTAGAAAGAATCCCTTTATAATAGGTTTCATCCCCGCTTTTTTCCTCTTGCAGCTTAGAATAGGTCGTCTCATTTATAAATTCTTCTAACTGAGCCACTGTCGTTTCTAAAAAGCCTTTTACATCCTCAAGCTGAGATTTTACCAATGTATTCCCCAACCGTGAACCCTCCTCAAAATGATTAAGATTGAATAAAATAGTCAACATGTGATTCTATATCATATGGTTTAGCTTGGTCAATAGATATAAACACTTTCTCCAATTTTTCAAAATCTATATTTTCGAAATAACCAGCCAGCTCTTTTTCTGCATTTATATATATACGTTTTCGGTTAACCAGGCTCGGGTCTTTGAGTAGACAGACCATGGCAATGATATCAGCCATATAAATATCTCTGTTAGGGCTTTTGAATATAGGATTGGCGGGATATGGGGTCCAACGAGTTACCATCTCATCAAAATAGCGAAGATACAGTACATTCAGCGTCTTTTCTTCTCCATCCTTTATGAATTGTATAACGGATCGATTAAAGAAGTCCTCAGGTGAATTTGACTTTTCCTTTTCAAGCCCAAATCCATTGCATGCTACAATTTGCACCCGCAATCCCCCCGCATTCATTTTTTTCTATATTATCACAATTTAAAGAAAAATGTTATTCGATTGTTTGCTGAAATTTTTCAAAAAACAGATCGGCTTCACCATTTTCAAAGCTATCATCCGAATTATCGGCTAGAGGCGGTAATTCATCTATGGAATTCAGGCCGAAGTAATCCAAAAACTCTTTTGTTGTCCCATATAAATAAGCCCTGCCTGAGCCTTCAGCACGTCCGACCTCTTTTATTAAGACTTTAGTGACAAGCGTATGAATGGGGCGTTCCGTTTTCACTCCGCGAATTTCATCAATTTCAGCTCTAGTAATCGGCTGCTTATAGGCAATGATAGCGAGTGTTTCCAAAGCCGCCTGGGACAAGCCTTGAGTGCTTGATGTTTCCACTAGTCTTTTCAAGTAATCCGAGTGCTCTTTCTTTGTCGTCATTTGATAAACACCCGCTATTTCAATCACCTGAATCCCGCGTACATCCGATATATATTCTTCCTTTAAACTTTCAACGATGTCCGTTGCTTGATATTCCGTAATTTCCAGGACAGAGGCAATTTGTTTGATGGAGAGCCCTTCATCTCCGGCAGCAAACAATAATGCCTCAAGAATCCCTTTCCAATTAATAACTTCCAACTGGTTCTACACCTTCCTTAGCAGCAATCATGATCTCCGAAAAATTATCTTCCTGTTCAACGATGATTTCATTTAATTTCATCAGTTCCAGCACCGCCATAAAAGTGATGACGATATGCTCTTTAACCGGGAGCGAAAACAGTTCAAAAAAACTTTTCTTCCCTTTAATTGATTGTAACTCAATCATGATTTCATCCATTCGTTTCTCTATCGATATCTCTTGTTTCGTTACTTTCGTGTAAAGAGGCTTTTGAATTTTTTGCCTTCGCAGCAGTTTTTGCAGAGCCCCCAACATATCGTATAGACTTACGTTCAACTCTTGTTTATCACTTTCCGCTTCTTTAACATAAACAGATAAATCACTTGGGGGTTTAGTGAACATCAAGCTGCGCTCTTCTTCCATCCCTTTTAATTCTTCAGCTGCAAATTTATACTTTTTATATTCTAATAGTTTTTCCACAAGCTCATCCCGTGGATCTTCCTCAAATATTTCCCCATCTTCATCAATCAATTGTTCATCCTCATGCTTTGGCAGCAACATTTTACTCTTGATGGCAAGCAGTGTTGCAGCCATCACCAGATATTCGCTGGCCACATCCAATTCCAGATGCTGCATCGTATGGATGTACCCTAGGTATTGATCTGTTATATCAGCCATCGGAATATCATAGATGTCTATTTCCAGGCGATTAATCAAATGCAGGAGTAAATCCATCGGACCTTCGAAAGCGTCAATTTTAATATTATAACCCATTAAATTACCTCATTTAAATCTAATTGGCCGATAAAGGCCTATTTCTTTTACTTATCAAGTATAGTGGATTGCCGCCCTTTATCCAAATAATAATTTACTGTCCTCAGAAAAGTTCTTTAAATGGATTTCCGACAAATGGGTTGATGCCCAATCACATTCCGAAATCCAACATAACCTAGAAATGTAAGAATAGCAGAACAAAGGAGGTACTCATTATGGGTGCAGGTGGTTTTGGACACGGCGGCGGATTCGCGTTTATTGTAGTATTGTTCATTTTATTAGTTATCGTCGGTGCTTCTTGGTGTTAAATGAAGGCTGATGAATCAAGCTGATTGCCTTGCAATCGGCTTTCTTTATTTTCCAAGAAAAAATTCTATGCTAAACTTATTGAGTATACATTGCGTGTGTTAAGCTATGGAAAATTGCTTTTTGCCTTACCTTACTTGATTCCATCAAACAAAAGGGGTGCTCCTATTGAATTACGCGGAAGACTACCTTTCTTTCCTTTTCCATTTCCATGGGACAAGGGATTACTTCGAATGTCATGAAATTCTTGAAGAATATTGGAAGGAAACCGCACCAAAAGAGCGTGACTCTCATTGGGTCGGGCTCATTCAAATTGCGGTTGCCCTGTATCATGATCGTAGGGGAAACAAAAAAGGGGCTGCAAGGACCCTGTCTAAAGCCCTGTCAAATCTTCACTCTAAAAAGACCGAGCTCCTGAAGTTGGGACTCGATCCAGAACGACTGTTCAAATTGCTCGAGGACACCCATGAGCGAATGTTATCACCAAAGCCATATGAAAGCATTAATCTGCCGATATCGGATCAAAGCTTGATCGAAAAATGCCAATCCATGTGTTTGCATGAAGGGTACATATGGGGTGCAGATAGCGACATGGCTAATTCATCAATAGTCGATAAGCATCTAATGCGCGATCGTTCGGATGTCATTTCTGAAAGAGCTCGACAGCTATCCCTTAGAAAAACAAGAATGGAGGACCGCCCTTAAAGGTGGTCCTCCATTCAAGCTTTCATATTCAAAATTATTCACACTTGTCAAGAAAGCTTTCCGTAAACTCATTTGCTTTTAATTCTTTGTCAGGATATTGTTCCTTGATGGCCCTGACCATCGTTTTACCGATACCTTGCTTCCGAAAGGATGGATTTACAGATATATGTTGTATCTCAATGTGGTTTGGAGAGACTTCTATCCCGATCAAGCCAGTAATCTCTTCATCTTTCCATAAGAACAGCTGTAGATTTTCATCCGTTTCATAATTCTTCATCGTATTTCGAAGCGTTTTTATCTCTTTTTCATTTGGCATGAAAGATAATAATCCCATGGCAAACTTCTCATAACTTTTCTTATACTTAATCAACATAATATCCCTCGTTACTAAATAACGTTTTTATTATCTTTCTGTTTCCAATTAATTTGCTTTGAATAATAATCCTCACATATAACATTTACATCATACATAAAAACCTCGTTCGTTTCAACATCACTTTCAGCACTTGATTTATCGATGTGCTATATGCTAAGCGATAAATAGCCAGTATACGATTCCCCACATCAAAGCGATAATAAGCATCATAAGTAAAAGAGTCTTATTACTTTTCCTCATCCCATACTCCCTTTATGAATGGTCCAAATATTTAAATAACGAATTCATTCTACTATAACTTAACACAATCTGACAAATATCCTTGCAATCTTGCTTCAATTTTACTACATTGGTAAAGTGATATAGGTTCATTGAGTGCCCTTCTTAGGTATAAAAGACAAAGATACACCCAACTTCTTCGTTAAAAAAACATAGCTTTCTTGGGCTATATAAATTTTTTTCCGGAAAATATGTATCTTTTTTATCCTTTGTTTCGTCAAATACTATGAATCTGATATAAAGTGCCGCCCTTTTATTGAAAGATTCCCAATTCAGCAGGAAAAGTTAAGGAGGATTATCATGAAAAAAATGAATAAATGGGTCATTGTAACCATTTTATTATGTCTATTATTGCCATATAAAGCTTTTGCAGATGCAGCTGTTGGTGAAATGATCGTCACACTTGGTGAGAATTTGACAAATGAACAAAAAAATATGATTTTATCAGAAATGAAAGCACCTAATGATGTTGAGGTTCTAACGGTTACAAATGCGGAGGAACATGAATACTTAGGAGACTATATCGCTAGCCGTCTGATCGGTACAAAAGCGATTTCATCTTCTGCCATTACTTTGGAGGAAAAAGATACCGGACTTAAACTGGAGTCGAAAAACATTAACTGGGTTTCCGATGAAATGTATATCAATGCACTGGCAACTGCTGGAGTAAAAGATGCTACCGTTTATGTCACCGCACCTATACCCGTTTCCGGTACAGCGGCTTTGACAGGGGTCATTAAAGCCTATGAAATCTCTGCCGACAAGAAGATTCCTGAAGATGTGAAACAGGCAGCGAATGAAGAAATGGTGAAAACAGCAAAATTGGGTGACGAAATCGGTACAGAGGAAGCCTCTGCACTGGTTACGAAAATCAAAGAGGAAATGGCTGCAAATCCACCAGCCAATACCGAAGAGGTCCGCGAGGTTGTCGAGTCTTCAGCAAAAGACCTTGGAATCGCCTTAAATGATGATCAAGTCCAAAGTTTAATTGATTTATTCAATAAGCTAAAAGAATTGGATATTGATTGGAACGCTGTCGGTGATCAGCTTACTGCAGCTAAAGATAAGCTTTCCAATTTTCTTGAATCCGAAGAGGGTCAATCGTTTCTTGATAAATTGAAAGAAGTCTTCAGTAGTTTAATAGACGCGATCAAATCACTTTTCAGTTGAATCAAATAAAAAAAGGATGGCCAATGCCATCCTTTTTTTATTCTTTATTGACGACTGCCGCTTCATGAAGGGCCAAATCCAAATGGATAAGATCTTCGTACGTCTCGCGTTTGATGACCAACCGTGCTTCTCCATTTTCGGCAAAGACGACAGCGGGTCTTGGAATCCGATTGTAATTATTAGACATGGAATATCCATATGCCCCTGTACAAAATACCGCTAAGACATCACCGCGGCCAGCTTTTGGCAATGGTAAATCCCAAATCAACATATCTCCGCTTTCGCAGCATTTCCCAGCAATGGACACTGTCTCTTCTACAGGGTCAAGTGGCCGGTTTGCAAGAATTGCATCATACTTTGCTTCGTAAAGAGCTGGACGTATATTATCACTCATGCCCCCATCAACGGCAATATATTTACGGACATTAGGCACTTCCTTTTCTGAACCTACCTTGTACAGTGTCACACCGGCGTCTCCGACTAATGAACGCCCTGGTTCGATCCAGATTTCTGGCATCACTAAATCAGAATCAGCAATCAGGTTCTGCACTTCCCTGACGATTTCCTCGACATATTGAGACGCAGGTAGCGGGTCATCCTCTTGTGTATACCGGATCCCGAATCCTCCTCCGAGATTCAATACCTTTGGTTGAAACCCTATCGAGCCATGCCAATCATTCAACTTACCGATAATTTTTTGGGCTGCAAGAAGGAAACCGGTCGTTTGAAAAATCTGGGAACCGATATGACAGTGCAGTCCTAGAACTTCCAGAAATTCACTTTGCAGTGCTTGTCGAAGGGCTCCTTCGGCCTGGCCGTTTATAAGATCAAAACCAAATTTCGAATCTTCTTGCCCTGTCAAGATATAATCATGCGTATGGGCTTCGATACCTGGTGTTACACGAAGTAGGATTTTCACCTTTTGTTCACGGTTTGTACAAATTTCCTCCAACAGTGTCAACTCTGAAAAATTATCGACTACTATACAGCCAATGTCATAATCCAAAGCCATATGTAGCTCTTCTTCACTTTTGTTATTTCCATGAAAGTGAATCCGTTCAGTTGGGAAATTTGCTTTAATTGCCGTATACAATTCCCCCGCTGAGACAACATCGAGAGAAAGTCCTTCTTGCTCAGCCAACTGGATCATGGCAATCGAAGAAAAGGCCTTACTTGCGTAAGCAACTTGAGCTGAAATCCCCAATTCCTCAAAAGTTTTCTTGAACCCTCTTGCCCGTTCGCGAATTAGCTCTACATCATAAACATATAATGGTGTACCAAATTTTTCGATCAGTTCGATCGTGTCCACTCCGCCAATCTCCAGATGTCCATGTTCATTGACACCACCGGTTCCGTACAAATGCATATAGCCTCACCTTCCTGACTTAAAACTAAAGATTAATAAGAAATGAGGCAGCCTCAAATAAAGAAACCCTGCTTAAGTGATAAAGGGTCCTCTATATGAACAAGCCTCATCCGAATCCTAAATATTGTTCTCTATGACTGCTTAGTAGTTCGAAGGGAAAGACAGATTGGTTTAAACTCCAAAGAGTCATAGTTGCTCTATCTCTTTGTGAAGCCTAACATTACCGCTTTATCCGAATAAAATTAAATTACCACAACTTTTCGACAACATCAACCTTTAGATTTTCTCGGCTGCCTATATAGATCCTGGGGATGTACAATACTCGGACGTTCTATAGTACCTGGATAAGGCCTTCTAAATATTATATGTGACAAGGCCTTTGGCTGAAACGGGAGAAGCGGCCATAAATAAGGTGTATTTAACGTTTTTATATTAGTAAGCATAATAATGTAGAGTGTGATGCCTATAATTAAGCCAGGCACTTTAAATAAAGCAACCAACACTAGCAGGACTAAACGGGAAATTTTATTTGCAACCCCTAATTCCAAACTTGGAGTGACAAATGTACCGATTGTCGCTACGGAAGCGTAGAGAACCACCTCAGGAACAAATAGGCCAACATCTATCGCTATCTGTCCTATCAAAACTGCCGCAACCAAGCCCATTGCCGTAGAAAGCGGGGTCGGGGTATGTACGGCTGCCATCCTTAAAAATTCTATCCCAATATCGGAAATGAAGATTTGGATTATAATGGGTATATGCGTTTTCTCATTCGGCCCGATATACTCGAACTTCTCCGGCAGGAGGGAAGGCTCTAAACAAAACAATAACCAAATCGGCAGTAAGAATAATGAAACGAAAATCCCGAGAAACCGGACCCAGCGCACCAAGGTTCCAACGGCAGGTGCCTGCCGATACTCCTCAGCGTGTTGCATGTGATGGAAAAGAGTGGACGGGGTAATGATGACACTCGGTGACGTATCCACATAAATAAGGACATGCCCCTCAAGCAAATGCGTTGCCGCCACATCAGCCCGTTCCGTGTATCTGACAAGCGGGTATGGGTTATATCTTTGCTTGACGATGAACTCTTCGATCGTTTTATCAGACATCGTTATGCCATCAACCTCAATACTATTCAATTCCTTACGAATGATATCTATCAAATCTGGATCGGCAATATCTTTAATGTAGCCGATGGATATATCCGTTTTCGATCGTTCCCCTACATGCAACATTTCGAAACGTAATCTTTCATCCCGGATCCTCCGTCTTGTTATCGCTGTGTTAACGATGATATTCTCAACAAAACCATCCCTTGATCCACGGACGACTTTTTCCGTATCGGGTTCTACTGGCTGTCTCCCGGGATAACTCCTGACATCTACAACCAATCCTATTGGTTTACCATCAACAACAATGACGATTAAACCGGATAATACCTGATCAACAAGCTCATCCATCGTCTTTATTTCTTCAACGGATTGGTGTACGAGCAAATCTTTGACTGCATCAAAAACTTTAGTAGTCAAGATTTCAGCATTTTTGTTATGAATAAGAGATTCGAGGATTTCCATGATGAACTCTGTATCCGTCAACCCGTTTATATAGTAAAGATGCACATCTTTTCTAAGGACCTTTATCCTTCTTACCCCTAAGTCGAAGCTGACGCCCAGACCTACTTTCTCTTTCATGTACGCGTCAACTTCCGCTACCCTACTCGGAATCGGTTTCATGTTTTCAGGTTTTTCTGAAGTCATCATGACCACTCCTTTCCAATATGATTTCCACCGCTAGCTTCGTTATTGGTGCTCCTCTTTTAAAATCGTCCTGATGGGACATTTTTCCGATATCCCCTATCCCCACTACTATGGGAACATGCAATTGATCGATGCAATACACCGTATCTCCTGTAATCTTGCCCAGTTCAAATTCCTCGGCGCCGTATTTATCAACCCCGTTCGGTGTCAAATTGCCATCACGGTCAATACAGATATCCACCTTGGTCCATTCTTCCCTTCTAGTCTTTGAAGCGACCGCTATCACTCCAAGGACATTAATATCAGGGTGACCGGTAACTACCTTCATTGCCTGTTCGCCGGATCCTTCACCAATAAAACCGCTATCATCAAACATGACCAATACAGGATCATACTTCGCCTTTTTTATTAATTCAACTAGCTCCAAGCCCGTATATCGTGATGGATTACCCTGGGACATGGAGATACATCTTCCCCCAATTTCCTTGGCTACATGCTCGACAGCCCGTTTCGCATACTCATCTCCATCCGTAATCAATATCACTTTTCTTTTGGTCACCATCTTGGGCCTACCTTTCATCATCAGGAATAGTTACCTCATAAACTTATAAATCGACAAAATAAATCCATTGGAATAATGATCCGGCTATTTTTCCCAATACGAGTGCCATTAACAGATAAATGATTTTCTCTTGAATTCCGATTCGCTTTGACAGAACCGGAAATACATTCAGGACTTCAGTTAAGGCAGCAGCAAGCATCCCATTAAAGATCCCGTCAGCCAAACCGATCGGAATTAATAAAAAATGCGGGAGGGAAAATTCCGTTTCCTGTAATCCGAACCATGTTCCTGCGACAACGCCGGCAATGATAGCGCCTTCGTAGTAATGTATCATTTTCATTGTTTTTGTCAGTTGAGTCAGTCTCGGAATCACCCCAAGTACAGTTAAAAACGCTACAAAACCAGCACCTGTCGCAAAACCCCCGGCTAAACCGACAAAGATTCCGAAGATGATTTTACCGGTCATCAAGGCGGCGCACGTTCTCCTTATTTTCATTCATGATTACATAACTGTCCAAATCCTGCTGATAGTTGAACATTTCAACCTCGAGCGGACTAGGTTCCTCATTGAAGCGTTTTTTAAAGAAGTGATTAAAAAATAGAATCATGCCTATACCAAGACCGAAGCTGTATGGGATTTGGATCAATAACGGCTTATCTTCCACTTTTCCCGTTATTATAGTAAAGATTTTTTGATGCACTTCCCCCATGCTGACATCCACATGAAAATTCATGATCGTCATCCCGCCGCCGACAAATAACAAAAACCAAACTAAGGCGAATGTCAGGTATGACATTTTCTTTTTCGAGAGGATGATTTCGATGATCGTTTGGGAGGGCCCGAATGTCTCCACTTCAATATTCTGATCCATTTTGCGGATGGCCATGATAACTTGAGCCAAATCAATGACAATAATATTCCTATCTTCCTTCTTGACCGTTAATAATATGATTTCTTCAATTATGGTAATCACTTCTTCAGGTCCGATTATCCTTGCAATATCTTTTATCCTCACCGTTTGATTTCCCTTTACTTGTACACGGTTCCTCATCCTGATATATACAACTGCCACTATCATCACATCCCGACCTTTTATTTCCTTATGCTAGTAGTATGGATTGGAAACTGATTGAAAATGCAGAAAGTGAACCATGTCCAAATATTACTAAATTGAAAACAAAAAAAGACACGCTGCAATGACAGCATGTCTTTTTGATTTACATTCATACATTAATGAGTGGGGAAGAAAATCAGCTGAACCAAAAATATCAATCCAAAAATATAAATGAGCGGATGTACCGATTTTCCTTTTCCACTGAATACCTTCATAAGGGGATATGTAATGAACCCAATTGCAATCCCTGTAGATATACTTGAAGTAAGCGGCATCGTTAAAATGATCGCAAATGCCGGAAAAGCTTCATCAAAAATTTTCCAATTGACTTTAGCCAGTCCTTCCATCATGAAACATCCTACGATGATTAAAACCGGAGCTGTAATTGCTTGAACTGAAGAAATTGCCGATATTAATGGAGAAAAGAAAATCGATGCAGCAAACAAGATTGCCACGACAGTAGCGGTTAATCCCGTACGTCCGCCTGCGGCCACTCCCGTGCTCGATTCAACATAGGCCGTTGAAGGGCTTGTACCAAACATCGAGCCGACTGTCGTCGCAATCGCATCACCTAAAAAGGCTTTCTTGGCACGAGGGATTTTCCCATCTTTCGTTAGTCCTGCCTGTTCCGTCACGCCAATCAAGGTTCCTGTCGTATCAAAGATCGTCACAAGTAAAAAGGCGAAAACAATTGAATATAAAGAATTCGTGAAGACCCCAGCAATATCGATATCGAAAAATACCGGTGTTGGAGGTACAGATAAGACCCCATCGAAGTTGAGCAAACCGATAAAGTAGCCAATGATTGCCGTAATGATCATACCAATGAAAATTGCCCCTTTAATATTACGGGCCATAAAAATCAAGGTAATGAATAAGCCTGCTAACGCTAAAACGGTTCCAGGCTGATGCAAATCGCCAAGCGTCACCATCGTTGATTCATTAGGCACTACGATTCCAGCATTTTTCAATCCGATAAACGCAATGAATAAACCAATTCCGGATGTGATGCCATATTTTAATGAGTTAGGAATCGCATCAATTATCATTTTACGCAAGCTTGTCACGCTAATTAATAGAAATAGCAAACCAGCAATGAAAACCGTACCGAATACAGTCTGGTATGAGAGGCCCTGTGCCCCCACCACGCTGGCAAAATAAGCATTCAAACCCATACCTGGTGCTATCGCAATCGGGTATTTTGCAACGAGCCCCATGATAAGGGTACCAATCACCGCTGATATGACCGTTGCCATGAAAACTTGTTCAAATGGAATTCCGATTGAAGACAATAAAGCCGGATTCACAATAAGGATATAAACCATAGTTAAAAATGTCGTAACACCCGCCATGACTTCTGTACGGACATCCGTCCCATTTTCTTTCAGGGAGAAAAACTTTTCCATAAACATTTTTTAGACCTCCAGATCTAAAGGAAACACCGACAACCGTTTGCACGAAAAGGCAAGGTGTCCTAAAATTGTACTGCATCGACGCTTTTCGTGATCATTATTCGTTGAAAGAAAGATAAAAAACGAATGAGAAACGCGACCTTTACTATAATATTCGTTTTTAATCCTAAATTCAACTAAAAAATTCGATCCCCACTCATATTTTCATCCTACCTGATAAGGAATCACTTTTACTTTTTCCTAAAATCAAGATTTATTTTCAGGTCAATAAAAAAACCACATGAATCACTGATTCATGTGGTTTTTCATTTGCTGAAGAATCTTCTTTTCCAGCCTTGACACCTGGACTTGGGAAATACCAAGCCTTGCCGCCACTTCTGATTGCGTCTGATCTTTATAATACCTCAGGAAAACAATCAGCCTTTCACGTTCATTCAATTCATGTATGGCTTCTTTCAAAGCGATTTGATCGAACCAGGATGTTTCATTATGGTCGGCAATCTGGTCAAGAAGAGTAATCGGATCTCCATCATTTTCGTAAACCGTTTCATGGATGGATGAAGGGCTCCTGCTAGCTTCTTGGGCCATGATGATTTCCTCTGGCGACAGCTCAAGGTGTTCCGCCAATTCATTGACAGTCGGAACACGGCCATACGTCTTTGAAAGTTCCTCTTTGGCCCTGCGAATTTTATTCGCCATTTCCTTTAATGACCGGCTCACTTTAACCGTTCCGTCATCACGGATAAAACGTTGGATTTCACCAATAATCATAGGCACAGCATACGTTGAGAATTTCACTTCAAACGATAAGTCAAATTTATCCACGGACTTCAACAGACCAATACAGCCTATTTGATAAAGGTCATCCGGTTCGTAACCTCGATTGAGGAATCTTTGCACGACTGACCATACAAGCCTCAGATTGCTATTTACAATCAGATTCCTCGCATCTTGGTCACCGCTCTGGCTGCGTTGGATTAAATTCCGCAATTCCTCATCTTTTAAATGGGGCTGGCCTTTCTTGCTCTTCTCGTTTTTAACCTCCACATCCATATGCAAGTCTCCCTTAATTGCACAAAGCTCTGCTTGTAGTTAAGTGCTTTTTTAATCGAATGATCGTGCCTTCGCCCTTATGGGAAATTATATTGATTTCATCCATGAAGTTTTCCATGATGGTGAATCCCATACCGGAACGTTCAAGTTCGGGTTTTGTCGTAAATAACGGCTGTTTAGCCTCCTCGACATCTTCAATGCCCAGTCCTTCATCCCGGATGGTCAATTCCACAGTATCTCCTTCGATGACCACTGAAATGTAGACCCAACCTTCCGGATCACTCTCATACCCATGGATAATCGAATTTGTAACGGCTTCCGACACGACAGTCTTGATCTCTGTCAATTCATCCATCGTCGGGTCCAGTTGGGCGATGAAAGCCGCAACAGTTACCCTGGCAAAAGATTCATTTTGGCTAAGTGCAGAAAATTTCGTTTCCATTTTATTTTTCATCTTAGGCAACCCCCAGTCTTTGCAAAGCGTTTTTTTCGGATAGTTCCATTTTAACAATTTTAAACAACCCTGACATCTCAAATAACCGCTTTACTGCTGGAGAAATTGCACAGACCACCATTTCACCTTGCTTTTTGTTTACCTGCTTATAGCGCCCTAGAATAACTCCGAGTCCTGAACTGTCCATAAAATCCAATTCTTCCATGTTAAGGATAATATGCTTGATATTATGCTTTTGAATGGCTGCCTCTGCCTGGTTTTTCAATTTTTCTGCTGTATGATGATCTAAATCACCTTTGAGACGAATGCACAATACGCGATTTTTCGCCTCCATATTAATCGTAAGACTCATTATATACAGCCTCCTTCACTGTCTTATAAAGAGTCAAATTCTCTTTTTCACCTGCCGATTCCTCCTTACTAGCAAAACTAGTGGAGTTTCGCCTAAATTAGTACGATTAACAGGCATTGCGACAATTTATTCTATTTCGCCTGGGTAAACATGCCGAAAGCCCGTTTATACAATTGCCACCAGCTGGCATTTTCAACAGTTTCCTTCGCAACAATCGGAGATTCGACATACACCTTACCATTTTTCTTCAATTCAAGCGTCCCAATTTCATCACCTTTTTTAATCGGGGCATCCAAATCTTTATCAAGCGTGATTTTTTTTGTAAAGTCCTTTGCCGTTCCGTTTTTGGCTGTCAAAACTGAAATAGGTTCACTCGTCACTCCCACCACGGATTTCTTTTCGCCTTTACTTAACTTAGCTTCACCTAACACCTCGCCGCGTTTATAAATAGGGTATGTGATGTATTGTGAAAATGCATAATCCAGCATCTTGGTGACCTGAGCGTTTCGTTCCTTTGGAGAAACAGCTCCGAAAACGACGGCAATGACACGCATATTCCCTTTTTTAGCAGTCGCTGTCAAACAATACTTCGCTTCATTTGTGAATCCTGTCTTCAGTCCATCGACCCCAGGATAAAATTTCACCAATCTGTTCGTATTGACAAGCCAGAATTTCTTTTCGGTATTTTCACGGAGATAATCTTCATATGTACCCGTGAACCTTGTAATCGTATCGTATTTCAATAATTCCTTCGCCATGATCGACATATCATGTGCAGAACTGTAATGATCTTTAACAGGAAGGCCTGTTGCGTTTTGGAACTTTGTATTTTTCAACCCGAGGTCTTTCGCCTTTTTGTTCATTTTCCTAACAAACTCTTCTTCCGATCCTTCAAGACGTTCAGCCATCGCCACCGATGCATCATTCGCCGAACCAATCGAGATGCCCTTGAGCATTTGTTCTGTGGTCATTTCTTCACCTGGCTCGAGGAAGATCTGGGAACCGCCCATCGATGCTGCATACTCACTAGTCCTGATTTTCTCCTTCATGCTAAGTTCGCCTTTATCGATTGCCTCCATGATCAGCAGCATCGTCATGATTTTCGTCATGCTTGCCGGTGAAAGACGAACATCTGCATTTTTATCATAGAGAACAGTACCTGTATCCCGTTCAATCAAAATAGCGGATTTAGCATTTGCCGCCAATTCGACTCCTTTTTCTTCAGCTGCTTTTGTATGCGGGATGCTAAAACCCATTGCTACCAATACGGTTAAAAATAGAGAAAGAATCCGCTTCATCTCCATACCCTCCAATCTTTATAGATTTTATTTTTTCCATTAAACCCATTTTTATACAAATAAAGATGAAATTTGAACATATACTGGATAACAAGTAACAAAATTAACCAAATTAAAAGAGGATGCGCATGGGCATCCTCTTTTAAACATTCAATGGGATAGACGTAAAAAGGCCGCTCAAAAGCGCGGCCTTTTTTTGGAAAATGTTTATTCCATGATCTCTTTATAGATCAATGTAGGTTTTTCTATTTTCTCTTTTGAAATCGCAATGCTCTCATACAATTTTTCTTTTACCTTTGAAACATCTTCAAAATTGCTGTAAATCGTCACAAGGGATTCACCTTTTGCCACCGTTTCCCCGATTTTTTTACGAAGTACCAGTCCGACTGCCAAATCAATCTCTGATTCTTTTGTCGCCCGCCCGGCGCCTAACAGCATGGCTGCCGTTCCTACTTCATCAGCGATGATTTCCGATACATATCCGTCCTCTTTCGCTTCCAGCTCGAAAGTATGGGCAGCCTGCGGTAGTTTTTCCGGCTGATCTACAACCGAACCATCGCCTCCCTGCGCTTCCAGGAAAACCTTGAATGAGTTAAGTGCAGAACCATCCTTAATCGCTTTTTCCAGCAAGGTTCTTGCTTCTTCCAGCGAGCTAGCCTTTTTGGCAAGATACACCATATGGCTTCCTAGTGTTAAAGAAAGTTCCGTTAAATCTTCCGGTCCCTCTCCTTTAAGCGTATCGATGGCTTCCTTCACTTCTAAAGCATTTCCGATTGCGTAACCCAACGGTTGGCTCATATCGGAAATGACAGCCATCGTGTTTCGCCCCACATTGTTTCCAATGCTAACCATTGCATGCGCCAACTCTTCGGAATCTTCGAGAGTTTTCATGAAAGCGCCCGCTCCTGTTTTAACATCAAGTACGATTGCATCAGCACCAGCTGCGATTTTCTTACTCATGATCGAGCCAGCAATCAAGCCGATACTGTTAACGGTAGCCGTAACATCGCGCAATGCATATAACTTTTTGTCGGCTGGAGTCAGGTTACCACTTTGTCCAATGACAGCTATCTTATTTTTATTAACAAGTCGAATGAACTCGTCATTTTCTATTTCGACATGAAATCCTTTTACAGACTCCAACTTATCGATCGTTCCGCCTGTATGGCCAAGACCGCGTCCTGACATTTTTGCCACTGGAACACCTACAGCAGCAACCAATGGTCCAAGCACCAGAGTTGTGGTATCGCCAACACCGCCTGTAGAATGTTTATCGACCTTAATTCCTTCAATCATCGATAAATCAATTTGATCTCCTGATTCGACCATTGCCATGGTTAGATCAGCACGTTCCTGCTCATTCATGCCTTTGAAATAAACAGCCATTGACCAAGCGCTCATTTGGTAATCCGGAATCGATCCATCGGTAAACCCTTTGATGATGAACTGTATTTCTTCTGTAGTAAGAGCCTTTCCATCACGCTTTTTCTCGATTAAATCTACCATTCTCATATTAGAATCCCCACTTTTTTTAAGACACCGCTTCTCTTTAGGTGTACTTGTATTTTTTTTGGTTCGTTTTATATGTCTTTAACGATATTCTTAACAAATTCCAGAAAACTGCTTTTCACTTTTTCTGTCGTTTCAATTACCTCTTCATGCGACAAAGGCTGATCCAGAATGCCTGCGGCCATATTGGTAAGGCATGAGATTCCGAGCACCTTCATATCACTATGCCTTGCTACGATAACTTCCGGAACTGTCGACATACCAACTGCATCCCCGCCAAGGATCCTTGCCATTTTCACTTCTGCTGGTGTCTCATAGGTCGGTCCTGTATTTCCGATATAGACGCCTTCTTTAATATCCAATCCTAGTGAAGCTGCTATTTTTTTTGCTTGCGCCCGAAGGTCTTTATTATAAGCCTCCGACATATCAGGGAATCTAGGGCCGAAACGCTCTTCATTAGGACCAATCAATGGGTTTGCCCCCATTAAATTAATATGATCCGTAATGAGCATCAAGTCACCTGGTTCATAGCTTTCATTAACGCTTCCGGCAGCATTCGTTACAATTAGCTGCTCAACACCAAGAAGTTTCATTACACGTACAGGAAAAGTGACCTTCTCCATAGAGTAACCCTCATAAAAGTGGAAACGTCCTTGCATGGCTACAACTTTTTTGCCACTTAAATGTCCAATGACAAGCTGTCCAGCATGTCCTTCAACAGTCGATACAGGGAATTCCGGAATTTCGTGGTATGGAATCGTTATGGGATTTTCAATTTCATCCGCCAATACTCCAAGTCCGGAACCAAGGATCAGTCCTATCTCCGGAGAACCTTCAATTTTACTTTTTATAAATGACGCAGCAGTCTCTATTTTATTAAACATCTATTTAATCTCCCCTAAATTTAGATCGCCCAATATATTTTTCCCGAAGGCAGGCATTTTCACATCAAAATTAGCAGCGACCGTCGCCCCAATATCAGCAAATGTATCTCTTATCGGGAGTTCGGCACCTTCTGTAAATCGTTTGGAATAGACTAATAATGGTACATATTCACGTGTGTGATCGGTTCCTTCATGGACCGGATCATTCCCGTGATCTGCAGTGATGATCAATAAATCATCCTCTTTCAGTTTATCAAGGACTTCCGGCATCCTAGCATCGAATTCTTCCAATGCCTTACCGTATCCCTCGGGATCGCGGCGGTGACCGTATAAAGCATCGAAGTCGACCAGATTAAGGAAACTTAACCCTTTGAAATCCTGTTCTACCGTTTGGATTAATTTATCCATTCCATCCATATTGGATACGGTCCGTAATGATTCAGTGACGCCTTCCCCATCAAAGATATCCGAGATCTTCCCGATTGCGAGCACATCATATCCAGAATCTTTCAACTCATCCATTACTGTCCGGTTAAAAGGCTTCAATGCATAATCATGACGGTTTGGCGTTCTTTTGAAGTTGCCCGGTTCACCTGTGAACGGTCTGGCAATCACGCGTCCAACCTTGAACTCATCAGCCATTGTCACTTCACGGGCAATTTCACAAATCTTGTATAATTCGTCTATCGGGACGATATCTTCATGTGCAGCAATCTGTAATACGGAATCAGCTGATGTATATACGATCAGCGCACCCGTTTTCATATGTTCCTCGCCAAGCCTTTCAATGATTTCCGTGCCGCTTGCCGGGACGTTCCCAATAATCCCCCGACCCATCTTCGCCTCGAGTTCATTGACTAATAATTCAGGGAAACCATCTGGAAATACACGGAATGGAGTCGATATGTTCAATCCCATGATTTCCCAATGTCCAGTCATCGTATCTTTTCCTGTAGAGGCTTCCTTCATTTTCGTATAGTATGCGAGAGGTTGCTGAGCTTTATCAATTCCCTTGATTTCACGGATATTGCCTAAACCCAATTTTGCGAGAGTCGGCATGTTCAATCCATTCATTTTTTCTGCAATATGGCCGAGTGTATCCGCCCCTTTATCGCCGAATAAATCTGCATCAGGTGCTTCGCCAATTCCAACTGAATCCATAACTATTACAAATATTCGTTTAAATGCTGAATTCCCTTTCATAAGTCATTCCTCCTAAAATAGTAAATCACTTTTTATACTCCCTATAATACCCTTATTCTGCTCAGTTACTCTTCATTTAAATGAAATCGCGAGAACGTCAGAAGTCTGACCTCTCTACATTGTAAACGATTACCATGATGGAGACAAATAATATATTTCGGAATGAAACAAAGTGCCATTAGACTGGCAAGAATCATCAGCAGCCATTATAGCAGGAAAAAAGGCTGCTCCTTCAACTGCCTCACAGTTAAATTCACAACCTCTCTATCATTCTACTATTCTTTTAAGCTCGCGGATGGAATTTTGAATATACATCCTTGATCCGTACGTTCGTAATATGTGTATAAATTTGAGTTGTCGAAATATCCGCATGACCAAGCATTTCTTGGACGGCACGTAAATCAGCCCCATTCATCAATAGATGTGTCGCGAAAGAATGTCTTAGTGTATGCGGTGTTATTTCTTTTTCTATTTGTGCCGATTTTACAAGTCCTTTTAGAATCTTCCAAAATCCCTGCCTTGTCAGCCTGTTTCCATGATGATTCAAAAAAAGTGAATCTGTCCTGTGCTTGGGGCTAGCCATTTTCCCCCGGGAACTTTCCATATAATGTTGAATCGCACCCAATGCAGTTTGTCCAATCGGAATGATCCTCTCTTTATTCCCTTTCCCTACACAACGGACAAAACCCATCGATGCATGGACATCACTCACATCCATGGATATCAACTCACTGACACGCATACCCGTCGCATACATCAGTTCTAGCATCGCCTTATCGCGTAAACCGAATTCATCCATTTTCTTCGGTGCTTCCAATAGTGCTTCAACCTCTTCCATGCTTAATACCTTTGGAAGGCTTCGTTCCGGTTTTGGCGTTTCTATATGTATGGACGGATCCTGATCGGTTACTTTTTCCCTTAGAAGAAATTGATGAAAAGACCGAATGGAGGCTATATGACGCGCCACCGTCTTCGATGATTTCCCTTGATCCTTCAAATGCATTAGAAAATGCAGGATGTTCCCCCGCCGTGAATCATTCCACTCTTCAATGGTTTCAACATCTTTCAGATAGCTCCAATATGATCTTAAGTCACGCTCATACGAGACGAGCGTATTCTTGGCAAGTCCTTTTTCAATGGTTAAAAAATGAATGAAATCCCTAATTTGATTCTCCATATTCATTACTCCCCGTTTAAATAAAACAACATTAAGCGTTCAAGCCATGCATCATCACCGGTATCAACAGCCTTCGATACTTTTACAGCCATGCCTTTCGGTTCATCATAACGATGATAACTTTGATATTCCTGATTTAACCATACCATTCCTATATAAAAAAGAACAGTGAAGCTAACAAAGAGAACCATCACTTTAGCCGTGTGCAAAAAAAGCGATAATGATGTTTTCATCATCTTTCCCCTCCCATTCGATCCTTTGTATCAATCTATGCCCAACCGGACAAGTTTTATACGTGTTTCGGAAAGGAGAAAACGAAAACAGCTCTTACTTGAGAAAATAGGCTTTTAAAATGCAGAAAACCTTCTCCATTAAATGGAAAAGGCCCAACTTCATTCACCTTAATTTTCTTCTTTGTCATGACATCGATGACAAATGCCATGAAAGGTTAATCTATGGTCTTTTATCTTGAAGTTCCAGTCGCGTTCCACAATGTCTTCTACGTCTTCAAGTAGGTCTTCCTGGATCTCATCTACCGCACCACATTCCACACAAACAAGATGATGATGGAAATGCGCAGCTCCTTCTTGTCTTAAATCATAACGGGAAACCCCGTCTCCAAAGTTAATTTTATCTACTATCTTCAATTCAGTCAGCAACTCTAGCGTACGGTAAACTGTTGCCAATCCTATTTCCGGCGACTTTTCTTTGACAAGGAGGTAAACGTCTTCTGCGCTTAAATGATCCTCTTCATGCTCAAGTAAAACGCGGACGGTCGCTTCTCGCTGAGGCGTTAATTTGTAGCTGGACGAGTGTAACTGCTTTTTTATCCTATCAATTCTGTTTTCTATTTCCATACCTAATATTCCCTCCCGCGCCGCTATCCTATCCATTATATCAAAAGAGGGAAAACTGTCAAAATAGATTTCTTGTTAATGATAAAAAAATTTCCGCGAACGGTAAATTTCCATCAATGACCCAATAAACTTACGACATTTTTCATTAAAGAAGGAGATAGGTACGCTTCAAATGCAGCAGCTGTAATCAAAAATAACCCCGACAAAACCAATGAGAAAATATACCGTGAAATTATCGGCTTCAGCGGTTCACGAACCTGCTTAAGGAAAATCCGGCTGATCATTTTCATTGATAGTGAGACGGCAAGGACGGTTATTACGATGAATATCGGGACGATGAATATATTTTGGGGCAGAATAGCGACAAACGATAATAAGAACCCGCTCCATCCCATTTGATTGACTAAAAAGCCGACTGTGAATCCAACAACCATCCCTTTTATAAATAACAAAACCAGGATGACAGGCAAACCGATGACCGATATTCCGAGAATCCAGATGACCCCGATATATTTTATATTATGCATAATACTTTGGCTGAACATATCATGCGAAGATGCAAATTCACCTTTGGATACTTGTCCGAAAAATTGCGATAAATAATAGAACAAGTCTTCCTTTTGGGTAAAGCTCAAACTATTCACCAATATTGCCCCAAAAATGACACCCATCAAAAAAAGCACAGTGATAAAGACATATAATGAGGAATGTTCGTTAATATGTTTCATTACGGCATTTTGTACGACAGATTTTTTTTTCATCTTTCATCCTCCCAACTCCGCTTACTAGAATCTATGTTTTCACTCTCTCGTTTATGCTAAGAAAACTTACCCATCAGCCGAACACCTTGAACCCATTTTATGTTATAATTTTCCACATCAATGATATGGAGGCAGGATATGAAAGCTATATTAATGGATTTCCCCGAAAAAATTGAAACCCCACGATTATATCTAAGACCTTGTCAGCCTGGCGATGGCCTGGACGTTCACGAAGCCATTGTCCATCCTAAACCTGAATTGAAACAATGGCTGCCGTTTGCCCATCAAGATGTTTCTTTGGAAACTTCTGAACAGAACGTCCTTAAGTCCTTTTCGGACTTTATTTTAAAAGAGGATATTAGACTCCATATTTATAGGAAAGAAGACGATCAATTCATCGGTTCCACTGGTTTGCACCGAATTAACTGGGATATCCCTAAATTCGAAATTGGCTATTGGATTGATACGAGATATAGTAAACTAGGCTACATAACGGAGGCAGTGGAAAAGTTAACTAAATTCGCCTTTTACCATTATGGCGCAAAACGAGTCGAAATCCGCTGTGACCCTAATAATATTGCCAGCAAAAGTATTCCCGAGAAGCTGGGGTATACCCTTGAAGGAATTTTGCGTAACGACTGCCTTAGTGCAGACGGCAAGGAAGTACGGGACACCTCCATTTATGCAAAAACATCAAACTAAAAAAGCCCTGACAGACCTCATCTGTCAGGGCTTTTTTTCAGTAATTCCTTTTTGACCTTTCCGTACTTTCCTCCGCCCCCCACTTCAAAAGAAAGCGTTCCTTTTCTGGCAGAATCGATGTAGCCCGCCAATTTTTCAGGAACGATTTCCATGAGCTGTTCAAGCGTAACTTCATGAAGGATATTCATCTCTGTTCCAAATGCCACCAGCAGTTTTTCCATGGATTTAGGTCCGAGTCCTGGAATGAAATCGAGTGGTACTTGATGGATATATGGCGGCCTTTCCCTTCCATATCTTCCTTCCATCTCGGAAATGGAGAGTTCTTCGATCCTGGACGATACCCCTTTAATAATGGATTTATTACCACATTCGGGACATTGTTCACTATCCCTCAATACCTGATGTAAGCACCCTGAACATACGGTTTGATGATACTTTCCCAATAAGGGGTTCAATCCATAATTACTGGTCACCTTACGATTCCCTTTTTCTTTAAGGGCTTTTGCCAGCTCATTGAAACTTGGTTCTTCAAGCAGGACTTTTTGATATTCACGAGCGATTTTCCCAAGCGAATGCGCATCGGAATTTGTCACGAATACATAGGAGTCCAACTCCTCGATATCCTTGACCATTTCTGTATCTGAACTTAAACCAAGTTCGATGGCATCAATTAGCTTCGGATCGAATACTTCTGTCAGGCTGGATCGCACCCCTTTTCCATACAAGCTTTTAAATGGGGTGAAAACATGTGCCGGGATAAACAGGCCGCCCAGTGACTTCACGATCTTTTGCAGCGTTCTTCCATCACAATAAATCCTTTGGGAGCTCAAGGTGATATTTTTGACATGTCCGCTCATCCATGAGGAGAATTCCTTCATCGCTTTTAAAGTGGGAAAATAGGCGAGGACATGGATCGGTCCATTACAATTCTGATCATAAATTTCAATCTCCGAGCCTGGAATGATGGTTGTATTCTTGTATTGAAGTCCGCCTTCAATCTTTTCCGTGATCTCGCCAACCAGAATCCCCGCTTCGATCTCTTCGATAATTTCAGGAGAATGGCAATCGATTATCCCGATCAGATCAAGACCCTTCCTTTCACTTGCCACTTGCAGCACTTTGCTGAAGGTTAACGTTTTAGCACCTGTTATTTTAACGGCCCTTCCGCTTCTCGTTCTGCCTATATGGATATGCAGGTCAGCGTAAAACTCTTTCATTTATGATGTCATCGCCTTTTTCAACTGCAGATACTGAACTGCATATGCCGTTTTGGCATCCTGGATCTTCCCTTCATCCATGTAAGCTTGAGCTTCCTCCAACGTGAGTTCAAGCATCTCGACAAATTCATCTTCATCCAGTGGAGCCGCATTTTCTTTCTTTTTCAAATTGTGGGCCACATACAGATGGACCAATTCATCGGCGAAACCTGGGGATGTATAGAAGGATATGATGTGCTCCATTTTTTCACATTCATAACCTGTCTCCTCTTCCAGCTCCCGTTCAGCCGACAAAACCGGTTCTTCGCCTTTTTCCAGCTTTCCTGCAGGAATTTCCACCAAGCTTCTCTCCAGCGCTTTACGGTACTGTTCAACCATGATGATTTTATTTTCTGCCGTGAGAGCTATGATGGCAACCGCTCCCGGATGTTTGATTATTTCACGTTTACCCGTTTTCCCATCAGGAAGCTCTACATCATCCACTTGCAGGCTGATTACCTTTCCTGTGAAGATTTTTTCCGAAGACAGCGTTTTTTCTTCAAATTTTTTCATCCTGACCACTCCTCTGTTCTAATTGCTGCATGATTCCTCATACATTTTACCATAATAGAGATGGAGGGCGATTTAATGAAAGTTTACGTATTGGAAAAAAGCGTTACTTTATCCGGAAAGAGTTGGGAAATCCTTCAAAAACTAAAACAATTACAAAGTCAATATGTCTATATCAATGATTGGATTGCCGACATACACGATCAGGTGCCGTCCACTCCTCTAAAACGGATCAAGTGAATTCTTTGAGTGAAATGGATTTCTCCTTTACAATGAATGTAAAGGGAGTGGATAACATGAAAAAACGAAAACTAGGAAATTCAGACTTGCTAGTTTCTGAAATTGGGCTCGGATGCATGTCATTGGGGACTGTTGAAAATCAGGCATCCGAAATCATACAGGCCGCTTTAGATGAAGGAATCAATTACTTTGATACTGCTGACTTATATGATTTCGGTATGAATGAAGAAATCGTCGGAAAGAATTTAAAATCGGTCCGCGATAAGGTATACATAGCCACCAAGGTCGGAAACCGCTGGAATGAGAATAAAGATGCCTGGAGCTGGGATCCATCTGGCGCTTATATTAAAACGGCAGTAAAAGATAGCTTAAAGCGATTGGGGACTGATTATATTGATCTTTATCAGTTACATGGCGGCACCATTTCAGACAATATCGGAGAAACGGTAGAAGCATTTGAAGATTTGAAAAAAGAAGGCTATATCCGATATTATGGAATTTCCTCGATTCGTCCGAATGTAATCAAGGAATTCACTGAAAAGTCTGAGCTTGATTCCGTGATGATGCAGTTTAATCTACTTGACCGCCGCCCAGAAGAGTGGATATCCCTTTTGGCCAACAAACAGATCAGCATCATTGCCCGTGGCCCCCTTGCCAAAGGGCTGCTCAGTGAAAAAATGCTTGAAAAGGCAAATGAGGATGGATACCTTGATTATAGCTATCACGAACTTAAAGATTTGCTTCCGCACATAAAGGACAAACTTTCTGATAGGAAGTTGAATGAAACGGCACTTCAATATGTATTGTCCCATCAAAGCGTCGCTACCGTTGTACCAGGAGCAAGCTCAATACAGCAGCTCCGTGAGAACTGCCAGGCCGCTAACAACCCTTCACTGTCCAAAACTGAGTTGGATATCTTGAAGCAGTTGACCAAAGCAAACAAATATGAAAGTCACCGGGATTAAAAAGAATAGAACTAAACTATATGTTTCAAATGAATGTCAGGATGACATTTAGGCTGCACTATCTCCGTTTAACCAACGTGATAGGCAGCCTTTTTCCGTTCCATTTTTTCGCCATGCTGCTTCTGTACCGCTTTCAAGTTTCCTATCATTCCAATCCCTCTCCAAACCAATTTTGATCGATTACTTCATACAAATGTTTTTTCAACTTTTTCATTGGACAATTTAAAATTAGTGTTGTACAATTCAGTTGTGCACAATTAAAAATAAGAAGATAAGGGAGAAAAAATTATGACAAAAACATTATTTACAACGTCTGTAACAGTTGATGGCGGAAGAGAAGGAACGGCAATTTCAGCTGATGGCAACTTCACGGTTGATATTGCAATGCCTGGAACACCAAGGGCTAAACAGATGCCTGAAGCATCTAATCCGGAACAGCTTTTTGCAGCTGGATATGCTGCATGTTTTGATAGTGCTTTGCAATCAGTTGGTAAAATTGAACGCGTTTCTTTCGATTCCAAAGTCACCGCAAGCGTCAGCCTATTGATGGGTGAGATGCATCAGTACAGCTTGGCTGTAACTTTGGCCGTGAAGGGATCCGGGGTCGACAAGGAGACATTCGAAACCCTTGTTCATAAAGCACATCAAATGTGTCCTTATTCAAAAGCAATTAATGGCAATGTGGATGTCGCCTTTGAAATAGATGTAGATTAACGGATCTTCTTCGTGAATATCCGACAAAAAGACGCTTGGGGTTACCAAGCGTCTCAGACTGCAGACAAACTCGAAGAAAAGCGAGTTTAGTCTGCAGTTTTTTATTTAAAAAACGTTCCAGTTGATTTTAGAAATTCGCTCCCTTTCCGACGACTGTCTGCCAAGCCTCCTCGCCGCAAGCGTCTGTGGGGTCTCGGCTAGCCAGTCAGGAGAGTTCCCAATTTCTTCAATCTAGTGAGAGTTTCTTCTATATAAAATAAAAAACATAAAGGATAAACAAGTCTTCTTTTAAAATCATGGTTCGGGGTGAGACCAATCCGAACCTCCTGTCGTAAACTCAGACGCTTGGGTTTCCCAAGCGTCTCTTTGCTAAAATTCCTGTAATGTTTTCAATAGTTGGATCAGTGAAGCCTTTAAATCCTCAACCACCTTCTTATCCTCACCCGACATAGCTGAAATGCGATCGGGAATGAAACAGGCCTCTTCCTGTAATCCAATTCCCTTTTCCGTCAACTTAATCATGACAGACCGTTCATCTTCAGTCGAACGTTCACGGACAATCAAGCCATTCTGCTCCATTCGTTTCAACATGGGGGTAAGCGTTCCTGAGTCGAGGGCAAGGAGCTCCCCTAGTTTTTTTACTGTAAGTGTATCCTGTTCCCATAATAGAAGAAGAACAAGATATTGAGGATATGTCACTTCGAGTTTATCAAGCAGCGGTTTATATTTCTTCGTCATTTCCCTTGAACTTGCATAAAGCAGGAAACATAATTGGTCTTCCAGTACTTTTTCTATTTTACTTTGCATCATATCACCAGCTAATAGTAGTCCATCCGATATGAAAGCATATCGAACTTATCTTTAATATAATCGTTATACTTTATAAAATAAAGGGATATCAGCAAGTCCTGAACAGAAAAAGGGAGCCAGCCCTCTTAAAACTTAAACTGCTCCCTGCTCTTCATTTATAGTTCTTCCAGTTCAGATTGCTTTCACCCAATAGTTCTTCGAATGATTTATTCTTCTCCCGCCGCTTTCTTTCTTCGCGTTTTTTTTCTTCTTCCGCTGCCCTTTTTTCTTGTTCAGCCTCATTAAGTTCCTTTTGCTTTTGACGAAGCTGGGACATGATATCTTGATTGATCATATCACCAAGTTTCAATGAAGATGAATCTTTATCTTGGCTTTTGCTTTGATTTTGATTTCGCTGCTGTTTCTTTTTCATCCTTAACCCCCCCTGGCCATTTATGAAATTATTATATCACGACTGCCGTTTTCCTCGTCATGGTTTTCAAACAGTGTTTTCCCATTTCCCTCATGGTAAAATAAAGAAAATCACTGAGGAGGACCTTTCATGAAGAAATGGTGGTTTACACTGGCTGGAATCCTATCGTATATCATCGGCGTCGGCATTTATTTTTCCAATCGGATCATGTACATGAAAAAGAAGGAAGATGATTTTATCCAGAATCGTGAAATTATGGCTAAACGCCTGATCACGGAGGATTTTGATAATTTGCCTAAAACGGAAATTTGGGTATCGTCTCCATCCGGATATTCCTTGAAATGCTTGTTTATCGAACCGCATGATACCAATAAGTGGGTGGTCATTTCTCATGGTGTGACGGAGAATAAAGTCAATTCGATTAAGTACATGAATATTTTTCTTAAGCGGGGCTTCAATGCAATCATTTATGACCACCGCCGGCATGGGGATTCCGGTGGCAAGACGAGCAGTTATGGACATTATGAAAAATTCGACCTGAAAGCCGTAATCGATGAATTGAAAAGACGTAAAGGTCCCGACCTTCATATTGGCATTCATGGAGAATCCATGGGGGCCGTAACCCTGCTTTTATATGCCGGAATGCTTGAAGATGGTGCTGACTTTTACATTGCCGACTGTCCATTTTCAAATTTCGAGGATCAGATCAAACACCAGCTTAAGCATGTAGTCCCACTTCCCTCTTGGACCGTGTTTCCGCTTGGGCGTACGTTCATCAAACTCCGTGATGGATATTGGACCAATGAAGTGTCCCCAATCGATTATATGAAAAATATCCGAAACCCCGTGCTCTTCATCCATAGTGAAAATGACAGTTTCATTCCCGCTTCCATGACAGCGGAATTATATGCAGCAAAAGAGGGCCCAAAGCAGCTGTACATCGCTAAAAAAGGGGCCCACGCTCAATCTTATAATGAAAATCCAAAAGAATATGAAGATCAAATCGATCAGTTTCTAAAACTTGTCTGAGAAGAAGAGAGAGGGTATTCAAGATTCCCTCTTTGCTTCATTTAGATTTTATTAAAATAGCTCATCCTCGGATTTAAGATTTGATTCGGACTTTTTAATTGAAAGCTGTTCGCTTCCGGAACAAAGTCTATTTTCATGACTTCATCAAGAAAAATCATTTTTGATTTCTCCACATATAGAGAAATTCCGTTTGTTTCCACTTTTTCGGTACCTTCTTCAGGTTCGTTGACCCACCATAGCGCCGTCACACCACTTACCACGCAGCCACAGCCATCAGTATCATATTTCAACTGTAAATATCCTTCTTGTCCCTGTACCTTATGGGCTATTTTCTCAGCCGCTGTTTCCGTCCATTCAATATACATGATTGCACACCTCCCGATGTCTTTGCATTCCCCCATTATAAACGATAAAAACGCTTCTGTTAAAGAAACTGCTTCCTTTTGCAAGATCACCCATACGAAAATCACATTCTTCATTGACCGTGCTAACAAATGCTGATTCTCTTATGTCACGTGATTCCTTTCATCACGATGTCGTTTCGAAAATGAAAGGCTGTCCCTTGGGAACAGCCCTTCCGCTCATCATTCCATTATCCTTACATCCGCTATATCGGAAAGCCTGATATAGTGAGCCCGATCAAACCGATCAACGATGTGAAGCTTGTGGCTAAGCTCATTATAATAATGGATCCTGCCGATTAACAGCTGATACCGGTTTCCTTCATAATGAGCAATCGTGACATCCTTTCTTTCCTCCATCGCTTCCCCCATTACCGCATTCATTTCTTCCAGTTGCTGCTCATCCAGGATGCGCTTCGTTTCATAGCCATCTTCCACCACCCAATCCCGAAGCATCTTCACATGCTCCGGCAACATCATCGATGTCCATTTGATACGGCCGCGATCACGAATCATTCTTTTCCCTCCCTTCAAAGTCACTCTTACGCCTTATGCCCACCAAGCAGCCTGCTTCGGTAAACGGCTGTCCCCGCTTCCGTATACGAAACTGCACGCAATAGCGATTTGGCTCCATATTTATGGCGGATTCGATCAACCGTGTAACTCAATTCCCGCTTCTTCCAGCGCGAAGCATCAAATAAAGTCAGCTGCATTTCGTTATCATCCACAATATTCGAGAGTCTTACCTCTATGCTCCGAACCGTTTTTTGCTTATAGTTCTCATGAAAAAGCTCCAGGCACACTTTATATAACTCCATCGTAATGTTGGTCGGTTCGCTAATCGAACGTGAACGATGGAAACCTCCGCCAAACTCATCCTTGCTGTAGCCAATGCTTAGGCTCACCGTCCTTCCTGCCTTGCGATGGGTGCGTGCCCTTCTTCCAACTTCTTCGCAAATTTCCAGCATGACCTGCTTTACCTCCTGCTCCTCCTTATAATCCCGCAGCAGGATTTGACTTTTGCCGAAGCTGACCTGCCCTTCGATGATCGCTGCCCCCATATCAGATAAATCTATTCCCCACGCATGGTGGTAAAGCTGATTGCCCATAATTCCAAACTTCGCTTCAAGTAATTCAAGATCATAATTGGCAAGCTGCCCAACGGTAAATATTCCCATTCCATGAAGGGTTTTTTCTACGCGCCTGCCGATCCCCCACATTTCACGAAGCGGGGAAATCGGCCAAAGTTTGCTTGGCACATCCTCATACTTCCATTCTGCAATCCCTTTATGTTTGGCTTCCAAATCAAGGCAAAGTTTTGCCATAAGCATGTTCGGTCCAATTCCAATGGCACAGGGGAGCTGTAATTCCCGTTCGATTTCATCTTTTATCTTTTCAGCTATCATCCGGGCATCTCCCCATAAAGAAGCGGCACCATCGACTTTCACAAAACTTTCGTCCACACTATATACGTGAATCGCTTCTTTGGGCACATAACGGTTGAACAAGCGGGTGATTTCCGTCGAGACCCTTAAATAGGTCGCCATTTTAGGTTCAACGACCACAATCCTTGGATCATTCGGGATCTCAAACATCCGCGAACCTGTCTTGATGCCAAATTCCTTCTTCATCTTTGGAGAAGCCGCAAGCACAATGCTCCCTGTTCTCTTCAAATCACCAACCACCGCCAGATAACAATCAAGCGGGTCCAGACCAAGCATGACCGCTGAACAGCTTGCATAAAAACTTTTCATATCGATACACATAATTGATTGTTTCGGCATCGTCCCATAATCCATCATTTCTTCACCCTAACAAGAATATACGTTCGCTTTTATTATATTCACAACTTTAACCGAATATACGTTCTTATTCAATGGAAGTTTTCATACAAATTTCTACTTTTTATTGTAATTTCCTTGAAAAATATAATAAATACTAAAAATGGATAATATACCAAATTTATACTATAAATCCAAATAGTTTTTTAAAAAAGAATCAATTGGTAGCTTGAATAATTTTCAATAGATCCTTATACTTAGTTTTTTTAATTTTTTTCACCCTATTCAACAGGCTTTCGTCTATTTAAACTTTAGTCTTAATGCTCATTTTTTGTAATGAAACTGTAACCAAAATTATGTCTAATTGTCATAATGGTATTGTAGGATAATATTGTTAAGAATAATAGAGAGATAGATAGAGAGGAAATGAAAATTATGAAGAAATGGATCGCTTCAGCTGCTGTTGCATCTGCCATGATGCTAACCCCACTGCAAGCCTTTGCCAATATTGGAGACCAAACCCTCAGACCCGGAATGACACATAGTGATGTCAAACAACTACAACAACTTTTAAAAACCAAAGGTTATTTCACATATTCAGGTTCACTGACTACATATTATGGTACCTATTCTGTATCCGCAGTAAAAAAATTCCAAAAAGCCAAAGGGTTAACTGCCGATGGAATTGCCGGCCGTGGCACATTTAATGCGCTTGGTGTTTATAAGGTCAATAATACAAGCTTGATCAGCTATGCAAAAACCTTAATAGGCAAACCCTACAAATGGGGCGGAACAACACCAACTGGATTCGACTGCTCAGGCTTCGTCTATTACGTATTCCAGAAATCACAAGGAATTACCTTACCGCGTACAACATCCTTGCTCTATTCCAATACGGGTTTAAAAGTATCTTCACCAGCTAAAGGTGATCTTGTATTCTTTGATACTTCTTCTGGAAGAACAGGAGTATCCCATGTTGGGATCTATATCGGAAATGGTCAATTCATTAGTGCTACGTCTTCAAAAGGAATAACCATCACGGATATGGATAATTCTTATTGGAAACCAAAATATTTAGGTGCGAAAACTTTATAAAATCCAGGACATGAGCTCATCCCTGCGAGCGAAATCCCATAAAAAAACCGGACTGAATTCGATTCAGTCCGGTTTTTTTGATTTATTTTATATATAATATTTCATCCGTTAAATCCTCTACAGTCACGATGAATGATGAATCTAAGTTGGAACGATTCATCATTTCGATATTATAAACATGCTCTGAGGGCAAATGGACGACATCAAGAACCATGAATCGCTGACTTTCCGCTTTGCTGACATGATCGAGGGCAGCAGTGACCGCCCTTTGTTCGGCTAAGCTTTTTTCATCCGTCAAAACAAGAATCAATTCCGCCTCCGCTTTCCCAGGAAATGATTTCTTCACCCCACCCCGATGCCATGGTTTCACTTTCATCCCGATCTCCAGGTCAGAGAAATCGAGGTCATTACCATGTTGATCTTGAATATATGTATCATTGGTCACCTTATAGTACGTCCCTTTAATCAAAATCCTTTTATCGTCAAGATCCGTAATGAAACCTTCTTCCCCCTTATCTATGGCTTCATGCATGTTCCAATCAGAGGATTGACAGCTAACCAGAATAAAGGCAACAATAATATATATAAAAAGCTTTACAATCATCTTCATGAAAATCCCTCCTAAGAAATAGACGGATTCCCCATGAAATAGTTACCAATTTATTCAGAATAAAACTTCCGTTATTTCATAAAAAAGGGGAATGTCATCGACATTCCCCTTTGCCTATTATTAGACCATCTTTCGCCTTTTTGAACTAGCCTACTTTTTAAAAAATGCTTTTTTCCCTAATGTTTCGGTGATCTTTGGGAACATGTTATACCATTTCCCAGCTAAATTCATCCAGCCAGGGAGATTGATTTCCCTCTTATTGGTCAGCATCGCCGCTACGATTTTAGTAGCGACATCTCCAGGCTTAAGCATGAATTTTTCAACGTTCTTTAAGTATGTACCTGATTCATCCGCAATGTTAAAGAAATTCGTTTCTATGGGGCCAGGATTGACGGTGGTCACAAAAACACGATCTTCCATCAGCTCGAGCCGAAGTGCGTTTGAATATCCAAGAACTGCGAACTTGGTCGAAGAGTACAATGTTGATTTAGGAGTGGCGATTTTACCGGCCTGTGAAGCGATATTGATGATATGCCCCGATTTTCTCTGCTTCATATACGGAAGAACCAGTTTTGTGCAGGCCATTAATCCAATGACGTTGACAGCAAACATTGCTTTCGTTTCATTCAATTCCGTATCCTGCGCTTCTTTAAACGTGCCGAAACCAGCATTGTTAACCAACACATCCACTTCACCTATTTGCGCATGGATGTCATTAAATACATTTGTCACCTGATCAGTGTCTGCAACGTCAAGCTTATAGGCATATGCATCAATCCCATATTGGGTGATCAGTTCATTCTTTAGCAGCAATAATTTATCCATGCTTCTGGCCAAGAGGACGAGACGGCCTCCCTGCTTTGCACTTTGAATGGCAACTTCCTTGCCAATCCCTCCGGAAGCACCCGTAATAACAATAACTTTGCCTTGCAACTTATTCAAAAAAGTGGCCTCCTTGCGAACATTAAGCGATTGAATACAGAATGACCCCTGATTGGATTTCTGTTTGGACTTCACCCAAGTCTTCTAAATAGTCCAGCTGACCGACCGTTTCAGAAAGTGTCAGGCCCACTTCCTGAAGGTATACTTTCGGAAACAACTGCTGACACACTTCAAAGGCCGATAAAGGCTTATCTTGAAGCATGCTTTTCACCTGCATGGCACGGTTATGCTGACGCTCGAATCTATATTGAATCAAGTCGGCAACCGCATCTCCTTCCACTTCAGATCCATGTCCGGAATAAACAGTGGATATGGAAAAATCTAATAATTTCTGAAGTGATGCATTATATTGCAGTAATGGACGAGGTCTCATGCCTCCGGGAAGTAAAGGTGGTTCCATTAATGGATTAGGTGAAATCTTTGCAAGCAAGTGATCGCCAGCGATCATGACCCCGTCACTTTCCCGGTAAAAAGATAAATGGCTTTGCGCATGGCCTGGAGTCTCGATCACTTTCCAGCCTGGAAGACCAGGGAGCTCATCCCCCTCAGCCAAATATCCATGCAGCTTCCGTTCACTAAGGAAACTGATTTCGTCGCGGTTATGGATCAGTTTATTTTTCAGCTCTTCTGCCACTCCGAACTTTTTGGCATAATCAAGGAAAAAACGATTATGGGTTTCAAGGAAATCATCACTGATAGTCAGCCAGCGCTGATTGTTTTTGTGTCCATAAACCGGGATTTCCTTTTCAAAGAAATCGAGTGCACCAGCATGATCAGGATGATGGTGGGTTAAAATGATTTGTTCGATATCAGTCAGTTTCAGACCCAAATCCCCAAGTCCGTTAGTCAAGGCTTCCTTTGATCGTTTTGTTTTCACTCCAGTATCGATTAACGTTAGAGCATCCCCTTTAACTACATAAACATTCACATCACCCACTGCAAACGGTGTGGGCAAGGCAATTTTTGCAATATCTCCATTCCAATTCGCCATAATCTTTTCCACCTTAGAAAATTATATTTATATAAATCTTTTTATACGCTAAACAGGATTCTAATTATACTTATCATGTATAATTACCATTTTACATGTATTTTTAATTACTGTCATTATTTTCACATAATTCATGTCTACTTTTTATCGTCCATGCATATATTATCATTGACAGAGTACTGATATATCCTTCATAATCACAAGTAATTAAAGACGGCGTGGCTTTGATTAAGGCCAAGTAAATTATTGATGGCGTAAAGAGAGTGAAGCTCGGAATGTGCTGAAAGGCTTCATCGCCCCCTCATTATTGAACCTACCTTATGAGCCTTCAGGAAAACCTGACGTAATTCCCGCGTTAGAGGAATCAAGTGCAGCTATTCTGTTATTTATAATGGAAAAGTTGAACAAAGGTGGTACCACGGAAGCAGACCTTTCGTCCTTTATTGGATGAGGGGTCTTTTTGTTTTTCAAAAAAGGCCGAAATTTAAAAGAAAAAGGAGCGGAAAATATGAAAAAAATCGCGTTTATCGGAGCTGGATCGATGGCAGAAGCAATTATTTCGGGGCTGGTGACCCAACAGGTAATTGAACCAGCAAATATTTTTGTAACAAATAAATCAAATGATGATCGGTTCGATTATTTAAAGAACCAATATGGTGTAACTGCTACAAGATCGCTGCAGCTATTAGTACAGGATGCAAACCTTGTCGTACTGGCGGTGAAACCGAAAGATATTTTAGAAACGATGCAATCAATAAAAGAATACATTCGTGAAGAAATGCTGTTCATTTCCGTTGTTGCCGGGGTTCATACAACAAGCTTGGAAGGAATCGCCAATAAGCGGTTCTCGATCGTCCGTGCCATGCCTAATACATCGGCAGCGGTAGGAAAATCAGCAACGGCCCTTGCGGCTAACTGTCATACGAAAGAATCGCAATTACAAACGGCGATTACCCTTTTCGAAACGGTAGGTACGGTGGCAGTCGTCGACGAAACCCAGCTAGATGCGGTAACAGGCTTATCAGGCAGCGGTCCGGCTTATATTTATTACTTGGTCGAGGCATTGGAAAAATCAGCAGAAAAAATAGGTCTCGATTCCGAAACCGCTAAGCAATTGATTCTCCAGACACTGATGGGTGCGGCCGATATGTTACAGAAATCACCTAAAACGCCTGCCGTACTAAGAAAAGAAGTAACTTCACCAGGCGGAACGACTGAAGCAGGTCTGAAAGCACTTCAAGCACATCAAGTGGAAGAAGCATTCATTGCCTGTGTACAAGAAGCGACGGAGCAATCGAAGCGAATGGGAGATCAAATAAGTAAAGAACTAGCCAAATATGTAGTTTCACAGTAAGAGCGCATGCTGTTGCTTGGCCACTCCCGTACGGCCGTGGCCAAGCAACAGCCCTTTTTATGATCCGGACTTTTTCTAAGGGGTAATCCTTCCGGTGTGAGCGTTACTTTATAATCAGCATATCATTTTCATCAAAACTCCAATCCTTTGAATACGCAACCTCCCAATAGTAACCATCGGGGTCTGAAAAATATCCGCTGTATCCTCCCCAAAAAACATCCTGAGGAGATTTCTCGATTGTTCCCCCAGCCTTTTCAGCCTTGTTGATCACATCATCCACTTCTTCAATTGATTTAGCATTATAAGCGAGCGTAAGACCCGGGAAACCATTTTTCTTAGGCGGTTCTTTCTGATTGATGTCTTTTGCTAGCTCCTCTAAAGGATACAAAGCAAGTTTCGTTCCGGCATTATTAAAAAAAACGATTGCGGGTTCGTCCTCTTTAATCGATGTATGGAATCCCAACCCGTCCCGGTAAAACCTTAATGATTCAGTAATATCCCTGACACCTAAAGTTATAATGTTGATCCTGTTCATACTAGTCCTCCTTTTTCCATGTTTTAAGGGTAATTCGACATCTGGATCACTTTTCCCTTTTTAGCTTGATTGACCATCAGGCACATCATCACAAATGCTTCTTAAAGTTCCTAACAACGCTCACCATTTGCAAAAAGCGGCTCCAAGGGTAATTCCACCTTGGAGCCGCTTTTTGCAAATTACGTAAGAATTCCACTTTCTTTGCCGAATGAATACATGTTTTGTCATCTGTAAAGGAATTCCCTCATACTTCTCGAATTCAACAACCAAAAGGGGGAATCTCGATGAATACAAGTGCAGTTGCCCGGTTACTGAATGTTTCCCATAGTACGATTCAACGCTGGGTCACCCAATTGAACATGGAAGTAGAACGGAATCAACTTGGCCACTACCAGTTTTCGGATGAAGACATTGCATTATTGAGAAAAATCCAAGATCAGCTGAACGAGGGCATCATTCTCCAAAAGGTCAGCATCTCAGAGAAAAAGATTAGAAAAGCAACCATCCAAAAACACTCCGAACCGAATAAAGAACATGATCAACTGCTTGAACGGGTCATCAGGCTTGAAAATGGACTGAAAACAAAAGCGGACGATGTTGTATCCTATCAGATTTTACAGCACAGAAGTGAAATGGAAGAAATGCACAAACTCGTTAAGAAGCTCGAAGCCCGTATCGAAGCGTTAGAAACACCAATAGGTCAGCCATTTGATTATTTCCTCGCGGCTGAAGAAGCTGCTGCCACTAAAAAGACGAAGAAAAGGCCATTCATAAAAATGATTTTTGGAAACAAAAAGAACGATAGTTCATCATGGAGCACAGCCGACAGCGATTAACATTCAAGATCGTTCAAGATCACCCCACGATAGCCATTTTTCTTATGCCAAGCATTTCTTCAGTAATAGAAACTGACCTGATTAATTACCCCAAAATAAAAAGGCCCTGACCCAAGATTAATCTCACTGGGTCGGGCCTTTTCATCATCTTAAATCAACACTGAACGGTCATTGAGCATTTTTTCGCCTTTGATGCGCTGGAATTCGTTAAGCAGCTTTTCAACGGTTAGCTTCTGCTTTTCAGCGCCTCTAGCTTCAAAAATGATCTGTCCCTTATCCATCATGATCAAGGAATTTCCAAGATCGATTGCCTGCTGCATATTATGAGTCACCATCAAAGTCGTTAACTGGTTCTTTTCGACGATTTCCTTCGTCAGATTTGTAACGAGCTCTGCCCGTGAAGGATCAAGTGCTGCTGTATGTTCATCAAGAAGCAGGATTTTAGGGTCGGTGAAGGTCGCCATCAGCAATGATAGTGCCTGGCGCTCCCCTCCTGATAATAATCCCACTTTTGCAGTCATCCGGTTTTCCAAGCCTAAATGAAGGGTACCCAAACATTCTTTAAAAAGTTCTTTCCGTTTTTTTGTCACCCCAAAGCCTAACCCTCTTCTATTGGTTCTGCCATAGGCAATCGCCATATTTTCTTCAATCGTCATATGTGGTGCCGTACCTAGCATGGGATCCTGAAAAACGCGGCCAATCATTTTAGCACGGGCATGTTCTTCAATTGCCGATACGTTTTCACCATCAATGATGACTTCACCGGCATCAGGGAGAATCTTACCGGAAATCATATTCATCAACGTCGATTTACCTGCTCCATTACTTCCGATGACTGTTACGAATTCACCTTTTGTCATCTGCAGTTCCAGATTTCCAAGGGCTAGCTTTTCATCTGGTGTTCCCTCATTGAAGACCTTATAAATCTGATTTAATCGAAGCATATTCTTCCCCCCCTTTCGATAAAGTCCCATCATGACGCATCTGTATTTCTTTAAGCCGCCTTTTCTTCCGGCCTTTTTCCTTTTGTTTATCGGAAATTTTAGGAATGACAAGTGCCCCGACCACAATAAGTGCCGTAATTAATTTAACATCACCTGTTTCAAGAAATTCTACGCGAAGCGCCAAAGTTACGACGATTCGGTAAATGATCGCCCCTCCAATAACCGCAAGCGTCGCACGAGCAATCGTTTTTGCACCAAATAAAGCCTCACCGATAATGACGGATGCCAATCCGATTACGATGATTCCAATCCCCATGCCTATATCACTAAAACCGTTATATTGGGCAACCAAGGATCCCGAGAAAGCCACTAGTGCATTTCCGATTGCAAGTCCCAGGATCTTCATGTTGCCGGTATGGGCGGAAAAACTCTTGACCATAGCTTCATTATCACCAGTCGCCCGTAAAGCAAGACCAATTTCCGTTTTTAAAAAAGCTGACATTCCAGCTTGGATGACTACAGCCACAATCAGCATAACGATTAATATTGCCCACGTTTTTGGAAGGCTGTCACCGAGACCCACGAATGATAAAAGACCATTCAACAAATTGTCCAGCCCGGTGGCAGCCCAGGCATCCTGGATATTCGTGATAATGGTTGTTTGAGAAAGCAACGGAATGTTGGATGCACCCATGATCCTCAAATTGATTGAGTAGAGCGCGATCATCATTAAGATACCTGCCAAAAGAGGATTGATTTTCCCTTTCGTATGCAGGAACCCCGTTATCGTCCCAGCGATGAACCCAGCCACCATTGCACTTAACGTGGCAACGATCGGCGAGAAACCGTTAACGATCATAATGGCAGCAACAGACGCCCCTGTCACAAAACTGCCTTCCACTGTCATATCCGGGAAGTCGAGAATCCTGAATGTTAAATAGACACCAAGTGCCATGATCGCATAAATCATTCCCGACTCAAAAGAGTTGAATAAGGCTGAGAACATTTTTTTCTTCCTTCCCCGAACAAAAGCAGAGTTTATTTTACAAACTCAGCATCTGCTTTCCATTCTTCTTTTATTTCAACACCCATATCTTTTGCTGCTTTTTCATTGATGACCAATTTCAGTTTTTGTGGATATTGAACCGGGATATCTCCAGGCTTTTTGCCATCCTTCAGGATTTCAACCGCTTTTTGCCCCGCTTCATAACCAATATCATAGTAACTGAAGCCATAGGCTGCAAAACCACCAGCATTCACGGAATCAAGCTCACCAACAAACAATGGAATATCTTTATCATTTGCCACCGAAATGACCGATTCCAGTGCGGAGACAACGGTATTATCAGTAATGATATAGAAAGCATCGGCTTTTCCGATTAATGATTCCGTTGCCTGTTTAACCTCGGCTGAAGTGGAGACGGATGCTTCCACGACTTTCAATCCCGCTTTTTTCGCTTCCGCTTTCACATTTTTTATTTGGACGACGGAATTTTGCTCCCCTGTATTATAAACGGTCCCAATTGTCTTGGCGCCAAGTTCTTCAGCTAGGAATTTCATTGATTTGGCAATGGCTTCAGGATGGGAATCCGTCGTACCCGTCACATTTCCGCCTGGCTTATCCAAAGATGTAACGAGCTCCGCCGCTACAGGATCGGTAACCGATGTAAAAACGATTGGTATATCCTTTGTCGCATTCAAAGCGCTAAGAGCACTAGGAGTAGAATTGGCAAAGATTAAATCCACTTTATCCCCAACAAAGTTATTGGCGATCGTTTGACTGTTATTTTGGTCACCCTGTGCAATTTGAAGATCATATTTGGCATTGATGTCACTGTCCTTCAATGCCGCCTGGAATCCTTCATAAGCCTGATCCAGCGAATCATGCTGAACGATTTGTGTTACCCCAATGTTGAAGGTATCCTTTTTGCTGTCATCCTTTGCCGCATCTTTTTCCTTGTCATTTCCACACCCAGCCAATAATAACCCTGCGACCAATGTCATAGCTGCAGTTGAATATAATTTCTTTTTCATATTTTCCCCCCGCTTTTTTCTTATTTAAGATTAGGTTTTTTCTAGCGACGTCAACTTTTTCGCTTTTATTTCCTAAATTATAATCGTTTAGTCCCAATTATTCCAATATATTTTTTAACTTTTTAGAATTTTTTGAGTTCTGAATGTAAAAAATGAAAAAAGCTGCTGTGAAAGGTATGGTTTCACAGCAGCTTTATGAAAAATTAGTGTTCGACAACCTGGCTGACAATTTCGGTAACTGTAGTACGATCGATTTTTTCTTTGCCTTCTTTTAGGGCTTTCAATGTGGCTTTTGCCAATTCCAAGGGTATTTTACAGAAGTGGATGATCTCTCTCGTTTCAATCTCTCCAATGTATGCATCGGCTAATGCAAGATTATGTTCCGTATGGGCAAGCATCTCGTCGAAACCCCAGCCATCCGGATAAAAGTTTACACCGCGTTCTGCATCTTCCTCACGGTTACGCAGGATATTGACCGTTTGAAGACCACGGCCAAATGCAATGGCAAGTTCACGGTCCGTTTCGGTTCCATCGTACCAGTTCCACATATCAGACAGCATGACTCCCACTAAACCTGCAACATAATATGTGTAATCATCGAGCTCTTCTTTATTATGGATTTGCCAGTCCTTAGTAACCCATTTTGCCATGCCTTCAGCCATTTCCTTTGTCGACTCCAAGACTTTGGCTTTTGCACCGGGAGGACAAAATTCAATCCAATCCGAAAGAAGCAGGGTCACTTCGGGCAGATCATCCTTATATGGTTCAAATAACGATTGAAGATCTTCTTCCCTGTAATCCGCATCAAGCATCTCACTAAGAGCTTGTAACAGGGAAACCTTATTATCTGCAGGAAGACCTGGGTGATCCTCGATTTCATCGATGGCTCGCATGCAAAGGTATGCAGCTCCAATGGCCTCTTGTAATCCCTTTGGAAGATAGCTGATTGGAATGAAAAAAGTCCGGCTAGTTTTTAAGAGAAAATCCATTGCTTTAGTATGTAGGTCGCTATTATCAGTCATATTTACACTCCTTTAAGTCTCCAATGAAACAATTGATTAATTATATCAAACATCGGCTTTGATTTCAGCTGCCCGATTCCTCTGAATATAAAGGAACTTTAATTGCCATTAGATCTTCACCCATTATCGTGTTTGAAAAGATCGCTTCGCTTTCCTTTCTTAACCTCTCAGCATCCTCCGGAGTATACCGTGAGCTGATATGGGTAAGGATTAGATGCTTGGCTCCCGCGTTCAAAGCCGTTTCTGCAGCCTGAACGGTGGTCGAATGATAATAGGCTGAAGCCAATTCAGATTCTTCCGCCGAAAAAGTAGCTTCATGAACAAGGTAATCCGCCGATTCCGCGAGAATGAGAGCATTGCTGCACATTCTTGTATCACCAAGAATTGTGATGATCCGGCCTTTTTGCGGAGCACTGAGGTAGTCCTTCCCATTTAAGACACGGCCATCGTCGAGACAGACTGTTTGCCCATTTTTCAATGCTTTAAAAAGCGGCCCCGGCTTCACACCTTCGGACCGCAGCCGGTCAACCAGTAAGCTTCCCGGACGATCTTTTTCCACAATCCGGTAACCGATGCTGTAAATGCCATGATCAAGCGACATGGCCGTCACTGTGAATTGTTCGTCCTCAAACACTGTGCCTTCCTCTATTTCGATGATTTCCAAGGGATATTTTAAATGAGTTCCACTCACCTGTAAGCTCGTCTTAATAAATGCATCTATGCCTTGTGGACCATATACGGTCAATTTCTCCACTCCGCCCTGAAAAGATCTGCTGCTTAAAAATCCAGGGAGTCCGAAGATGTGGTCACCATGTAAATGGGTGATGAAGATTTTTTCAACCTTTCGCGGTTTGACCGCCGTTTTTAAAATTTGATGCTGTGTTGCTTCCCCACAATCGAATAACCAAACCGTCCCTCGCTCTTCCAATAATTGAAGGGCGATTGATGTCACATTACGCGCTTTAGCCGGAACGCCAGCGCCTGTACCCAATAAAACAAAATCCACGATACTACCTCCGTTGCAAATACTTTATGACTTAACTATAGCATAACCAAGGTGCTCTTTCATTTATGACCCATTAAAACCAAAACCCAAATTAAACTTTTAATGAAATATGAGAAAAAATGCGCAAATTGATTGCTTTGAGGGAAAGCTAAACGTAAAATTAGAAATTGGTACACATAGGGGAATTCCAACTTTATAGACAGATTTAACGGAAAGTTGAGGTTTTAACATGACAGAAAATAATAAACCCACAGCATTGATCATGATTTTTGGTGCTACCGGAGATTTAGCGAAAAGGAAATTGTTTCCTTCCATATATCGACTATTTCAAAAAGAGAAAATCAATAAGTTCGCCGTCGTTGGAGTGGCAAGGAGGCCATTGACGAACGAGGAGTTCCAAACAAGTGTAAAGGACTCGATACTTACGTTCGGACATGCGGAAGAAAGGGTCGATGAATTCATTTCCCATTTCCATTATCACTCCCATGACGTCTCCAGTTCGGAATCATACCTGCAATTAAAAGACATTGCCAAAAAATTAGACGGACAATATCAATTAGAAGGAAACCGGATCTTCTATTTGGCGATGGCACCTGAGTTTTTCGGAACGATTGCCGAACAGATAAAAGCTCAAGGCCTAACTGACACGAATGGATATAAGCGCCTGGTCATAGAAAAGCCATTTGGACACAGTTTCGAAACAGCACAAAAATTGAATGAACAGATTCGAACTGCATTCGCCGAAGATGAAATCTACCGTATCGATCATTATTTAGGTAAAGAAATGGTACAAAATATTGAGGTCATACGTTTTTCCAATGCCCTATTCGAGCCGCTTTGGAATAACAGATATATATCTAACATCCAGGTAACTTCAAGCGAAACACTTGGCGTTGAAGAACGTGGCCGTTATTACGAAACCAGCGGTGCCCTAAGGGATATGGTCCAAAACCATCTGCTGCAAATGGTGGCCTTGCTTGCCATGGAACCCCCGATCGCTTTGACGACAGAAGAGATTCGAAGCGAAAAAGTGCGGGCATTGCGTTCACTTCGACCAATGAAAGTGGAAGAAGTCAATCAATACTTCGTCCGTGGCCAGTATGGTGAAGGTACGATAGATGATCAAACACTTCCGGCCTACCGCAATGAACATAACGTAAATTCCGAATCCAACACAGAGACCTATGTTGCGGGTAAATTGATGATTGATAACTTCCGATGGGCAGGTGTTCCTTTTTATATCCGTACCGGTAAGAGAATGGATGTCAAATCAACGAATATCGTTGTTCAATTCAAAGATATCCCAATGAATCTGTATTATAAAACGGAAGAAACGCTGAACCCGAATCTTCTCGTTATCAATATCCAGCCTGACGAAGGTATAACACTGTACTTAAATGTTAAGAAATCCGGGACGACATCCAATACAAAGCCAATGAAGCTGACCGTCTCAAACAAAGGGATCGAACACATCAATTCTCCCGAGGCATATGAAAAGCTATTGTTTGACAGTATGCGCGGGGATGCTACAAACTTTACGCACTGGGACGAGGTTGCCCTCTCATGGAAGTTCGTCGATACCATTTCTAATGCCTGGGAAAACACTAAAGACGAGTCTTTCCCTAACTATGAAGCGGGATCCACAGGTCCACTTGCATCCGATGAACTCCTTGCAGAAGATGGACATATTTGGTGGCAAGTCAAGAAAAACGAAAATAATGATGATTGAAATGAAGAAGGGATGCAGATTTGAATCTGCATCCCTTTTTTCATTCATGAAACACTCTTCCTCAGCAATTTATCCCGGATAATATCAAACATTTCCTTGGGCTTAGACATTTCTTCCTCTATTTCTGAATTAAGCCAAAATGAAACACCAGATTCTAAGGCAATGAAAAATATAAAAATGGCTACAGCCCACCAGATGATGAACATAAGTCATCCGCTCCTTCTCTCTTCTTTCTGCCTACTGTATCCTACAGTCCGTCCATCTCTTTCAATGTTTATATTCCTTTTTCCGCAGGTGTTTAAACCTAAAAAGCAAGGATGAATGACATACATCATACTACGTTTTCCCTAAAAAAGGTAAATTAATTGGCACTATTTACAACTAGTTCTTTTTTATCATTTTCACCCTTTTGATCTCTTTATTGAAAAAGAATGTTAAGGTCTTGCTAAGGTTACACTAGAAAAGGTGCCAGTGACGGCACCACTAACTTCGACGTGGAGGGATTAAACGATGGACATTCGTGAAGGATTAATTCCAACAGCGTTGGGCACAGCCGTGACAGCTGCGGGTTATGCAATGAAGCAGACCCGGGGCTCAAACAAAATGGTAGCTAATACGGTTTTTGGTTTCGGTTTGGCACATGTTGTATTAGGGGTCATTGACCTTGTAGAGCATCGGAGATAGTAAAAAAAGAGGGCGCATAGAAGCGCACTCTTTTTTTCTGTACATTCGAGGTCCTTACATGATGAATATTACAACTGGATTCCTTAACAAAAAAAGCCGGTATAAAAGGGAATCCCCTTTTAAGCCGGCTTGAACTTTTTATTTTTCCATCCATTCGGTATGGAACGTTCCTTCTTTATCAATGCGTTGATAAGTATGAGCTCCAAAATAGTCACGCTGAGCTTGAATCAGGTTAGCTGGCAGCGTTTCTGTACGATAGCTGTCGAAATAGGCAAGTGCAGATGACAAGCAAGGAACCGGAATTCCGTTCATCACTGCTGTTGATACCACCTCACGTAAAGCTCCTTGGTAGCTTTCAACGATCCCTTGGAAATAAGGATCAAGAAGCAAGTTATTCAAGTTCGCTTCACGATCGTACGCTTCCTTGATTTTTTGTAGGAATTGTGCACGAATGATACATCCGCCACGGAAAATCATTGCGATTTCCCCATATTGTAAGTTCCAGTCATTTTCTTCGGATGCTGCCTTCATTTGTGCAAAGCCTTGTGCATAGGAACAGATCTTGCTCATATAAAGTGCCTTACGGATACTTTCAATCAAAGCCTTTTTATCTCCAGTAAATGATTCGGCTTTTGGACCGCGAAGGATTTTACTCGCTTCAACACGCTCGTCCTTGATTGCTGAAATAAAGCGAGCGAATACGGATTCCGTAATGATTGGAAGTGGAACACCAAGATCAAGCGCACTTTGGCTTGTCCATTTCCCTGTTCCTTTTTGGCCAGCTTTATCTAAGATGACATCGACCATCGGCTTGCCAGTTTCTTCATCATATTTATTGAAAATATCAGCAGTAATTTCAATTAGATAGCTATCCAGTTCCCCATTATTCCATTCCGTAAAGACTTCATGGAATTCTTCAGCAGATAGTCCAAGAAGATTTTTTAAAAGGAAATAAGATTCGGAAATCAACTGCATGTCACCGTATTCAATACCATTATGTACCATTTTCACATAATGACCTGCTCCATCCGGTCCGATATACGTACAGCAAGCATCACCATCGACTTTAGCTGAAATATCCTTCAAGATCGGTGCAACAAGTTCATATGCTTCTTTTTGGCCTCCAGGCATGATGGACGGACCCGTTAGAGCTCCTTCTTCCCCACCTGAGACGCCTGTACCGATGAAATGAATGCCCAACTGGCTTAACTCCTCATTGCGGCGCTGAGTGTCCTTGAAGAACGTATTCCCTCCATCAATAACGATATCGCCTTTTTCAAGCAACGGTTTTAATTGCTCGATTGTTGCATCTGTTGCCGCTCCGGCTTTAACCATCAATAAAATTTTGCGTGGTGTTTCCAAAGAATTGACGAATTCTTCAAGCGTATATGCAGCTGTTACGTTTTTGCCTTCCGCTTCCTTCATCATTTCGTCCGTTTTTGATCCTGAGCGATTATACACGGAAATTGAATATCCCCTGCTTTCAATATTAAATGCAAGGTTCTTGCCCATTACGGCTAGTCCGATAACGCCAATCTGTTGTTTTGACATGATTCATCTTTCCCTTCTCTATATCTTTACACAGCTTGTACGCTATTCTTTGTCAAAAGAAGAATCATTCCTCCTGGATTGCTCAAAGAAATCTTTACTGAAGCTAGTGTCTGTTCCAATTGAACGGTTTTTCAAGGGTAATCCCTTTTTAATAATATTTTCTCCGTACTTATTTTGCAAGTGTTCCATCGCTTCATACAGAGGTTCTTTTTCCGCATCCTCTTGAAAGGAGAAAATATCCAGTTGCTTGAAGGCCGACTCTTTTTCGATGACATCATAGGCAGTGACACCAAGAAGCCTGATTCCTTCCCCATTCCAATTTTTCATAAAGAGATCGATAGCTCCATCCAAAATATCCTTTTTTTCAAAAACTGGATTAGGAACCGTTCTGCTTCTCGTTATTGTGCGGCGGTCTTTGTAACGGATCGTCACACCTATTTTTTGACCAAGCAGGCGTTTATTTCTCAAACGGACGGCTACCTTCCCGGAAAGCTTTTCCAATACACCGATCAGTTCTTTTTGATTGGTGGAGTCATGAGGAAGAGTTGTCGAGTTCCCAATGCTCTTATGCTCAAAAATCGCTTCGGGATCCACTACCCTTGGGTCGATTCCATTAGCCCTATCTTTTAAACGGATGCCATTGATCCCAAGAAGCTGTTTAAGTTGACTATCATTGGCGTGTGCAAGGTCCCTGATCGTCATTATCCCGATGGTTTGAAGCTTTTCCGAGGTCTTATCCCCGATGCCATGCATCTCGCCCACTTGTAAAGGCCAGAGTTTTTCTGAAATGTCCCGTTTCCTTAACACGGTGATTCCCATTGGCTTCTTCATATCAGAAGCAGTTTTGGCCAAAAATTTATTAGGGGCAATCCCGATGCTGCAAGGGAGATCCATCGTATTAAAAATTCTTTCCTGAATGCTATTGGCTATATCTAAAGGCGAACCCAATTCGGCGCATTCACTAATATCCAGATACCCCTCATCTATCGAAACCGGTTCAACCATCTCTGTATATTGCCTCAAAACATCGAAAATAGCCAGTGATGCCTTTCGATAGCGCTCGAAATTCGGTTTCTGAATGACTAATTGGGGACATAGTTTTTTCGCCTGCCAAATCGGCATGGTCGTTTTAACCCCGAACTTCCTCGCCTCATAGCTGCAGGTGACGATTATGCCCCTTCTCTCTTCAACATTGCCTGCAATGGCAAGCGGTTTACCTTTCAATGAAACATCATATGACATTTCCACTGAAGCATAGAAACTATTCATGTCTACATGGAGAATGACCCTGCCATTTTTGGGATACATGTCCTTCATGTTTGACCGTCACATCCTTGTAAAAATAAAAAACACAGGATAATAGGGCCAATAAAAAACCATTTCTATTAAGGTACCCCTATTTATCTTTGGTAACCACGGTGAAAGATGCTTCCACTCCAAGAAAAACAGCCATCATGTCATTGATGACTGTACATAAATTCCTTCAATACTTTGAACACCTTGGCAAATATATACGAGTTTTTTTGCTGATCAATGATCAGTAATCAAACGGCAACACCTTGAATATATTTTGTTTTTTGATAGCTTAATAAGACACCGTAAAAGGGTATTTCGGAAAAATTTAAGGATTTCACGGGTTCCTGGACAATGGTTTGATGGAGGCCGTCTTAATTGCATTCCGCATTTGACCATCATTGCCGAGAGCTGATTTACCTGGTTGCAAGAAACCCAGGAAAGCAAGGCATCAGGTTTTTCGATGGAAACACGGATTCAATCGGCAAGGCATATTCCCCGTCCTCTGCAAGAAATACGACAACCTTTATTGATTTACTCAGGAAACTCCCCTCCATCTCCCTGTCATATTACGGGTGATTATTCCCCTGATACTTCTTTGATGATACTGACAACCATTTCAGCTAACTTCGTTAATTCCTCAACTGGAATTCTTTCATTCGTAGTATGGATATCTTCATAGCCCACTGCGAGATTGACAGTAGGGATGCCAAAGCCCGCAATGACATTCGCATCGCTTCCTCCGCCGCTTTTAACCAGCTCGCATGGACGGCCGATTTTCTCTGCTGCTTTTCTTGCGATTTCGACTACATGATCACCAGCACCATATTTAAAACCAGGATACATGACGTTAACTTCAACTTCAGCACGTCCGCCCATTTCTATGGCTGCAGTCTCGAATGCCTCTTTCATTTTCGCTACCTGTATTTCCATTTTTTCAGGAATCAAGGATCTTGCTTCTGCAAGGATTTCAACATGGTCACAAACAATATTGGTTTGCTGTCCACCCTGGAAACGTCCGATATTTGCTGTCGTTTCATCGTCGATTCTGCCTAATGGCATTCTAGAGATTGCTTTGGCAGCGATCGTAATGGCCGAAACGCCTTTCTCGGGAGCGACACCAGCGTGAGCAGTCTTGCCTAAAATGGTTGCAGACACTTTCGCCTGAGTAGGTGCAGCAACAACTACATTGCCCACTTTTCCATCACTATCAAGAGCAAAACCGAATTTAGCCGTTACAAGGGAACGATCCAATGCCTTTGCCCCAACCAAGCCAGATTCTTCACCGACTGTAATGATGAATTCGATTGTACCATGTTCGATATTCTGTTCTTTTAACACTTTAAGCGTTTCTAACATGACCGCTAATCCAGCTTTGTCATCCGCCCCTAAAATGGTCGTTCCGTCTGAAACTATGTATCCATCTTTGATGGAAGGCTTGATTCCGTTCCCAGGTACAACCGTATCCATATGGGAGGTGAAATAAATGGTATCCACGCCTTCTTTCATACCTTTTAAAGTACATACTAAATTCCCTGCACCATGACCGGTAACTGCTGTTGTATCATCTTCAAAAACTTCTACACCCAGTGCCCCGAATTTTTCTTTCAGCACTTTGGCGATGGCTGCTTCATTTTTCGTTTCGGAATCAATCTGCACCAATTCCATAAATTCATTAACTAAACGTTCTTCATTAATCATAAAATAAAACCTCCAAAAAAGTTTTCCTCTTTAATTATACTTCTAAAAGCGGCGCCCCGGCAAATAATGTGAAAAGGAAGACCCCATCTTTAAAAAGCGTGCTGGTCATTTCCCTGCCAGAAGGCCGTTTTAAAAAGGTGAATGATGACTTATAAATGGTTTTCTTTAGAATGATATCTTCCCCAGTATGGAAAAGAGCCCAAAACAGATAGTTTGGGCTCCTTGCAATGTTGAATCACAACGGGATATTTCCGTGTTTTTTCCATGGTCGAGTTTCTTTTTTGTTACGTAGCATATCAAGAGATTGAATGATCTTAATCCTGGTTTCACGAGGATCAATAACATCATCCACCATTCCAAGACTTGCGGCAACATATGGATTGGCGAACTTCTCACGGTATTCTTCAATTTTTGCTGCACGTGTCGCTTCCGGATTTTCGCTATTTTGAATTTCACGGGCAAAAATGATATTTGCCGCTCCAGCAGAACCCATTACTGCAATTTCAGCATTCGGCCATGCAAACGTAAGATCCGCACCGATGGATTTACTATTAAGAGCCACGTAAGCTCCCCCGTATGCTTTACGGAGAATGATCGTCAATTTTGGTACTGTTGCTTCCGAATAAGCGTATAGCAGCTTTGCACCGTGGCGAATGATTCCGCCATGTTCTTGTTTAACACCCGGGAAAAACCCTGAAACGTCCTCAAAAGTAATTAGCGGAATGTTAAACGAGTCACAGAAACGAATAAAACGGGCAGCCTTATCTGATGAATCAATATCAAGTCCCCCTGCCAACACCTTTGGCTGGTTACAGACAAGCCCCACTGATTTTCCTTTGATCCGCGCCAAGCCGACCACTATATTTTTCGCAAAGCCCTCTTGAACTTCCATAAAGGAATCCTCATCGACAACCTGCTTCAATACTTTCCGAACATCATATGGACGGATCCCTTCATAAGGGACTACATCCGTTAAGTCCGGACGGTAGTCATCTCCATCGTCGGCTTCCAAAACCGGCGGCTTCTCTTCATTATTTTGTGGAAGATAGCTTAGGAGACGTCTAACGTCCGCCAATACTTGCTCCTCAGATGCTCCCTTGAAATGGGCATTACCACTTATGGTATTATGTACAGTCGCTCCACCCAGTCCTTCAGATGAAATCTTTTCACCCGTAACCGTTTCAATGACTTTAGGACCTGTTATGAACATTTGGCTCGTTTTTTCAACCATGAAGACAAAGTCGGTAATGGCTGGGGAATATACGGCTCCGCCTGCACAAGGTCCCATAATAACCGAAATCTGTGGAATAACCCCTGAATAAATGGAATTCCGGTAAAATATTTGGCCATATCCGTCAAGCGAAACTACGCCTTCTTGAATACGCGCACCGCCAGAATCGTTCAAACCTATGAAAGGGGCTCCATTCTCCGCTGCCAAATCCATAACATTGGCAATTTTCAGAGCATGCATTTCACCGAGTGCACCGCCAAAAACAGTAAAATCCTGTGAAAACAGATAAATGTCGCGGCCGTTGACCTTTCCGTAACCGGTGACGACACCTTCTCCCGGCCCTTCTTCCTTTTCCATGCCAAAATTGGTATTACGGTGTTTTATAAAAGGATTAAGCTCTATGAAGGTACCTGGATCAACTAAAAGTTCAATTCTTTCCCTTGCAGTAAGTTTTCCCTTTTCATGCTGCTTATCGATTCTTTCTTCACCGCCGCCCATTTCCACTTTGCGGCGTCTGTCATATAGGTCATTGATCGTATCATATATGTCTGTCATTCCTGCTCCTCCTTTGATAATGCTTGTTCACAAAGCTCATATAATACACCCGCGGTAGACTTGGGATGAACGAAAGCAACATCCGCATTGTGCGCTCCCTTTCTTGATGAATCATCAATCATGCGCAATCCAGCTTCTTTGATCTCTTTTATTCTATCTTCGATGTCATCGACGCCAAGTGCCACATGATGAATCCCTTCACCGCGTTTTTCGATGAATTTGGCGATTGGGCTTGCAGGTGACAACGCTTCCAACAACTCCAAACGGGTATTGCCTGCCAAGATGAAGGCCACTTTCACTCCTTGGCTCTCCACTGTCTCGATTCCTTCAAGTTTCAAGTTCAACGTTTCCGTGTAAAGCGGCAAGGCTTCATCTAGTGACTTGACGGCAATACCGATATGATCGATATTTTTAATCATCATTAAAACCCCCATGCTATGTACTATTGGATGACTCCATTAAAATACTACTAATCTTGCATTAAAGTCTTTTAAGATTCGGAATAATATGAACATTATACTTTTACTTGTTTCTACTAAATGTTCAAGTTAAAATAAAATCAATTAAACTGTATTAAGGGAGAGAGCATATGGGAAACAAGAAAATCAGAAAGATCGTCGTGTATTTAATGCTTATCTCAATGTTATTAACTAGCTTATTATCAGGTATCGCATTTCTTCTGTAATAGACACCGTAATGGGGAGGGGAGCAAAAGCTTCCCTCTCTTTATTTTATCGCTCCGTTTTTCTTTGCCAACGTTTTGAAATCCTCGTTCGATATGGTGATCAACACCTTAGTGCCGATGGGGACTTTTTCGTACAAGCGCTCTACATCGGATTTATGCATCCGTACACAGCCATTAGAAATATATTTACCAATTGATGATGGCTGATTCGTACCATGTATGCCGTAAATCCTCCCATCGGTATTTCGTGCATCGAATCCAATCCACCGCGACCCCAGAGGGTTCCTGGGATCGCCGCCAGGAATATTTTTTTTCCGGTAATATGGATTGACCGCTTTTACTTTGACCGTGAAAATCCCTTCAGGTGTCAGTTCCTGACTCTTTCCCGTACCGACCGGCAGAATCTCCTTGACTTCGTTATCATCAATGAACGCCAATTTATTGTTGGCTTTATTGATGATGATAAACGGATCGCCAGGCTTAACCGATTGAGGTTGGGCTTGTACCTGCAACGGCCACAAAGATAGCATAAGCAACAAAGAAAGGATCCATTTCATTTGTATCAATTCCTTTTACTTTTTTGCTTAGTTTAAGCCAAGTGCCTCTTTTTCATTCGGTTGCTGGTTAGCTTGGGTAATCCCTTGAAGGAATGCTTCAACAATAAATAGCGCTCCATTTCCTTCATGAGCTGCAGTAATGCGGCCCTAGATTCGAACTCTTCCCGTGTTTGCGGCAGTGCCATTCCCCTAAAATGAATCTCCATTTCTTCAAGCTTCTTCAGATAAAGGATAGCCGTATTTTGTGGGTGTACGTTTTCTGCCAAATCTTCTATAAAATCAGCCACTATCCCGCTTTGCTTGACGACCAACGGAATATTCGTGACCAGGGGAAGAATTCGTTCAATTATTTCAAATTGCTTTTCACGCATTTTGAAATAATGGTAATACAGGTCTTCTTCCCTTAAAAAATGATTTTCCACGTCCCTGAAGGCAAGGCTTTTGGCTTGATTAAGAAGATTGGCTGTTTCGGTGATTTCCCTACCATCCCATGTGTGATCATTATCCCTTAAATAGCGGACAATTCCCATCAAGATCGCACTAAAGTTCGTTTCGATACTTTCCTGATAGGCAAGCAGTTTGTCATCGACACTGGGCATGTACAGATTCATGACAAGCGCCACTCCAACTCCAACTGCAATTAATATCGTTTCATTGATCAGCAGGGAAAAAGTGATGTCACCCGCCCCGTATAGGTGCATGATGATGACGCTGCTCGTCACAATCCCCTCATTAATCTTCAAGGCAACTGTCGTTGGAATGAAAATCAAGAGGATCAAACCTATTATCAGCGGATGAAATGCGATGAACTGAAACAATAGGGATGCATAGGTCATTGCAATCAAACAAGCTAAAAACCGGTGCCAGGAGGCATACACCGACTTCTTTTTTGTAACTTGAATGCATAAGATCGCAATGATTCCCGCAGCAGAGAAATATTCGAGATTAAGCATTTGCGCAATAATAATTGCCAGGGTGGCCCCCAAAGCAGTTTTAATCGTCCTGTATCCGATTTTAAACATTGTTATGTATCACCTGGCTCTTTCTCTATCTATTATAATACTATCAGGAAATCAGATATTTTCACAGTCCTTTGCGAGTTAAATTTCCAATTTTTCTAAATACATTCACGCAAAAATACATTATAGGAAAAAAATAAAAAAGGTAACCTAAACGTTACCTTTTTTCTCAATTATATACTATTTGTTTTAGCTTATAAAACTTTTTCCAAGAAGTCTTTTGCACGCTGGCTTTTTGGATTGGAAAAGAATTCTTCCGGAGCACTTTCCTCAACGAGCAGACCCCCGTCCAGGAATAGTACTCGATCGGCCACTTCTTTTGCAAATCCCATTTCATGCGTTACGATCAGCATGGTCATCCCTGTATGTGCCAATGACTTCATAACCTCGAGCACTTCTTTTACCATCTCAGGATCAAGCGCTGAAGTGGGCTCATCGAAAAGCATTACTTCCGGGTTCATTGCCAATGCCCGTGCAATCGCAACCCTTTGTTTTTGCCCGCCTGACAGACGATTCGGGTAAGCCGATTCTTTATCGGCCAAACCGACTTTATTCAAGAGCTCACGAGCTTGTTTTACAGCCTCAGCCTTTGATAGTTTTTTCACCTTCATAGGTGCATATGTCAGATTCTCAAGTACTGTTTTATGTGGAAATAAATGAAAATGCTGAAATACCATTCCGACATTTTCACGCACTTTCATGATATTGGTCTTTTTTTCAGTGATGATTTGATCTTTAAACCTGATTTGACCATCAGTTGGAATTTCAAGCATATTGATGCAGCGTAAGAAAGTTGATTTTCCCGAACCGGAAGGACCGATGATCGCTAACACTTCACCCTGCCCTATCTCGGTGCTGATTCCTTTTAATACTTCGAGCTTACCATAATTTTTTTTGAGTCCATCAATTTTAATCACTGCGTCTCATTCTCCTTTCAATCACTTTGCCTAAGATGGTGAGAACCATGACCATCACATAATAAATGAGGCCGGCAAATAATATCGGTTCGAAGAATTTATATGTCTCACCGCCGACAATATAAGCACGGCGCATGATATCCCCTAATCCAATAATTGTGACAACGGCTGATTCCTTCGTTAAGGAAATCAATTCGTTAACAAGGGACGGCAGGATATTCTTGATGGCCTGCGGAAGGATAATATTAAGCATCATCCCTGAATAAGGAACCCCAAGTGCAAGCGAAGCCTCTCGTTGGCCTTTATCGACAGCTAAAATGCCTCCCCTGATAATTTCAGAGATGTATGCCGCTGAATTTAGCCCGAATGCTAAAAATGCTGCTTGGAACGCTTCGATTTGAATCCCTAATATTTGTGGTGAACCAAAATATATCAGCATTAATTGCAGCACCAAAGGGGTACCGCGAAAAATGGATGTATAAAAGTCAGCAATCCAATTTAAGGGCTTGATTCTGCTGATTTTAAGTATAGATAATAATATTCCTAAAACAAATCCGATTACTGCCGCTACCGCTACAACCTTTAATGTAGTCGGTATTCCCTCCAGGATATATGGAAGGGAAGGTATAATCCTTTCAAATTCCAGATTCACTCCATTCATCCTCTCTTATGAAGGCCGTTATATTAGGTCCTTCCTCCTGCTTCATTTAACTAACAATAAAGCGCGGAAAAACGTTCAGAAGGCATACTAAATCTCTTCTGAACGCTTTTCATCTCTCTGTATTATTCAGTTTCACTGCCACCGAACCATTTTATTATTAATTTTTCCATTTCACCATTCTCTAACATTTTTTTCAACTCGGCATTGAATTCTTCAGTTAACTTGCTTCCTTTTTGGAAAGCGATTGCCGAACCGGCATCTTGTTCACCGGACTCGATCAAATGGCCCACCAATTCTTTATTATCTTTCAAGTAGCCTTTTGCCACAGTATCTTCCATAATCACGGCGTCAAAACGTCCTGTTGACATTTCTTGTACAACCTCAGGAATACGATTCCGTTTTTCAACTTTCATCCCGATATCTTGGGATTTATTCAAGTCATTTGCCAATGTCTCCTGAATGGATGCAAGCTGTACGCCTACCGTTTTCCCTTTTAAATCTTCAACAGTTTTGATTTTACTGTCCTTTGTCGTGATGATCATGTTTTTAGCTGTATAGTAAATATCACTGAAATCGACTGATTGCTCACGTTTTTCTGTTGGAGTCATTCCAGAGATAACGAAATCGACCGATTTATTCTCCAGGGCAGGCACAAGACTATTAAAGTCAATGTCCTTCACTTGGACCTCATAACCTAATTTTTTTCCGATTGCTTTAGCGATATCAATGTCAAATCCTTTGATTTCATCACTTTTAGATGTTTCAACAAATTCAAATGGCGGATAATCCGCAGATGTTCCCATTACCAGGACCTTTTTGTCTTCTTTGTCAGCTGTGTTCTTATCTTCTTTTTCTGATGTTCCGCATGCCGCTAAAATACCTACTAATAAAACAGAAGTAAGCAACAATGCTAACTGCTTTTTCAACTTCATTATTATTCCTCCAAAATGATATTTTCAATTCTCTTGTTATTAAATTTGATTTAGTTAAATTTCGAATAACTAATATTCATACACTAATGTGTATTTTAACACACTCTAATAATTATTCAATAACGTAAATAATAGATTCATTTTTCAGAATATTGCTATAATTTTATTTCTGAGATCCGCGCTTTTTCACCAAAGGGAATATATCGACATCCTTATCTATCTTCTTTCCCAAATGTTCCTGACTTATGCAAATTCATGAATAAAAAAACCCGCCGATTGGGCGGGTTTCAGACTGGACAAACTAGAAGAAAATCTAGTTTGCATACAGTTTTTTCTTAAAAAAATTCCAGTTAATTTCAGAAATTCACTCCCTTTCCGCCGACTGTCTGCCAAGCCTTCTCGCCGCAAGCGCCTACGGGGTCTTGGCTAGCCAGTTATTCGGCAGGAGTGTCGCAAATTTCTTCAATCTAATAAGGGTTTCATCCAAATTTAAGAAGATCCAGTTTGCCTAAAGTTTTAAAAAACATTCCAGTTGATTGGACAGGAAGGTACGAGACTCCTGCGGGGGAATGCGTGTCCAAGGGAGACCCCCTAGGCGCAAGGAGCGCCGAGGGCTGACCGCCCGCGGAAAGCGAGTACCTGGAGTGGAAATCAACGTTCTATTTTAACAAACCTAACATTCAGTTGATTTCTTAAAACATTAAAAAACATAAAGGATAATCCAGTCTTGTTTTAAAATCATGGTTCGGGTGAGAGCACTCCGAACCCCCATTTTGCCGTCAAACTAAAACCCGCCGAATGGGCGGGTTTACTTATCGCTATAGGTTACACTTCTTCGCAATATTGATCGAAGTAGTCTTGTAATTTTTCAACTACAGACATCGGGTGGTGCCCTTCAATTTCATGGCGTTCTATCATGGTGATGATTTTTCCATCTTTCAGCAATGCAAATGATGGGGATGATGGCGGATACCCTTCGAAATAATCACGGGCTTTCTCCGTCGCCTCTTTATCCTGCCCAGCAAAAACGGTTACAAGCTGATCTGGGCGTTTATCATTATGGATTGCATGAGCCGCTGCAGGTCTAGCTATTCCACCAGCACAGCCACAAACGGAGTTTACCATAACAAGTGTCGTTCCTTTTTGTGCAAATACTTCCTCTACTTCCTCGGGAGTAGTCAATTCTGTATATCCAGCAGTCTTTATCTCATCGCGAGCCTGTTTGACTACGTCGTTCATTAAAAAATTAAAATCCATATTCATGGCATTTGCTCCTTCCAAGTTTTCTCTTCAATCCTATCATAACAATTGCCACTTCGTGATTCAATAAATTTACCTGTTAAAACCGCATAAACCGTTTCCGAACATGTTTAAAACGAAAGGGCAGCGGGAATCATGTGTGTAACAACAAGACTTACAAAAGGATGGGGCATGCTGGGAGACAATCCACGCATGCCCCATCCTTTTTCTGTTTAATTTGACTTAAATGTATCGGTAAAAGATTGAAAGACCTGCTTAACAGCAGCAGTAACCGTTTTATTCCCTGACATCACTTGATTTTCGAGTATTGGGAGAAGACTCTTGACGGTTTCATTTTTATAAAACATCGTTTTAAGCTGGTGATCCATCAATGAATAAAGCCATTCCTTAGATTGCATTCTTCTCCGTTCTTGAAAAACACCTGATTCCTTGGTCATATCGGAAAATTCATTCAATACATCCCAAAGCTCAGGAATTCCTTTACCGGTTATCGCGGAACAAGTATATGCCTTTCCTGCCCATCCCTTTGTTGCTGGCTGAAGGAAGTGCAAGATTCTGCTATATTCGGACTTAGTCCTATTCGCCAGTGGAATGTTCTCTCCATCGGCTTTATTGACCACAATTCCGTCCACAAGTTCCAGAATCCCTTTTTTCATCCCTTGTAATTCATCTCCGGCACCTGTAAGGACAAGGAGCATGAAGAAGTCGACCATACTTCGAACTATAGCCTCACTTTGACCGACCCCGACAGTTTCTATCAGTATCACATCAAATCCTGCCGCTTCACAAAGCAACATGGTTTCCCTCGTTTTGCGGTGAACCCCTCCCAGAGTGCCTTCGGATGGTGAGGGTCTTATGAAGGCATGGGGGTTTTTTGCAAGCTCCTCCATCCTTGTTTTATCGCCTAGTATACTTCCACCATTGATCGAAGAGCTTGGATCGACGGCTAGAACAGCAACCTTATGGCCCCTGTCACATAAGTAGGTTCCGAACGTCTCGATGAAGGTACTTTTTCCGGCACCGGGCACTCCGGAAACCCCGATGCGAATCGAGTTCCCTGTATGAGGAAGGATGGCATGCAATAATTCCTGTGCATGATCTAAGTGTTGGGATGCATTGCTTTCAACCAATGTAATCCCTTTAGCTAGCTTGGCCCTGTCCCCTTTTATGATTCCCTCTTTAAGTTCATGGACCGGTATGTTTACATTATGTTTTTTGACGAATTTGCTTTTTGAAGGTTTGTTATGGCTTGCTGCTAATTCAACACCTGGCTTTAATGAAGAAGCAAAACCTTCCTGATTGTTAAGATCGACCCATTCGGGCTTCTTGTCTTCACTCATTATTGGGCCACTTCCTCATATCCGAGGCGATTGTATATTTCCTGAAGCACTTTCTTTGCTGCCTGTGGAATGACCGTACCAGGTCCAAAAATGGCTGTAGCGCCATTTTCCATTAGGTAATCATAATCCTGTGCAGGGATGACGCCGCCTACGATCACTATAATGTCCTCACGGCCCAAGTTCTTCAGTTCCGTCATAAGCTGCGGCAACAATGTTTTATGACCGGCAGCAAGCGAACTCATTCCGACTACATGCACATCATTTTCCACGGCCTGGATGGCGGTTTCTTTCGGTGTTTGGAATAATGGACCGATATCGACATCATAGCCTAAATCCGCAAACCCCGTTCCTACTACTTTAGCTCCACGATCATGACCGTCCTGACCCATTTTAGCCATTAACAAACGCGGTCTTCTTCCTTCATTTTCAAGGAACTCTTTCGTCATGCGGACGACTTCCTCAATTTCAGCTTCTTTTGAGTATGCCGAGCTATATACGCCGCTGATAGACCGGATCGTTGCTTTGTGACGTCCAGCCACCTCTTCGATCGCATCGGAGATTTCACCTAATGAAGCCCGTACTCTTGCAGCTTGCACAGCCAGTTCAAGAAGGTTACCTTCACCAGTTTTGGCAGCCATGGATAGCGCTTGAAGAGCTTCATCCACCTTTGCCTGATCACGTTTCGCTTTTAATTCGCTCAAACGCTTAAGCTGACTTTCGCGAACTGCTGTATTATCAATTTCCAGTATTTCAATCGGATCTTCTTTTTTCAAACGATATTTATTGACGCCAACGATCGTTTCATCTTGAGAATCGATTTTAGCCTGACGCTTTGCAGCCGCTTCCTCGATCCTCATTTTTGGAAGACCGGTTTCTATTGCCTTCGCCATTCCTCCAAGACCTTCGATTTCTTCTATGTGAGCCCAAGCCCGATCGATCAATTCATTTGTGAGCGATTCTACATAGTAAGAACCCGCCCATGGATCGATTACTTTTGTAATCCCGGTTTCCTCCTGCAGATATAGCTGTGTGTTACGTGCAATGCGTGCCGAGAAATCCGTTGGCAGGGCAATGGCCTCATCCAATGCGTTCGTATGCAGGGACTGTGTATGCCCAAGTGCAGCAGCATGCGCTTCAATAAGGGTCCTTGCGACATTATTAAACGGATCCTGTTCGGAAAGGCTCCAGCCGGATGTTTGGGAATGAGTCCTCAATGCCATCGCTTTATTATTTTTCGGTTCGAATTGTTTCATCAGTTTTGACCAAATGAAACGAGCCGCCCTCATTTTCGCCACTTCCATGAAATAGTTCATTCCTACAGCCCAGAAGAATGACAGGCGTGGTGCAAATTTATCGATATCAATACCTGCTTTCATTCCGGTACGTGCATACTCAAGCCCATCCGCCAACGTATAGGCAAGTTCAATATCAGCCGGCGCCCCCGCTTCTTGCAGATGATAACCGGAGATGGAAATTGAATTGAACTTGGGCATATATTTGGATGTATACTCGAATATATCAGCTATGATTTTCATGGACATTTCAGGTGGGTAGATATACGTATTCCGAACCATGTATTCCTTTAAGATGTCATTTTGAATCGTGCCTGATAGCTTATCCTGTGTTACGCCCTGTTCTTCAGCTGTAACGATATAAAATGCAAGGATGGGTAATACAGCACCGTTCATCGTCATTGACACGGACATCTGATCAAGCGGAATGCCGTCAAACAAGATTTTCATGTCAAGAATGGAATCAATGGCAACTCCCGCCTTCCCCACATCACCGACAACGCGTGGATGATCGGAGTCATAACCGCGGTGTGTAGCTAAATCAAAGGCAACTGAGAGCCCTTTTTGCCCCATCGCCAGGTTACGTCTGTAAAATGCATTGGATTCTTCAGCAGTTGAAAAACCTGCATACTGACGTACCGTCCAAGGACGATTGACATACATCGAAGGATAGGGCCCTCTTGTAAAAGGAGCGATGCCTGGCACGCTTTCCATATGCTCCAAGTCACGATTATCTTCCTCAATATAAAGAGGTTTGATTTTTATTTGTTCATTGGTTTCAAACAGAAGATCCTCAATGTTTTTCCCAACTGCTTTTTCGGCTTCCTTTTTCCATGCTTCCACCGTACCTTTATTCTCAGACTTAGCAGGATTTATAGCAGAAAAATTCGGTATTTTCATTTCAGTTCACCCCCAGCTTTTGCAATAATTCCAGTAAAATGGCTATTGCATTTGTTTTAACATGGATAAAATCTTGGACTCCGGCTTCACTTAGTGTAATCTCCAATTCTTCTTCCTGCTTGCCGGCACTATAAATAGTGATTTCAGGGAATTGCTTTTTAATTTCTTTAATGGTGATTGGCGCTAATTCCGAGTAGTCACCATCACTGCCGCAAACACAATAGATAGGGAGCCTGGTCGCAGCTACATAATCGACTGCTTCCTCAACCGTTTGACACCCCTTACTGCCGATTGTTTCAATACCACCTGCTGCAGCAAGACTTTTAACGAAATCTGCACGAGGTTTATATGATTTAAGATTTTTCAAATTAATTAAACCAATAGTTGGGGCCGTTCCACTTATTTCTTTATACTTTTCACTCCGAAGTCTAATCTGTTCAAACTGAATGGATACCCGATTCTTGGCAAGTGGGGTAATGCCAGCCGGATTCTCAACTTTCATATATGACACATGGTTATCCTGTGTCGGGGTTTTAATCTTATCAGCCGGATTCGGATATACATTCGTTCCGATGATACTTTCTTTTCTGAACGCCGCATTTTGAACTCTTCCTTGATAAACTTCAGCTATTTCTTTCTGAAGGGTGCCTTGTTTAATTAGCTCTAAAATCCCTCCGGCTGCATCGATTTCAAGGAATTTCGCCCAAGCCTTTTCAGCCAATTCATCCGTTAATTGTTCCACATACCATGAACCGCCAGCAGGATCGACCACTGTTGTGATATTTGTTTCTTCTTTTAAAATCAAGTGAGTATTACGGGCAATTCTTTCTGAAAAATCATCGGTTTCACCAGTTGCGTGTGTAAATGGATGAATTTGAAGATATTGAATGCCTCCAATAGCAGCAGCGAAAGCTTGGTTTGTGGTCCGTAGAATATTGACATGCTGATCATATAGCGTTTCTGTCAACTCGGAAGTAACGGCATGTATCGCCATTTTAAAATGGTCCGATGCTGTATCGAAAGCTTCTGCAAGACCTGCCCAAAGCCTTCTGGCAGCCCGCAGTTTAGCGATGGACATGAAGTAATTGGAATCCACAGCAAAAGAGAAAACTATTTTTTCGGAAACCGAAGCAATAGAAAGCCCTTGTTTTTGCCCTTCCAATAGATATTGGACGGCCGCCGATAATCCGTACGCTATTTCTTGTACGGCATTAGCTCCTCCATTATGATAGACTGCCGTATTAATCAAAACAGTCTTTAGATCCCTGCCTACCTTCTGATAATCTTGGATCGTCTTCAGCCATTCTGCAAAATAGTTATCCGTATCTTCTGGCAGCTGACCGCAAATGAGCCATTCTGCAATGGGATCTTCTGCAATAACGCCTTTCAATTGGGTATTTTGTGCTTCGGCAACAGCATTGAATTGAGGGAATAATCCTTTTTGTTTCCCCTTAAGGTCAATGAAAACCGGGATTTCTTTTAATGGGATATCCTTAAACAATTTTTCAGCCCTTGCTCCCTCGGCAAGCAATCGTGCAGGGTATGCCACGACATTTTGACCGCGCTTGAATGAAGCCTTCATCTTTTCATTTGCTTCTTCAGCCGTGATACCGCTTACAGGTTGAACGGCAAGCCAAGGTTTTTCATGATAACCCGTTGGGAACGTCCCTCTGGTGAAAGGGAATAATCCTGGCAATTCAGCCACTTTTTCGTCCGCCTTTTCTGTATAGAGCGGATATAAAGTGATGTCCTCATATGTATTCGTTTTTAATTTTTCTACACTTTTCCCTTTTAAACTTGCTTCCGTAGCTTCTTTCCACTCTTCAAAAGAAGGCTTAGGAAAGGTTATGTTTTTTACATCTTTCAGTTCCATCTGTAATCGCTTTCTTATCTTCTGCCGCCTCACACGCCCTGTCCTTTCATTGGGAGAACGAACGCTCAGTCAGTTTTGGATAAGAAAACCACCCTCCCATCAATTTGATCTGGATTATACTAACATTCTACCATAATTTTCTTGAAATTTAAGACAATAGAAATTAGCAAACCTGTTATTAGGGAAACCACTAGCCTATTTCGCCTCTTTATAAATCAAGTACAGCCCCTGATCTGTATTAGAACAGCTCTTAATAAAATAATAGCAAAAATAAAATATTTGTCGATGTTTTTCTATGGAAAAGTGAAGCACAAAACAAAAAGGAAGGACCTACCGGCCTTCCTTTTCTTCATTTTAGTATATGGAAGTGTTATCTTTGGAAATCTTTTCGATGATTTCTTTAACCCTCGCGAGGAATCGGCCGCATACCAGTCCGTCCAAAACACGATGATCAAGTGATAAACAGAGATTCACCATATCTCGTACTGCAATCATGTCATTTATGACCACTGGGCGTTTTACAATCGTTTCAACTTGTAAAATGGCCGCCTGTGGGTAATTAATGATTCCCATGGACTGGACAGAACCGAATGAACCAGTGTTATTAACAGTGAACGTACCACCTTGCATATCCTCTGCTTTTAACTTACCCGCCTTAACTTTGGATGCGAGTTCCTGTATCTCCCTTGCTATACCTTTGATTGATTTTTCATCCGCATTTTTAATGACCGGTACAAATAAGGCATCTTCAGTTGCAACGGCTATTGATATATTGATTTCTTTCTTTTGTATGATCTTTTCGCCTGCCCACATCGAATTGAGCTCTGGAAATTCCGTAAGGGCTTGAGCAACCGCTTTTACGAAAAAGGCAAAGTACGTTAAATTATAGCCTTCTTTTTGTTTAAAGCCGGATTTTAGATTATCACGCAACTTCACCATATTGCTTGCGTCAACTTCCACCATCGTCCAGGCATGTGGAATTTCGTGCTTACTTTTCAACATATTGGACGCAATTGCCTTTCGGATGCCGGTAACAGGTATTTCCTTGTCACCAGCCGCAGTAGTCACGTTTGTTACTGGACTGGTTTGACGATTAACTTGAGGAGCGATCGCTTCAGGAACCGAATCGGATATTGCGGAAGGCTCATCCGCCTTAGGAAGATTCCCTGATTCAACAAGTTTCAATAAATCTTTACGGGTGATCCGTCCCTCATTCCCCGTTCCTTTAACTTTTGAAAGATCTATTCCATGCTCCTGGGAAAGTTTTAACACAGCTGGCGAATAGCGAGCTTTCCTTGATGGTTCGGCCGACGCTTGCTGCACATCTCTTGTAACAGGTGCTTCAACATTTTCCTCACTATGAGAAACCTGCCCAGCATTTCCGTTATCCGTCTTTGCCGCTTCAACTTCAATCGAGCAAATGACTTCCCCGACTGCCAATGTTTGATTCTCATCCGCTTTCAATTCCTTGATGATGCCGGTGAAGGAAGAAGGAACCTCAGCATTTACTTTATCTGTCATCACTTCAGCTAGCGGGTCGTATTTCGTGACATGATCCCCTGGCTTCACAAGCCATTTACTGATGGTTCCCTCTGTGACACTTTCGCCTAGTTGAGGCATCTTCATTAATTCCATAGCCATAATTCATTCCTCCTTCTTAACAGTCATTAATACTCGGCCAATTCCCTCATAGCTTTTTCCACCTTATCAGGATTCACCATAAAATGTTTTTCCATCGTAGGCGCATATGGCATGGCAGGTACATCAGGTCCGGCCAATCGTTTTACAGGGGCATCCAAATCAAAAAGGCAATGCTCAGCAATGATGGCTGCGACCTCACTCATGATGCTTCCTTCTTTATTATCTTCCGTAACCAGTAATACTTTCCCCGTTTTAGAAGCTGCTTCTATAATAGCATCCTTATCCAAAGGGTAGACCGTACGCAAGTCAAGAACATGTGCAGAAATTCCATCTGCAGCTAATTTTTCCGCTGCCTGAAGGGCAAAATGCACACAAAGGCCATAGGAGATGACAGTAATGTCTTCCCCTTCCCTTTTCACATCCGCCTTACCAATTGGAAGTACATAATCTTCAGTGGGTACCTCACCCTTGATCAAGCGGTATGCGCGTTTATGTTCAAAGAAAAGCACTGGGTCTTCATCGCGAATGGCAGCTTTAAGCAAACCCTTTACATCATACGGAGTGGAAGGCATCACAATTTTCAAGCCCGGCTGATTAGCAAAGATTGCTTCAACCGATTGTGAATGATAAAGAGCTCCATGAATCCCTCCTCCATATGGAGCACGGATTACCATAGGACAGCTCCAGTCATTATTAGAACGGTATCTAATCTTGGCTGCCTCTGAAACTATTTGGTTAATGGCAGGCATGATGAAATCAGCAAATTGCATCTCAGCTATCGGCCGAAGCCCATACATGGCGGCTCCAATTCCCACTCCTGCAATTGCAGATTCAGCGAGAGGGGTATCGATGACCCTGGCTTCACCGAATTGGTCGTATAAACCATTAGTAGCTTTAAAGACCCCACCTTTTTTTCCTACATCCTCTCCCAATACGAATACACGGGAATCGCGTTCCATCTCTTCCCTCATTGCCATTGTCACGGCATCTATATAAGAAATCACTGGCATTCTATTACCCCCTTACTTTTGTGCATACACATGATTCATAGCACTTTCAGCCTTCGGATATGGAGCATTTTCAGCATAATCGGTTGCTTCGTTGACTATCTTCATGACTTCATCATTCATTTGTTTCTCAATGTCATCATCCATGATTCCCACTTCTTTTAAATACGCTCCAAATGTCATTATGGAATCCTTCGTTTTGGCTTCGGCCACTTCGTCCGCTGTCCGGTAGCTTCGGTCATCATCATCACTTGAATGAGGTGTGAGCCTGTATGAAACGGTTTCTACTAGTGTAGGGCCTTCTCCCCTTCGTGCACGGTCAGCCGCTTCTTTCACCGCTGCATACACTGCCAATGGATCATTGCCATCCACCGTTATTCCAGGCATCCCATAGCCAATCGCCCTGTCGGAAACATTTTCACACGATAGCTGTTTGGAAATAGGAACAGAAATCGCATATTTATTATTTTCACACATGAAAATGACCGGTAGCTTATGCACACCTGCAAAGTTGGCCCCTTCATGAAAATCGCCCTGATTGGATGAACCTTCCCCAAACGTTACGAAAGTTACCAAATCCTTACCTTCCATCTTCCCTGCAAGTGCAATTCCAACAGCATGCGGGACCTGTGTCGTTACAGGCGATGAACCAGTGACGATCCTATTTTTCTTTTGACCAAAATGACCAGGCATTTGGCGCCCGCCGGAATTGGGATCTTCCTCTTTCGCGAAACCTGAAAGCATCAAGTCTTTTGCGGTCATTCCGAAGGTAAGCACCACACCTACATCCCGATAATAAGGCAGTACATAATCCTTTTGCCGATCAAGCGCAAACGCTGCCCCAACCTGTGCAGCTTCTTGCCCCTGGCAGGAAATCACGAAGGGAATTTTCCCGGATCGGTTTAAAAGCCACATGCGCTCATCAATTCTGCGGGACAAAAGCATTGTCCGGTACATATCTAAAACCGTTTCCTCATTTAAGCCTAATTGTTCATGACGATTCTCTACCATCATAAAACCTCCTGACCTTATTCTTTATGAATGAATGGCACGTCCATCGACAGCAAGGGCCGCCTCTCCGATTGCTTCAGAAAGACTTGGGTGCGGATGAATTGTCTTGCCTATCTCCCAAGGTGTCGCATCAAGCACTTTTGCAAGTCCCGCTTCTGAAATCATATCCGTAACATGTGGTCCGATCATATGAACGCCCAGTATATCATCCGTTTTCTTATCGGCGATGATTTTGACAAAACCATCCGCTTCCCCGAAAACAAGGGCCTTACCAACTGCACGGAATGGGAATTTCCCAATTTTAAGATCATAGCCTTCCTTGTTTGCCTGTTCTTCCGTCAAACCGACACTTGCAGCTTCAGGGCTTGAATACACACATTTTGAAATGAGCGAATAATCCAGCCGTTCCGGTTTTTGGCCTGTTATATGTTCAACAGCCGTAATACCTTCATGGGAGGCAACGTGAGCCAATTGCAGACCGCCGATACAATCACCGATCGCATAGATATGTGATTCCTTCGTTTGGAAGAAGTCATTGGTTTCAATAAAACCTTTTTCTTTCACAATTTCCGTATTTTCAAGGCCGATCCCTTCAACATTTGCTGATCTGCCTACGGAAACCAGCATTTTTTCAGCTGTGAATTCCTCTAGCGAACCTTTGACTTCAGCAGAAATGGATACTGAAACATCCGTTTTCAGGGTTTCAGGCAATACCTTGGCACCTGTAACGAATTTGACGCCCTTTTTCGTTAGGAGACGAAGCATTTCACTGGAAATATCATGGTCCTCAGTCGGGATGATTCTATCTGCATATTCCAGTACTGTCACTTCCACGCCAAAATCATTGAGCATCGAAGCCCATTCAATGCCGATTACTCCCCCGCCTACAATAATCATTGATTTTGGCAGACTCTCAAGCTTTAGAGCTTCATCCGATGTAAGCACAAATTCCCCATCAATCGTCAAACCAGGCAGTGTCCTCGGACGCGAACCGGTGGCAATGATGACATTCTGAGGAATGAGCATTTCATTTTCACTGCCATTATTCATTTCCACGGAAATTGTCCCAGGCATCGGTGAAAATATAGATGGACCAAGTATACGTCCTAACCCTTCATAAACCGTTATCTTCCCTTGTTTCATCAAGTGCTGGACACCTTTATAGAGTTGATCGACCACTTTATTCTTTCTTTCCTGCACCTTAAGGAAATCTACCTTTACATCCCCGGTAACAACACCGAATTCCTCACTTTTCACTGCAGTCTGATAAACTTCCGCACTCCTTAAAAGTGCTTTTGAAGGGATACAGCCTTTATGTAGACACGTTCCGCCGAGCTTGCCTTTCTCCACGACAGCCGTTTTCAATCCTAATTGAGCAGCCTTTATCGCTGCCACATACCCGCCTGTTCCTCCGCCGAGGATAACGAGGTCAAATTCTTCAGCCAAAACCGCTCCTCCTCACAAATACATACTATTGTCACCATTTTTCTTGCCCTATGTTTATTACGTTATCCATGTTGAAAATTCCTGTGTTTATTAAAAAAAACACAGGAATCTATATTATCTTGTAAAACTACATTCACTTTCTTCCATTCAAGATGTGTTTTTCATTTTGCAAGAATTGGCTCCTTGAATTCCTCATGCGAGCAATGCGCTCCTCTGCCATCCTATCCGCTGCTTTATAAGTTGGGATTTGATCACGTTTTGCAATCTCGATGACTCGTTCAATTGTATCATAAACCGTTTCCACTTTCTTAAGGGCTCTTTCCCGATTATACCCTAGAAGCTCATCGGCTACATTTATGACTCCACCTGCATTAATTACATAATCAGGTGCATATATAATACCTTTTTCATGAATTTGATCGCCATGAACAGGTTCCTTTAATTGATTATTGGCTGCACCTGCAATGACCTTCGCCCTGATTTGATTGATTGTATGATCATTTATGACCGCCCCTAACGCACATGGTGCATAGATATCACAGTCGACTCCATAAATTTCATCAGGATTCACTGCAGTCGCCCCAAAGGATTCAACCGCACGGGCCACGCTTTCTTTATTTATATCCGTAACGATCAGCTTGGCGCCCTCCTCATGAAGGTGACGGCATAAGTTATAAGAAACATTCCCGACGCCTTGGACTGCAATTACCTTGCCTTCTAAAGAATCAGTTCCGAATGCTTCTTTTGCAGCAGCCTTCATACCGCGATACACCCCATAAGCAGTTACAGGGGAAGGGTTACCCGAAGAACCGAATGCAGGGGAAATCCCAGTGACAAAATCCGTCTCCTCATGAATGAGATCCATATCCTCAACCGTTGTACCTACATCTTCAGCTGTTATATAACGCCCATTCAGCCCTTGGATATACCTTCCGAATGCACGGAACATTTCTTCATTTTTATCCTTACGCGGATCGCCGATGATGACGGTTTTCCCCCCGCCTAAATTCAAGCCGGCAGCTGCGTTCTTATATGTCATTCCTCTCGAAAGCCTTAAGGCATCTTCAATGGCTTCTTCTTCAGATGCATACGTCCACATCCTTGTGCCTCCAAGCGCAGGCCCTAATGTTGTATCATGAATGGCAATAATCGCTTTCAAACCCGATTGTTTATCCTGACAGAATAGCAGTTGCTCGTAATCATACTTCTCAAGATATTTAAAAATTTCCATAAAGGAATCCTCCCTAGATGTTTTAATACATGTCAGATATGAGGACACTAAATTACTCCTCATTCTTACTTGTTCCTACGTTCATTTTAAATAAAATCCGCTACTCACATGATATTTTCCCCATGGGGAATGGTCCCTTGAAAAATCCATGCACCTTCTAAATATGCAAATAACATGCCAATAAAATACATTATGAGAGCCTTTTTATCCAAAAAAAGGAGATGAAGGTTAATATGTTGGCAACTATAGCCTATAACAAATTCAAAAAAATTTCATGTTAGAAGTGGAGTCTCGCTTAAATTAAAATAAATCAGAAAATTCCGTGCAGTTTTTTTCATAGTGCGCAATTTTTTGCGTGCAAAAATTTTCACAGTTTTAATTTTTCCATTTTGTAATATAGATTTCTAACTGAAATCCCTAATGCTTTTGCCGTAAGTGTTTTATTTCCCTTGTGGGTATGGAACGCTTGCTGAATGATTTCGGCTTCATACTGGTCTATTATCTCCGAGAGCGGTTTCCCCGATACGTAGCCAGAAGGCTTCATTACTAATTTCTCCTGTTTTAATGGAACCTCTTCGATAAAATCCGGAATATGATGTATATCAATGATCGTCTCGTTCAATTTCATGAAAATGATTGCCCGTCCTAAGATATTTTCCAGTTCCCTCACATTACCTGGCCAGTTGTATATTTGCATCTTATGTATAGCTGCTGCTGTAATTCCCTCTATGCTCCGTCCATACTCTTGATTGATTTTATTAATCAAATGCTCCGCCAATTCTCTCAAATCTTCTCTTCGCTTTCTTAGTGGAGCAATGAAAATAGGCATGCGGTTCAGCCTGAAATACAAGTCTTCCCTGAATGATCCGGTAGCGATGGCCTGTTCAAGATTGATATTCGTAGCGGCTATGACCCTGACATTGATGGGAATCGGCTTCGTCCCACCCACTCTGATGATTTCCTTTTCTTGTAAAACCCGAAGTAATTTAGCTTGGATGTTGGCTGGTAATTCACCAATTTCGTCCAAAAAGATACTCCCTTGATTTGCCTCTTCAAAAAAACCGACCTTTCCTCCCCTGCTTGCCCCTGTAAAGGCTCCTTCATCATAACCGAACAGTTCACTTTCAAGTAATGATTCCGAGATGGCCGCACAATTTACACGTACGAATTTATTGAATTTCCTATCGCTTGCATTATGTATGGCGTGTGCAAATAACTCTTTGCCAGTCCCTGATTCCCCTCTTAATAAGACAGTAGCAGGTGTTTTTGCCGATAACTTCGCCTGTTCAATCGGAAGCTTCATCTCTTCGGAAGCCCCAATTATATCATCAAAGGAATATTTAGCCTGCAATGTACGAATAATCTGTCTTGCCCGATTCAGTTCATGGGTCAAGGCTTGAATTTCCGATACATCATGAATGACGCCAACGCTCCCTTTCAGGCACCCATCCACGATGATTGGAGCAACATTCACGATCACTTCCTTATGTTTTGGGCCGACACGCATATTGACACCCCGAACAGGTTTTTTTGTCTGAAGCACTTTCATATGCATACTTTCACCTTCGTAAATATCGATGGAAGCCGGCTTACCAATCACTTGGGTCTTTGTTAAGCCAGTGATTCTTGTATATGCCGGATTGATCAAAAGCCCCCTGCCTTGATCATCGACAACAGATATGGCTTCATCACTGGATTGAATGATGGCCTGGAGCATCGTCTGTATCTCTTTTAAATCAGTGATCTGCTCCGCCAATTGTACAGCCTCCGTTTTATTCCTAAACACGGAAAAAGCCCCTATGATTTCCTTATCGGCATTCACCAGAGGTATCCTTGTCGTTATGAGTTCCATCCCATTGCTGAGGGTGATTTCCTGATTTACTTCTTTTTGGTTCGTTTGCATCACTCGCAGCAATCCAGTTGAAGGGATGAAATCTTTGATATGTCTGCCTATCACATCCTCGCGCTTTGTGTCAGATGCACGTTCCGCACTATCATTGAACATGATGATGAATCCTTCATGATCAATCACCACCATCCCTTCACTGGTCGTATTAAGGATCAAGTCCATTTTTGCCGAGGTATTCTCCAATTTACTTATTAAGCGATTTTTCTCTTCAAACAACTTTGCCATTATGAGGGCGACACTTCCAGGAATAAGAATCGTTTGTTCGCCCATGTCCCTTTTTATCTTTTTATAGACAGACGGGTCACCGGTCGTATCAAAAATGATGTCCAAGTCCCGCTCCAATCCCATGCTCCAATTGGTCACTGTAGGAATCTTTCGTTCCTTTGCAGCAAGCATCCCTTCAGCGGATTCATTCGTATCAGCCATACAAACAATGGAGAATACTTCACTTTCCGATAGGAGTTTCAACACAGTTGTCCCTCCCACTCCTCCCCCTACTATCATGACCTTTTGCATGAGCCATCCCCCTTAAAATATAATTACCCCTTTTAATAGATCATTCCCTGCAATTTTTTTCATACTGCACACCATTTTACCATATCGGCAGGCTTAAAAAACAGCCACCAACTCCCAGTCATTATCTAGATTCCCGAAACTTGACAAATAATTTATATCCTTTATCATTTTTTAAAGACAGAATTTTCGGAAGGGATTTGACCGCATGAAACGTTTAATCGCTTTTTTGATTCTTTTTATACCCGGTGCCTTTGCTGCCTATGGCATAAAAATAATGAGGGACATGGTGTTCGGTATTTTACAGCCTCCCTATCCAATCCTTTGGCTGCAATTTTTAATCGGACTGCTCATTACAATTGGCGGAATAGCCTTTATCGCCGGCTTCGTCCTTCATCGAGATCGAAAGCAAAATAAGGTCCAAAGCAGGTTCAATAAATTTTAAACGCAAAAAGAAGGTGTCATGTATCATATGGCACCTTCTTTCTTCATCTTGATTTCAAGCCTTCTCTGATCCGTACGGCTGCCTCGGGAAAATCGGTTATGATGCCGCTGCACCCCAATTTGAATAACCGCTTCATCTCGGCTTCTTTATTAATGGTATATGGCCGTACAGGAACACCCATACTCACCGATGCTTGAATAAGTGCATCAGGGGCAGACAGGATATTTGGGTGGATTGCACTTCCGCCTATTGCCTTGGCATATATCCACGGCATGTATAGACCATCCCTATAAAGCGTTGCGGTTTCCAATTCAGGTGCTAATTGATGGCAATTGACTAAACTGTAATGATTGAAAGAAGAAAGGATTACCCTTTCCTCCATTTCGTAAGTACGGATGAGCCGGATGACTTTCTCTTCTAAGCCTGGATACAGAAAGAGCGTATTTTTCAATTCAATATTGCAAAAAAGCTGATTATCGTTAAGCCAAATAAATATTTCTTCAAGCGTCGGAATCTTTTCTTTACCCAATTTACCCTTATGGGTTGAGGACGCATTAAGAGTTTTCAACTCCATCAAGGTCCGGTCTTTTACATACCCCGTTGCATTCGTGGTCCGATCGAGCTTTTCATCGTGAATGATGACCACTTCTCCATCTTTCGAGAGCTGGACATCCGTTTCAATTCCGTCCGCCCCGACACGGGCAGCTTCATTGAACGCCGACATCGTATTTTCCGAATGTGTTCCTGCAGAACCTCGATGTGCAAAGATTAAGGTCATGATGAAATGCCGCCTCTCTCAATAATTGTTATATCCCAATTTTATGAACAGAAACAGCAAATTATTTTCATCTAGATCAATCATTTAATCAAAATGCAGGTGATTATTTTCTGCATAGAAGGTTCCTTTCGTCAAATCACTCAATTTCTTTTCCAAGCTTTTGATTTGCAAACGGGTATCCGGAAAGCAATCTTCCCTTCCCTAAATTCCACCACTCCATCGATCAATGCCCTTAGAATGAGCTTTCCGTCTTCCTCGATAGCAGCAACCGTTTTTTGATCATAAAGAAGTTTCTTATCCTTTCCTTTCCTGGGCAAGGCTATTTCCCCTGTAATCCGCCTCCCCATCTCACCAGATGAAGGCGGTATCCTTTCTCCCAGCCAATCTCCCCTTTTCACTTCATCAAGAAAACTCATATCATAATAATCAGCTTTCCCATCTTCACGGACCGCTGGTTTTCTGTCCGATCTTTTAAAATAGGTAACCACTGCATCTTTGGCATGGACTGGTTCTATTCCTTTCGCAATGATTATTTGATCTTTGATGCTCAGCTCATTTTGCAATACATGCATTAAAACCCCTTCGGAAATACCTTCACTTTGAAGACTCTCTAAAATATTCCCCATAATTACTGAATAGTTCTCTTTCAGGTAGTTTTCTGAACAATTGAGTTTTACACTTGCGGACATTTTATCAGCCGCTATGTCCAACTCCGCGATCGATTTCCGCCTTCCCACTTGAATTCTTTCCCCGCTTGCCTCTGTAAGTGCATCCTTTAATTCTTTGACGTTCTCCAACATGATTTGCGGAAAATCCAACAGGATAGGATTCAATTGAAGAATGGAAAAGCCTTTTTGAAAAACGGTGATAAAAATCATATCCCTATCCGCTTCCAATAAAAAATACTCATTTTTTTCATAAATCATTAAAAATTAAGAAAAGGAGCTATATAGCCCCAAACTTCGTCTAAAATAATTTGTGCCGCTTTTTCAACCAAACAAAAACGCCTTTTATTTATGGGATTTCCTGCAAAATCCAATAAATAAAAGGCGTTTAATTTTTTTACCGGCAGCGTAAAAAATTTTGAAGTTGCCGATTAGAAAAAATCACGAAGCAACTTCTTCCTGTCCTTTACCTCCAGATGGAGAATTCCTATTTATATTTAGCGGCTCTAGCCTCTATATGGTCAATTGTTACCCTGAATCTTAACAACCGGTGTTCCCCTACCCCTGTCAAGAAGCCTTATGTTCGAGACGCAGCTTATCGGCAACCATGGCAATAAATTCGGAATTTGTAGGTTTTGCCTTAGTCATGCTTACGGTATATCCGAAAAGAGATGAAATGGATTCTATATTTCCACGGCTCCAGGCCACTTCAATCGCATGCCGGATAGCACGTTCAACACGGCTGGCCGTAGTATTGTATTTTTTTGCGATATCCGGATATAAAACTTTGGTGATAGAACCCAATAGTTCGATATCATTATATACCATGGATATGGCTTCCCTTAAATACAAATAGCCCTTAATATGTGCTGGCACTCCAATCTCGTGAATGATGCTTGTGATGCTGGCATCGAGGTTCTTCGGCTTGGATTCATTTTGGGGACGATAGCTAAATTGACTATGATTTTTTAAAACCGCCTGCCCTTTACTGCTTACCTGACGAATGTGATTGGCCAGATTTTCCATATCAAATGGTTTCAGGATAAAGTAAGACGCGCCCAAATCAACAGCTTTTTTCGTTACATCTTCTTGACCAAAGGCAGTAAGCATAATCACATTAGGCATAGCACCCCGTTTTACTTCACGAAGTTTTTCAAGTACACCTAACCCATCTAAATGAGGCATGATAATATCGAGGATCAATATATCCGGATCAACGCTTTCAAGCATACCCAGGCAATCTTGACCGTTATGTGCCACCCCAATTACTTCCATGTCTTCCTGTGCAGAAATGTATTCTTCCAGAAGGCCAACAAGTTCTCTATTATCATCTACAACGCACACCTTAATTTTTTTCACGCTTGATTTCCTCCTCAACTACAATTGGTCTTTTTTTCTATATGACTAAATTCTATTGTAATTGAACTTTTCGACAATGGAAACTAAATTCCTTTTATTTTTGAAAAAATATAAGGAATTCAATATTATTCTCCGGATATCTCTTGTTTTCGACTTCGTTTGCTATTCGAATAAACCGTTTGTCGAAAAATCTTCATATCGTTTTCATTTTATCACATCGTTTCAAAAAAACCTCTATTTTTTGAAGAAATCAAATTTAATTCCTACACAAACCTATGCTAATCATAAATTTCCATTAAAAAGGGGCATCCAAAAGGATACCCGGATTCTTAGCTTGCCTTTTCATAATTATCTTTGTCGTATATATTTATACCGGCTTCGTTTAACATCCATTCGATATGGACTCCATACCCACTTGTAGGATCATTAACGAATACATGGGTGACTGCACCGATTAATTTCCCATTTTGTATGATAGGACTGCCGCTCATACCTTGAACGATCCCACCCGTTTTTTGAAGCAATTCTTTATCCGTCACTTTTAAGACCATTCCTTTAATTGCAGGAAACTTCTGTGGTATGGAACTGACGATTTCGACATCGAATTCCTCCACTTCAGAACCATCCACCACTGTAAGGATTTTTGCTGGTCCTTCCTTTACCTCATGGGAAAGGGTGATAGGGAGTGGCTTTTCGTTAATTCCATTTTTAAAATCTTGATTTAATTTCCCAAAAATTCCAAAGGGGCTATTGCGATTGATATTTCCAATTTTTTCTTTATTGGAAGAAAAGCGTGCCAATTTTTCTCCCGGATCACCATTGCTTCCCTTTTCAATAGATGTGACCGTCGATTGAACAATCTGTCCGTCCTTTACAACAATAGGCTTTTTTGTATCCATATCGGATATGACATGTCCCAACGCCCCATATTTTTTCGAATCCGGGTGATAAAACGTCATCGTTCCAATGCCAGCTGCCGAATCACGGATATATAAACCTAATTTGTAAGTTCCTTCATTCTTATCCTTTAGAGGTAATAGGGTACTATGAAGCACTTCATTATCACGGTTAATGACAAGATTCAACGCCTCACCCTTTTCGCCTGCCTGCTGAACAAAAGGGGTTACATCCCCCATCTTCTTTATCGTCTGACCATTGATTTCTGTAATAATATCACCGATTTCAATTTTCGCTTTTTCTCCCGGTGATTTTTTCCCCTGCGCAGTATCAATAAGATGATGACCTACTACGAGAACTCCAAGAGTATTCAGCTTTACTCCAATGGATTGGCCTCCAGGCATGACTTTAAAGTCTTTTAACACCCTGATGTCGACCTTTTTGGCAGGTAAGCCTGCAACATCGAGTAACACTTCATTCGTACCTGGTTTCTCAGCACCAAGCGTAATCGAAGCTTGTTCATCATGAAGCGAAATTCCATCACTGGATCCCGAAGTTTTTGCAGAAACAGGCAATGATTTGGAAATACTATATTGACTTCCTTCAAATAGTACAAGATGATTTGGAATTAAAAAATATTCACGAGATGGCTGGTATAACCCTAATGTTAATAGCGAAACAAGGAGAATTCCACCGATGATCCTGTTTATCCATACAAATTTCAATCCATTCACTCTCCTCGCTCTCTGAAACTTTATGGCTACACCTTTAATTTAGCCCTCATGACAGTCATTTATAACAGGTGCAAAAAATAAAAGCTATCCGTTTTTGGATAGCTTTACAATGAATGCTTATGATAATTTTAAATAATCTTCTTACCGGCCCATCAAGATGTAATCTTCAGCCTTTTGGCCAGCTGGATTAATTCATTGGCATGCTGCTTCGTCAAATCCGTTATCTCTACTCCTGAAATCATCCTGCCAATTTCTTTTACTTTTTCAGTTTCAATTAGCGGCTTGACCGAGGTATTCGTGCGTCCGGCCCTTACATTTTTCGCTATGAAAAGATGAGTATCCGCCATAGCTGCCACCTGTGGCAAATGGGATATGCATAGTACTTGTGATCCAGTTGCCACTTTATAGATCTTTTCGGCAATGGATTGTGCAACCCGCCCGCTCACACCTGTGTCCACTTCATCAAATATAATGGACGTTATGCCTTGGTGCTTGGAGAAAATACTTTTCAAAGCCAGCATGATCCTCGACAGCTCTCCGCCAGATGCGATTTTAGAAAGAGGTTTTAACGGTTCGCCTGGATTGGTGGAAATATAAAATTCCATTGAATCCAGCCCTGACTGATTAATGCCCCTATCTGACATTTCATCGAAAGTATAGGCCGTTTGAAGGAAATGTGGTTCGAAAATTGTCTTTTCCATGTATAAATCTTTTAATTCCTGATGGATCTTTTTGGTTAACTGCTGAGCGAATTTCTGGCGAAGTTCAGAAAGATTCTTTGCTTCGACAATTAAATCTGCCTTGATGGATTTCATTTCCTTTTCAAGCTTCGCTATATGGGTTTCCCTATTTTGCAGTTTTTCGACTTCTTCTTCTATAGCGGCTCCATATTCCAGGATTTCCTCGATGGTCCTCCCGTATTTACGCTTTAATTGATTTATTTCATTAAGGCGACTTTCAATGAATTCCACACGTTCAGTATCATAATCCAAAGAGTCTAATTGGTCTCGGATGTTTGACACGGCCTCTTCAAGCAGGAAGTAGCTATTTGAAACGGTTTCAGAGCTGTTCTTTAAACCTTCATCAAGCCCTGCCGCTTCCTCCAAATTATTCATGGCTACTGAAAGCCAATCAATTGCATGCTGCTCACCATTTAAAGCATTATAACTGGTTTGCAGCGCTTCATGGATTTTTTCGAAATTATTAATTTTCTTCCGCTCTTCCATCAATTCTTCATCTTCGCGTAATTTCAAATCAGCTTTTTGGATTTCATCGAATTGAAATTGGATCAAATCAAGGCGGTGGACCATTTGCTGTTCATTTTGACTCAAACCATTCAATTGTTTAGAAGCGGTTTCATAACGTTTATATAGCTTTTGGTATTCAGTGAGTGCAGATGCGATTTTTTCACCGCCGAATTGATCGAGTAGCGGAAGATGGAGTCGTTCATCCATTAATTCCTGATGTTCATGCTGTCCATGGATATCTATCAATGTCCGTCCTATCTCTCGTAAAGTGGAAATCGTTACAAGTTTTCCATTTACCCTGCAAACGCTTTTGCCGCTCTGTGAGATGTCCCTTCGAAGTATCGCCATCCCATCATTCATATCCAGGCCAAACTCTTCCGCTTTGGCAAAGACCGGGTGTTTTTCATCTTCAATTTGGAATAATCCTTCTATTTCGGCCTTAGACTCACCATGCCGAATGAACTCTGCAGAACCACGCCCCCCAACCAAAAGATGAACGGCATCTATTATGATTGACTTCCCTGCCCCTGTTTCCCCTGTCAAGACCGTTAAGCCTTTCTCAAATGAAACGGACAGGCTGTCTATGATCGCAAAATTCCTAATCGATAGTTCTGTTAACAAACTAGGTCACCTCACAAAATTATTAGAGCATGTCCAAGAATTTGCCGGAAATGATCTTTGCATCTTCCTCAGAACGGCAGATAATTAAACAAGTATCATCGCCGCCGATCGTCCCGAGTATTTCTTGCCAATTTAAATTATCGATCAATGCACAGATTGCCTGGGCATTACCTGGGAGCATCTTCATAACCAGTAAATTGTTGGCTGAGTCAATGCGTACAAATGCATCAACAAGGATTCTCTTTAATTTTTGAAGTGGATTGAAACGTTGGTCGGCCGGCAGACTGTATTTATACCTTCCATCCGTTAAAGGAACTTTTACAAGGTGAAGCTCTTTAATATCCCTTGAAACAGTAGCTTGAGTTACATTGTATCCAGCTAATTTCAATTCTTCAACTAACTCATCCTGGGTTTCGATATCATTATTCGTTATAATGTCCCTTATTTTTATATGTCGTTGTCCTTTATTCATAAGTAGAAGCACCTCTTCTCAACTGTTGCACATTTAATGGTAACGTATCACTTTCATTCCTTACTTAAGCAAGCTGCCCAAATATGGGATTGCTTCGGTATCATCAGTACGTGCAAATAGGCCGCTTTAGAAAGTGGCTAATATTAATGTTATCGGATTTTTATGCAATTGTACAACTTTTTCTCTAAAATGAATGAATACAAGTCTATTTTTTGTACTTACCTATTTTATGTATCCCCTATAAATGATTCAAGTGCATGACGCACAATGTATAGTTAAAAAGCTCCTTTAGCCAACCATTCAGCCAAAGGAGCCCATACAAAGTTCTAGCTATTCTTTTTTAAATTGGGCATGGGCCTCTCCAACGATGTCATCAACCGTTTTCGAAAGCAATATCGATCCATCTTCCTTCGACCCTTGCCAGTGTAAATGAAGTAAGAATTCAATATTTCCATCACCCCCGGTAATCGGTGAGAAGGAGGCATCCTTAATATCATAGCCTTCCTTTATAGAAAAAGAAATGATCTTATCCAACACTTGTTTATGGATTTTAGGATCACGAACAATCCCCTTTTTACCCACTTGATCCTTCCCAGCTTCGAATTGCGGTTTAACCAAAGCAACGACATCACTATTCGGGACGAGCAAGGTCTTTAGCACCGGTAAAATTAACGTAAGCGAGATGAAAGAAACATCAATGCTTGCGAAGTTTGGCATCTCCCCATCGAGATCGGCGGGTGTAACATAACGGAAATTGGTCCGTTCCATAACTTTAACCCGCTCATCCTGCCTAAGCTTCCAGGCAAGTTGATTATAACCCACATCAAGCGCATAAGACATTGTGGCACCATTTTGCAAAGCACAATCCGTGAACCCACCAGTTGATGAACCGATATCAAGCAGTATTTTTCCATTCACTTGTAAATCGAATTCCCTTAATGCCTTCTCAAGTTTAAGACCGCCTCTTGAAACGTAAGGCATGACTTTTCCTTTGATCGTAAATTCGAGATCGACCGGCACTTTTTCCCCCGGTTTTTCGTACCGCTCTTCATTCGCGTAGACAAGGCCTGCCATAACCATACGCTTCGCTTTTTCACGTGTATCGGCCAAGCCTTGTTCTACAAGTAATACATCTACTCTTTCTTTCATCACTTTCATATTGTCAGGCCCTTTTTTCTTTTTTGGGTGTTATCATTTTAATCTTTTTGATGGCTGTCTCAGTCGTTAAACCGATTTCTTCAAGAAGTTCATCGACACTTCCATGTTCAATGAAATAATCAGGTATTCCCATTCGATCTATAGTTGCCCCATAAAAACCTTGATCATGAGCATATTCAAGAACAGAACTACCAAAACCACCTTGAAGAACCGCTTCTTCTATTGTCAAGATAGGCATTTTTTCACCAAGGAGACTGCTTAGCATGTTCTCATCCAAAGGCTTAATGAACCGGGCATTGATCACCTTGACTGAATAATCCTCTTTCTCCAGCAGTTCTGCCGCTTCAAGAGCCATGGGAATCGTTGTACCGAACGTTAAGATGGCCGCATCCGTTCCTTCTTTAAGAACTTCCCACGAACCGATTGGAATCTGCTGTAATTCGGTATCCATCACAACTCCCCAACCATTCCCACGAGGGAAACGCATAGCAATCGGACCATCATTATATTTTAAGGCCGTATTGACCATATGCTGACCTTCGTTTTCATCTTTCGGCATCATCAAAACCATATTCGGAACGTGGCGTAAGAAAGCAATATCGAAAACGCCTTGATGCGTTTCACCATCGGAACCAACCAATCCGGCACGATCGATCCCTATGAATACGTTCAAATTCTGACGGCAGATATCATGCACAACTTGGTCATAAGCCCTTTGCAGGAAGGTTGAATAAATAGCCAGAAAAGGTTTCATTTTTTGCGTTGCCAATCCGGCTGCAAAGGTTGCAGCATGCTGTTCGGCGATCCCTACATCATAGAAACGCTCTGGGAACTCTCGGGAAAAGCCCACCAATTTCGAACCTACGGGCATTGCAGGTGTAATCGCGACAATCCGCTCATCGTCACGTGCTAACCTGCTGACAGTATCACTTACAAGAGCGCTCCAAGCAGGACCTTTACTAGGCGATTTCACGAAATCACCTGTCTCGATCTTGTATGGGCCTGTCCCATGCCAGTTTCCTGTTGTATCCAACTCGGCAGGTGAATATCCCTTGCCTTTTTTCGTGATGACATGCAGCAGTACAGGTCCCTTCGTTTTCTTGGCATATCTTAAATTCTCCAGCAATTCCTCATAATTATGACCATCTACTGGTCCAAGGTATGTGAAACCGAGCTCTTCGAAAAAGATTCCTGAGACCAATAAGTATTTCATGCTATCCTTCAAGCGTTCAGCTGTAGCCGCAAGTTTACCACCGACTGCAGGAATTTTTTTCAAAAGCAGCTCCAATTCATCTTTTGCCCAGTTATATTTACCTGCTGTCCGCAATCTTCCCAATATCGTGTGTAAAGCACCTACGTTAGGCGCTATGGACATTTCATTATCATTCAGGATAACGATCATGTCCTTTTTTTCATCACCGATATGATTCAATGCTTCAAGCGCCATTCCGCCTGTTAGAGCACCGTCCCCGATTACAGGCAAAATAAAACTGCTTTCACCTTTGATATCACGGGCAGCCGCCATTCCCATTGCAGCTGAAAGGGAAGTCGAACTATGACCGGTTTCCCAAACATCATGGGGGCTTTCAATCATTTTAGGAAAACCGCAAAGACCTTTATATTTCTTTAAGGTGTCGAACTCTCCTGCTCTGCCAGTCAGGATTTTATGGACATAGGATTGATGTCCGACATCCCATAAAATTTTATCATTCGGACTGTCGAATTCTTTATGCAAGGCTATAGTCAATTCGACGACACCTAAATTGGGACCAATATGCCCACCGGTCACCGATAATTTTTCCACAAGGAATTTACGTACTTCCACACTTAACTCGACAAGTTCTTCATTATTCATCTTCTTCAAAAAAGAAGGGTCTTTTATAGATAGAAGATCCAAACAGGACCACTCACTTTCTGTCATCTTCGGTTGTAAGCATAAACAAAGCCTCATAAAAGAGGGCTATGGAAGACTTGACCGAAAAATTGGTTTTAAGTTAAAAAATAGCCGCCAACACCCAGGTGATTTCGGCGGCTTATTATACCTATTTTATCACGTTTCTCAATTAAAAAATTCATTTTGATTTTCACATATTTTTGCACAATGAGTATACCATAAAACCTCAATTGATAACAAATTTAGCCACAATCAATGGTTACGGTTCGCTATTAAATCAGTTAGTTCATTCAACAAACACGTTTGTAAGTTTGTTTTTCCTAAAGCGGCATGGGCAAGTTCTATATGATGTTCCAACTTTTCCTTTGCCCCTTGCAGTGTAAGTAAAGAGGGATATGTGCTTTTATGATTCCCCACATCACTGCCAACCGGCTTGCCGATCAACTCGACGGACCCTTCAATATCCAGAATATCATCGCGAATTTGAAAAGCAAGCCCCAGGTGGTATGCAAAGTCACGTAAATGCAGTTGCTCTTCTTCATTCGCTCCAGCTAATATAGCTCCGGAAAGGATGCTTGCAGTCAATAACTTCCCTGTTTTATGTTCATGGACATACTCCAATTCCTGAAGAGTCAACTGTTTATTTTCCCCTTCCATATCGGCAACTTGACCTCCAACCATTCCTTCGGCTCCGGCAGACTTCGCAATTTCACTTACAAGGTTCAGCTTCATTTCAGCCGTCACCTCGGGATCGATCATTTCCGTCACCAATTGAAAGCTATATGTAAGAAGCGCATCACCTGCCAGTATTGCTACCGCTTCACCGAACACTTTATGGTTCGTCGGTTTTCCGCGGCGGAGATCATCATCATCCATCGCCGGAAGATCATCATGAATCAAAGAATATGTATGAATCATTTCAATAGCAGCCGCTGCAGGAATCCCCATCCTCAAGCTTTTTCCAAAGGCCTCCAGAACCGCAAAGACCAATAACGGGCGAATCCGTTTACCTCCTGCCTCCAGTGAATAGATCATAGCTTCTTTGACCACTGCCGGGGCTTTAAGTTTATTGACATATTCCACGATTTCCCGTTCTATAACCGTCTTATATTCTTTAGAAAACATTTCAAAGGACGCCGTACCCATGTCATTCTTCCTCCTGTACAGCGAAGTTTTCAAGTTCCCCATCTTCGCGTAAAATTTGAGTCAACTGATCTTCAACAGCCTTAAGCTTTGAATGGCAAAGCCTTGATAAATCCATTCCTTGTTTATATATGGAGATGGCTTCTTCCAAGGGCACATCGCCTTCTTCCAACTGTTCTACAATTTTTTCGAGATTCTCCATCGCTTCTTCAAATGTAGCTTCCTGTTTTTTTGTCATGGTTCAATCCGCTCCTTTATTTCTTTAATTTCACATTCAAGGGTACCATCTTTAATCGAAACCGCTATCTTATCCCCTTTGGATACTTGCTGTGTACTTTTCACTAATGTCTCATCCTCAGCAAAAACCAATCCATAGCCCCGTTCCATGATTTTTAGTGGACTGAGGGCAGACAAAGTGGCTGTAATATGGACGAACTGCTGTGATTTTTGCCGATAGATGGCTTCCATGGCCCTCCGTAAAACCTTTACATGCTGCTGCAATTCATCTTTCGCATTTTTCACCGCTTGTTCAGGATGCTGCTTTTTCAGAATATCGTTCAGCTGATTCAGCCCATCTCTCTTTTTCATGAAATATCGCGTGCTGGTCCTCCCCAGCCTGTCCATCGTCTTGTCTAGCTGTTCAAGCTTCTGTTCATACATTTTATGTGGATAACGGAAAGCATAAGACCTCTCCATCCTGGTCAAACGGGTTCGTTCAAAATTGACCGCTTCTTGAATCGAGCGGGTCAATCGATTCTTGCGGTTCATAAGGCGTTCGAGTATTTCATTCAAGTGAGGAACCGCTAACTCTGCTGCACCAGTCGGTGTAGGAGCACGCATATCGGCGACAAAATCAGCAATTGTAAAATCGGTTTCGTGACCGACAGCAGAAATTACTGGTATATCGGAATCATAAATCGATTCAGCCACTATTTCCTCATTAAAGGCCCATAGCTCCTCGATCGACCCGCCGCCCCTTCCAACAATGAGAACATCACTTTCCGCCCTTGCGTTAGCCATGGAAATTGCCTTCGCAATCGATTTGGCGGCATTATTCCCTTGTACAAGTGCTGGATAAACGATGATCCTGGCGATTGGATATCTCCGCTTGATGGTTATCAGGATATCTCTTAGTGCAGCTCCGGTCGGCGATGTTATGACACCTACAGATTTAGGGTACTGGGGAATCGGCTTCTTATGTTCGGCCAAAAACAAACCTGCCTCCTCCAGCTTTTTCTTCAGCTGTTCATAAGCAAGATACAAATCCCCCACACCATCAGGGGCCATGCTTTTTACATAAAGCTGATACTGTCCCCCCGCTTCATATAATGATATATCACCCTTAACAAGTACCTTCATACCATTCTCGGGCAGGAATTTCATCCCTTTATTATTGGCGGCAAACATAACGGAGAGGAGTCGGGCCTTCTCATCCTTTAAAGTAAAATACATATGTCCGCTTGTATGTTGTTTAAAATTTGAAATTTCACCTTTTATGTATACATTTTGCAAATGGGGGTCGGCATCGAACTTCCTTTTGATGTACTTCGTTAAAGCCGACACACTCAAATATTGTTGGTTGCTCATATATTGTCTCCTTCCGATGGAAATCGGATATAAAGAAAACTCTCCTATAGATTACACTTAAAACTTGATTAATCCATGAATGGAAAAAAAGCGGTCTCCCGTTATTATAAAACAAGAGGTCCGCTTCTTTAAAATAATTTAACGTTTTTTTCAGCTTTTTAATGCTTGCTTGTTCTGTTCAAGTGCTTTTTGAGCAGATTTGACCGTATTCTTCATAAGCATCGTAATCGTCATGGGACCAACGCCTTTAGGAACAGGGGTAATGTATGAAGCCTTATTTTTCACTTCATCAAACGCCACATCACCGCAAAGCTTCCCTTCATCATTCCTGTTCATTCCGACGTCAATGACGACTGCGCCTTCTTTAATATGGTCACTCGTGATCGTGTCCCTCTTTCCGACAGCTGCCACAACGACATCGGCTTGCTTGGTATAATATGCAAGATCCTTTGTCCGTGAATGACAGTAAGTAACGGTTGCATTTGCATTTAAAAACATTTGTCCGGCTGGTTTTCCGACAATATTACTTCTCCCTACGATGACAACATGCTTACCTTCAAGGTCATAGTCGATATACTCAAGCATCACCATGACGCCGTATGGAGTACAAGGTAAAAATGCATCCTGTCCCGTCATCATCCTCCCAATATTAATCGGGTGGAATCCATCTACATCCTTTTCAGGGGAAATCGCTTCAATGATCGCTTTTTCCTGAATATGTCCAGGCAATGGCAGCTGCACCAATATACCATGAATGCTGTCATCCAGGTTTAATTCAGCAATGCTCTGAATTAATTCCTCCTGAGAGAGTTCCGACGGCTTTTTAATTAATACGGAATGCATGCCCAAGTCCTCACAGGCCTTTTGCTTATTGCGCACATAAGTTTGTGATGCTTGATTGTCACCCACCAGGATTACAGCCAAACCCGGAACGACATTTTTTTCACGTAACTGTTGAACTTCCTTACTGATTTCCTGCCTAACTGACTCTGCAATTTCTTTACCATTAATGATTTGAGCTGACATGTGTTTATTCCTCCCAAGTTAATTTTGCTAAAGAAATTGCTGAGAGAATCCTTGTTCAAGGCTGCAGCTTTAGCTGCCGCTTTTCACCTTTACTTTGGATAAAACGGCATTTACAAAGCTGCTCGATTGATCATCACCGAATTTCTTAGCAATTTCAATAGCTTCATTCATTGCAACACTTACAGGAACACCTTCACTGTGAACCATTTCATAGACCGCGATCCGCAGTAAATTCCGATCAATGTTCGCCAGTCTTTCCAACGTCCAATTCTCTAAATTGTCCCTGATCATTCCATCAATTTGTTCTCGATTTTCCGTTATCCCCATTACTAATTTCTTGAAATATTCATCAGTAGGAGCACCATCCAGTACGCTTTCCATTGCTTCCTCTGCATTCGAGTTGGCAATATCTATCTGATATAGTGCTTGAAGGGATTTTTCACGGGCTTCTCTTCTTTTCATAATCTTACTCCTTTAACATCTACTATTATATATGAAAACGCTAGAACAAACGAACATTAAATAACATTTTTTCAAAAATATTAAGATTTTCGCTATATTATTAAAAAAACAAGCTAAATCTCACTAAAATCAAGGCCAAAAGACTCAAAATCTTGATTCAAGATAACATCTCAAGATTACTTTCCAAATTAAACGGCCAACACAGTCCCATACTTTTTGAAAGTGTCAAAAAGCTCATGCCTAGCTTTCATGCTCATATTTCACCTTTTACACTCTAACAGAAATCACCCTTGAATTAAAGGGAAACTTCCAGACACCGCCTTATTATGTTCATTTATATTTAATATTATAAGCAGGCTCCATAAGCGGGGTATCAGGGAAGTATAAATTCAAAAAAAACAAAAACCCGGCTTTTTGCCGGGTTTTTGCAGGTGTGAATCGAATGTAGCCACTTACACTTCTTGTTCGTAATCCGCTTCTTGTTTAGCGTTTTCAAACGCAATGCCCACTACATGAATGTTCACTTCGCCAGCGTCGATAGCGGTCATATTCAACAAAGCTTCACGAATGTTATCTTGCACTTCCTGAGCAACTTTCGGAATTGAAACACCAAACTTCATGACACAATAAAGTTCGACTTTGATGGATTCTCCCGTTAAGTCCACTTTAACACCTTTGCCGTGGTTCTTTTTACCAAGCTTTTCAACAACACCAGTAGCGAAATTCCCGCGCATATGTGCAACACCTTCAACTTCCGATGCAGCGATACCCGCAATCACCTCTATCACCTCAGGCGCGATCTCCACTTTGCCAAGCCCACTATTATAATCATTCATTTCAAGTAATTGGCCTTCCATTTCACTCATTCAAAAGCACCTCCTGTCTTCCTTTACATTATGAGTTCATTACATCATATATTTCAAGGAATTTGGTATTAAATTCCCCGGAAACAAATTGTTCATGCTGAAGTAACTTAATATGGAAAGGAATTGTGGTACTGATCCCTTCAATGACAAACTCACCTAAGGCGCGTTTCATCTTCTCGATCGCCTCTTCTCTAGTCGGTGCATGGACGATCAATTTAGCGATCATGGAATCGTAATATGGCGGTATCGAGTACCCAGGGTATGCCGCGGAATCCACACGAACTCCGTAGCCGCCTGGCGGTAAATACATTTGAATCTTACCCGCGGAAGGCATGAAATTCTTTTCTGGATTTTCCGCATTGATCCGGCATTCGATAGACCAACCGTTAAAAGTGACATCCTCTTGCGAAAGCGATAGTTTGTTACCTGAAGCAACTTTGATCTGTTCTTTAATCAAATCCACGCCCGTTACCATTTCTGTAACTGGGTGTTCAACCTGAATACGTGTATTCATTTCCATAAAGTAGTATTTTCTATTCACATAGTCATAAATAAATTCTACTGTTCCGGCACCTGAATAGTTAACGGCAAGTGCAGCCGTTACTGCAGCCTGCCCCATTTCCGCACGTGTTTCACCATCCAATGCTGGTGACGGGGTTTCTTCAACAAGTTTTTGCAAACGTCGCTGAACCGTACAATCACGCTCACCTAAATGGATGGCGTTGCCATGATTATCTGCCATGACCTGTATTTCAACGTGACGGAAGTCCTCGATGAACTTTTCAATATACACGCCAGGATTCCCAAATGCCGTCGCGGCTTCCTGTTGCGTGATGTTAATTCCTTTAATGAGTTCTTCTTCCGTCCTTGCGACGCGGATACCTTTACCGCCTCCGCCGGCAGTAGCTTTGATGATGACTGGATAGCTCATTTCATTAGCTAGGGCTACACCCTCATCCGTATCTTTAATTATGCCTTTAGAACCTGGAACGATCGGTACACCAGCTTTGCGCATGGTTTCCCTTGCTACGTCCTTTGTTCCCATTTTATTGATCGCTTCGGGGCTAGGACCGATGAAAATGATATTGCATTCACGGCATAGCTCAGCAAAGTCGGCATTTTCAGCTAGGAATCCATATCCTGGATGAATAGCATCGGATCCCGTTTTCTTGGCTGTGCTGATAATGTTCGTTGTATTTAAATAACTGTCTTTTGATAATTTAGGACCGATGCAATATGCTTCATCCGCAATTTGAACATGTAATGCTTCTTTATCTGCTTCTGAATAGACCGCAACAGTCTCGATTCCTAATTCCTTGCATGCCCGGATGATTCGGACAGCAATTTCCCCACGATTGGCAATTAATACCTTTTTAATCATTTAGAAACAGCTCCTCATTCCGGCTTTACTAAAAATAATGGTTGACCATATTCTACAAGCTGACCCTCTTTTACAAGGACTTCAACGATTTCACCGCTTACTTCGGCTTCGATTTCATTGAAAAGTTTCATGGCTTCCACGATACAGACGATGGAGTCCCCCGTTACTTTATCCCCTGTTTTTACGTATGCAGGTGAATCCGGTGCAGGAGATTGGTAGAATGTCCCTACCATCGGAGAAGTGATTTTATGTAAATTTTCCTGTTCAGTGACGGCAGCAGCCGGTTTTGCAGGTTCAACAGCTTTCGGCACTGCAGGCGCAGGGGCTGCTGCGGGCTTGACCTCTACAGCTGCATTGGCTTGAACAACTTCTGGAGCAGCTGCTGGGTGTAATACTGTACCCGTTTCAGTTTTTTTCAATTTAATTTTCGTTCCTTCATTTTCAAAAACGAATTCACTGATATTTGATTGATCGACTAGCTTAATAATTTCACGAATTTCTTGCACTTTCATTTTGTGGCACCCCTTGTCTAATTTAATATGAGTTTGTGAGGCAATAATATTTTATGTAACCTTACCCTTAGCTTATCCTACTTTGTCCAAAACTGCACAAAGTAGCCGCTTTCTTTATGCGAATGCGAATAAACCGAATACAAACCTCTTCTGTATTATAACAAATATTTCACTTTCTCAAAATATTGTTTCCCTTAGAGAATTGAATAGTTTATGACCAGCTTCTAACATCATACAATATTAGCTTATACAAATTCAATGATAGATTAGTTGTGACTTATTATCCATACTTCTATCTTACACCTTTATTATAATATTGTGAATATTTTTCAACCGGGGCACCCTAACGCTTTCTCTAGTATTTTGCATTTTACTCGTAGAAAATCTGTTGTAATATCCATTATAATTACTTTTCTAGAATATTACGGATGATCATGATCGCCATTTCTATTTGAGTTCCTGTTACCAATTTACATAAAAAAACTTTTCCTCTAAAGTTTCCCGGTTGTAAGATGGTTAAAAAAAATCCTAATAAAAAGCCTCCCTTTTTTTTATTAAGGGGGGCTTTCAAATTTTTATGATGTTGAACTGTTCTGTATCAGTACTTTTTTCTGTATGTGTGTTTACTTTTCCGGTTGGAAATCGACCACTACATTTTGTGCATCGCTCACTTCTTTCCTTACGAGTCGGATAATGTTATTGGCCTCTGTTTTCGTTTGTTTATCGGCCTTGACACTCACCTTTACATCCGTTCCGTCCACCCGGACCAGTGCGGCATTGTAATCCATGGCAACAATTAAGTTTTCGATGATATTTTCTTTTACTTTCGTTTCACTTAATTGTTCGATTTTTGCATAAGCCTCGTCTCTTTCTTCAGCTGATAGTTCTGTGTTGCCCATCTTTGCAGTCAATTCTTCATTCAGCTTCGCCCGTTCATCTTCAATCTGCATCCTTAACGATTCAAACTCATCTCCAGATGCAATGGTTACAGAGGAACCTTCTGTATTTTTGGACGTTTCTTTTTCACTTTTATTTTCACCTTTTGTATCCGCTTTGTTCTCTGTTTTACTTTCTGTTTTATTTCCTTCCTGTTCCATTTGCTCTGTTGCCGTCATATCGGCGGCATTTTCTTCAGGAGCGGTTAAATAATAGACTGAAAGCACAACGACTAGACTTAGCATAGTCAATAACCAAACGGTTTGTTTTTTTAATAACATGTAGATTTTCCCCCTTATTTTTTAGGCATGACAGAAACCCTGTGACTCGGTACATCAAGTGAGCGTGTGACAGCCTCGATGATCCACTTCTTTATTTGAATATTTTCGGCTCCTTTAGCGACTACCAGGACTCCTCGTACACTAGGTTTTTTCGTTTCCGAAATGATCGGTCCTTCTTTTTCACCGCTCTTGACCAAAACTAGCTGTTCATCAACAGATGTATCTTCGACCGTCCTTTTGCCGCCTTCCTGGTCGGTTTCTTCAGTGACTTGTTTTTGGGTGACTTTGTTTCTTTCATATACTTTTTTCTCGGATGCATCGACGTAAATTACGACTTTTACATCCTGGACGCCTGCGATGGACTCAAGCGCCTCCTTCATTTCATTTTGAAGATATATTTCATAGTCTTTTGTTGTCTTGAATTCTGATTTCTTCTGGCCGAATGTTTCAACATCCCCTTCATCATCCTGCTGTTTATCATTATTGAATACAGTCTTCACTTCAGGTGTTTGTCCCGTCTGGTTGGTGGTTAACAAATTCCCGGCCATCATGATTCCCGCTCCCAAAAGGACAACTATTAGAGCATAGACATACAGGGAAGGTTTTTTTTCCTTAGGCTCTTTTTGGTCAGGGTCTTTATTTAATAGTTTTTGCAGCCAGGATAATGGACCTTTGTCTTTGTTCAATACTCAGTCACTTCCTTTCCCCGGCGATTTCAATGATCTCTTCATCTACAGACCAACTTGTTGCCAGAAACCTTTTGACAGCATCCAGATTGGCATCATTCGAAGTGGATGGGCTATCTGCATTGATATCAACCTTCGCTATTGCCTCTATCTCCGAGTTTTCTTCCCCTTCTGCTTTTTCCAATGAGATGGTTATGTTCTGCAGATCATCAACACCTGGTTCTTCCTCATCCTTGACCCCTACATCAATTGAACTAATCTTCATGTTATAATCCACCATCAGCTCCTCTTCCACTTCTGCCTGTAAGTCAACAGCCATTTGTTTTAAAATATATGCACCCTGGGTAGCTTGTATTTCTTTTTTCTTCATTTCTGTCAAATTTCCTAAATCTTTTTTTTTCTGATCCTCAAATTCACTAGTAGCCGCAGAGAGGATATCGTCGAAATCCTTATTGAATAATCCCAATATAGGAGTGATGATGATCGCAATCAGCAAAAGTCCGATGACCATTTTGGCATACTTCTGTAAAGCTGAATTCGGAAGAAGCATATCGATCACAGTAGCCAGCAATACAAATATGATGATGTTGGATACCCAGCCAGCTAAAAAACTCACCAAGCCCTCCTCCTTTCTAACGAACCATCAGGGTAATGTTTCCAGAGGCGATAATTACCGTGATACTTAAAAAAAACATGAGTGAGACAATGGCCAATGCAGCGAAAATATAAATCATGCTTTTACTTATTATGTCAAGGCATTTTATTACAGGTCCTCCGCCCAGCGGCTGCAAAAGACTCGCTGCCAATTTATAGACAAAAGAAATCATCAAGATCTTTATGGCGGGAAATGTGGTGATGAGCAAAAGAATGATGACGCCTGACAAGCCCACTGTATTTTTCAAAAGGACAGAGGCACTAATGACCGTATCCGTTGCATCAGTAAACATGCGCCCTATTACCGGTATAAAGTTACCTGTCACGAATTTGGCTGTCCTGATCGTCACTCCATCAGCTACAGCTGAGGATGCTCCCTGAACGGAGATCACACCAAGGAATATGGTCATGAATGCTCCCAGGATACCGATGGCAAAATTACGGAGAAGTTGTGCCATCTGTGTCACTTTGTAATGTTCGGTCAGCGTGCTGACTATGCTTAAAATCGCTGCAAAGAATAATAACGGAAGGACGACAAACTGGATCAAGATGCCGCTTGTATTCATCAAAAACATCAATACCGGATGAAAGAATGCTGCTGATACAAGTCCGCCTGAAGCAGCTATCAATGCCAAGAGTAAAGGGATGAGCGCCATTAAAAAGGAAATCATCAAATCTATCGTATCTTTTGTATATTCAATCGCCACATGAAAACTGTTAAGTGCCAAAATGATCAGCACCATATAAACGATTGCATAAGCGACCTTACTTACGGAGCTTTGCTCGAACGCATTCTGCAAAGACTGGAGGAACATGCTGAAAACGGTTAACAAAATGAGTGATCCCAGCAGCTTTCCATTCACGAGCAGTTCATGAAAAATGAATTTTGTCATTCCCTTTATCCATTGGTCAAAGGAAAATTTCTTATCGCCGCTTACAAAATCCATGAAGCTCCCTTTTTGGCTTTCCGGTAAGAATCCTCCATATTCCGTAACGATGTCATCCCAATATTGTTTGAGCTCATCGACACCCAGCCTTTCTATTTGGGCTTGTACCAGTTCGGACTGCATGATCGGCTCTTGATCGATTTCACCATTTTCGGGATTTTCGGCAGCTTGTCCAATAGATGTATGCAAAAAAAAGAGTAAAACGAATAGAATGGATAAGTAAGGCATCCGCTGCTTCATACATTCACCTCATTGACTAGTAGGAGTAATCCGTTAACTTGGGAGCATCTGTAAAATCGTTTCGATAATGACCGTCAAAATCGGAATCGCCATGGCAAGAATCAAGATTTTCCCGCTCAATTCTATTTTGGAAGCGAGCGAACCTTGCCCTGCATCTTTTGTAATTTGAGAAGCGAATTCTGCAATATAGGCAATTCCGATTATTTTTAAGATGGTCTCTAGATACACGGTATTTACATTCGCATTTACCGCAATTTTTTCTAACATTAAAATAATTTCGTATATTTTGTCAGCTAAAAAAAGAAAAATGGAGCATCCTACAAAAACGACAAGCAGGAATGCGAAATTTGGTTTTTGCTCTTTGACGATCAGTGCCAAAAAGGTGGCAACTAGGGCAATGGCCACGATTTTTATGATTTCAATCGCGAATCCCTCCCTTACTGAAATAGAAATACAGATTTAATTTTTTGAAATAAATCCTCTACTACAGAAGCTACCATGAATAAAATATAGATAAATCCGAAAAGTGTCACCCACTGGGCATATTCCTTCTTCCCAACCTGATCGAGTATCGTGTGAAGAAATGCCACAACTAGCCCCACACCCGCTATTTTAAATATGATGTCCACATCAATGCCCATTTTCATTCCCCCCACATATTCCTACATCAGCAAGATGATCAATAATAGCCCTGATAAAAAACCAAGACTTTTCATCATTTTTTCATATTTTCCCTGTCGGTCGAGCGCATCGCTCTCCTCCCGTTCCAAGTGTGCCATCGTTAGCATGATTTGCTTTTGCTGATGATATTTATCGCTTTTTCCAAGCGTCTCCCCAAACTGTGAAAGAATCTCGAATTCTCCTTGTTTTAAAGCAAGGGATTGCCATATTTTCTTCAAACTATCATCCCATGCTTCTTTGACGGTGGTCTCTCCTGACTCGAGTCGATTCGCAAATGTTTCGAAAAAGATGGATAAAGGTTTGGCCATCTGTTTAGAAAGCTTCCTTGCCGCTTCTTTCAAAGGTGTATGACCATACATGATTTCAGCTTCAAGCGATTGCATGGCGACTTTCAGCTGTCTCAGTTGACGAGGCCTCATACTTAATTTTTTCGCGGCTTCGAAACCAGCCCATGTCGTTGCAATAATAATTATCGCTGCTCCTATTAACTTAAACATGCCGGTTCACACTTTCTCCCAAGAAAATGGGAACCCCTGCTGCATCAAGGACTTTGTAGCTCCTCTTACCGGATTTACTTTTCTGTAATTCTATAAAACGTTCAAAGATGTTTTGCTTTAATATTTCCGCGATAAAAGGTCGCTTCTTAACCTCATCCAGTGTATGGCCATGAGTAGTTATCATGAGTTTAATACCTGCGTTCGCTGCTTCCAGCACAGCCTGTGTATCCGCTGCACGGCCTATTTCATCCACGATCAATACATCCGGGGACATCGAACGGATCATCATCATCATCCCTTCCGCTTTAGGACATCCATCGAGCACATCAACCCTTGTTCCAAATTCGAGCTGCGGCACTCCATGAACACTTCCGGCAATTTCCGAGCGCTCGTCCACTATCCCCACCTTTTGAGGGGCAATGCCGCGTTTTTCATTACCACTAGATATCATTCTTGCGATATCACGTAATATGGTCGTTTTTCCCGTTTGCGGAGCACCGATCAACATTGTATGTTGCCATTCCCCGTCATATAGATATGAAGTGAGCGGTTCAGCTGCACCTATTTTTTCACGTGCAATCCGAATATTGAATGAGGAAATATCCCTGATCGCTTTGACCGACCCATTTTCCAGGATCACCTTGCCAGCAAGCCCCACCCGATGTCCGCCCGCTATGGTTATATATCCCCGCTTTAATTCTTCCTCAAGTGTATATAACGAAAATTGACCTATTTGATTCAATAATTGATCTGCATCCGAATGGGTCACTTCATAGGAAAAGAAGTATGGTTCCCCTCCTACAATGACCTCAAGCGGCCTTCCAACCCGAATTCGCAGCTCTTCCATCTTATCGATCATCATCGGTGTCATACCCCGGAGTTGCTCGTATAATTTTTTCGGTAAAAAAGAAAGAATCGTTTCCATTTTGACAATCCTCCTGTATACACCACTTTCAATAAAATATATGCCGACCAGCCCGCAATGATGACAGGCTATTAAAGAAACCGACCATTTATTGATTTTTTTATAACTTCCGGGATCTAAAAAAGACCAAAAAAAAAGACCGAGAAATTAATCTCGGTCTTCTTTCATTTATGCACGTGATACGTAAGAGCCTTCATTTGTATTGATCAATAGTTTGTCACCTTGGTTGATGAAGAATGGAACTTGAACCGAAAGGCCCGTCTCAAGTACGGCTGATTTGGTGCCGCCTGAAGATGTATCGCCTTTAATTCCCGGCTCAGTCTCCGCCACTTCAAGTTCCACTGTGTTTGGAAGCTCGACACCAAGTGTTTCCGCTTGGAAAGTCATGATATGTACTTCCATATTTTCCTTAAGGAATTTAAGTTCACGTTCAATGCTTGAAGCAGGCAGTTCGATTTGGTCATACGTTTCGTTATCCATGAATACATGGCTATCTCCACTTGCATAAAGGTATTGCATCTTACGGTTTTCGATATGTGCTTTTGCAACTTTTTCACCAGCACGGAATGTTTTCTCTTGGATTGAACCCGTACGAAGGTTACGAAGTTTAGAACGTACAAAAGCTGCACCTTTACCAGGTTTAACGTGTTGGAACTCGATAACCTGCCAAATTCCATTATCTACTTCAATCGTAACACCCGTGCGAAAATCGTTTACAGAAATCATAAATTTGTCCTCCTACATGTACATGTTTACAGAATGATTAACTCTTTGGTTGAGTGAGTAAGTGCTTCGTTACCTTCAATTGTAACGATTGTATCATCTTCAATCCGCACTCCGCCTACCCCAGGTAAATAAATGCCCGGTTCAACGGTTACAGCCATACCTGGTTCTAAAATGATATCAGACCTAAGGGATAATGCTGGACCTTCATGAACTTCAAGACCGATTCCATGTCCGGTCGAATGTCCAAAATACTGCCCATATCCCTTTTCTTCAATTAGATTACGAGTTAGTGCATCCGCTTCCCTGCCAGTCATACCGGGTTTGATTCCAGCCATTCCTCGCAGTTGAGCTTCTAAAACAATGTCATAAATATTAATAAGTTCTTCACTTGGCTTGCCAACTGCTAATGTCCGAGTGATGTCAGACACATACCCGTTATAATATGCCCCGTAATCCAATGTGACAAAATCGCCTTTTTCGATGATTTTATCCGTAGCCACTCCATGCGGAAGTGCGGACCTTATACCGGATGCTACAATAATATCGAATGAAGAAGAAGTTGCCCCTTGTTTCCTCATAAAGAATTCAAGTTCATTGGATACATCCAGTTCCGAGATCCCTGGACGCAGGAAATCCAGAATATGTGTAAACGCAGCATCAGCAATAGCAGCCGCTTCCTTTAATATCTTAATCTCTGATGAAGTCTTTATCAAGCGTAAATTCTCAATAACCCCGGACACCGGCAAAAGTTGACCATCAATGGCCATTTCATATGCCTTATATGTAGCATAAGTCAGGTGTTCTTGCTCAAACCCCAGTTTGCTGATATTCATCGCTTCAGCCTGCTTACCGACTTCTTCAATGATGGTTCCTTTGTGTTGAACGATCTCATAGTCTGGTGCCTGTTTGCCTGCTTGTTCCACGTATCTGAAATCAGTGATGAATTTAGCTTCTTTTTGGGAAATAAGGACAACGCCTGCACTTCCCGTAAAGTTGGTCATGAATCGGCGGTTATATGTACTGGTGATCAAAAAACCGTCAATGCCCACCTTTTCCATTGAGGCTCTTAAGCGCATTAGTTTATTCATTTAATTTCTCCCCTTTGCAATCTTTGTGATCGCCTGCAAAGCCAATTCATATCCGTGTATCCCCAAGCCGACAATCTGTCCCGCCGATACCGCTGCGGTCACTGATTCATGCCGAAAGCTTTCACGGGCATGTATGTTCGAAATATGCACTTCCACCACTGGAACATCAATTCCGGCTATTGCATCACGAATCGCATAGCTATAATGAGTAAAAGCTCCAGGATTAATGATAATCCCGTCGATCCCATGATCCTCTGACCAATGGAGCTTGTCGATAATCGCTCCTTCATGGTTAGTTTGAAAAGAGGTTAATTCCACATTTAACCCTTCAGCTTGCTGCATTAATTGCGCTTCCACATCCGCAAGCGTCGAGAATCCATAATGCGCAGGTTCTCGCTTCCCCAAGCGATTTAAATTCGGACCATTGATTAGTAAGATTTTTGTCATCATCAAACACCTGCTCATGTTAAAAGAATGCTTTCCAAGAACATTCTATCATAATTACAAATTGTCTTACTACTTTTTTACAACCGAGAAGCAATCAGCTTTCCGATTGCTTCTCGGCTTTGTCTTTTTGACGTATATATTCCTGATGATCGTATGATATAGAAAACCCTACAAAAAGACCGTATATAATAAAAATGCATAAACTTGATACAACCGTATTTGCTGACATTTTAGAAAAGGTTGGCAAATCGATGAACATCGGTTTTAGGACAAATACCAGCAAAGCCCAGCAAACCACTCCTAAAAAAATACCCGTAAAAATACTCTTCATCCTTTTAAAAAGACTATAGTATATAAAAGCGATCCCCACGGATAGAATTCCGAATAAAATTATGGTCATTACCGTACCGAGCCAATGGTCGATCCAGGTCATATTTGACCATGAAGTTAGTATGAATTTTGGGCTAAAATCCATAAAGTTAAGATAATGGGCTATGATTCCGATAAAACTGGCCAAAGCCCCCCCAACAAAACCGACAGCAAGTACATTGTAGATCAACATGTTTTGATATTCCTGTTGAATTTGTCCATTTTCATTAGAAGACATATCAAACACCTCCGCTACGTAGTATGCCCTTTGTTAAATAGAACTATTTTTTTTTATTGTTAGGGAGGAGAATCACTAGAGGTTTTGTGATTTATTATGTATGATTAAATCATAAATAATCTACTTTTTTCAGAGGAAAATACCCAACCTCTGTTGAAATTTATAATGTACACAGGATATTACCTTCCTGTGATTCAACATTCATAAAGTAATTACAGGGTTAAAGTCCCCATTCAACTTTGGAGGACCGCGTTTAACCCTTGTGATGCTTGATAATAAACATGTTAGCACCCTTGAGAGAGCTACGTGAATAACTATTAGGTTGGTGTAGAAATGTCTGAGGTTCAAAAACCCGTTTATGGAGGGCAGGCTGTAGTGGAAGGCGTCATGTTCGGCGGCAAACATCACACAGTCACAGCGGTACGCCGCAAAGATTCGACGATTGTATATTATCATCTGCCGCGTAAATCGAAACCTGTTGTCAATCGCTTAAAAAAAGTACCGTTTCTACGGGGTATCGTTTCACTGATTCAGTCAAGTGCAACCGGCTCGAAACATCTAAACTTTTCAACTGAACAATATGAAGAAGAAGGGGAAAAGCAGGAAGAAAAGAAAAAAGAAACGAAGGAACCTTCTAAAATAAGTGTATGGCTTGGAGTTGCCGTAATCGGTGTTCTTTCCTTCCTATTCGGGAAGCTGCTTTTCACTTTGATTCCAGTCTTTCTTGCCGAATTGACAAGACCCTTCTTCAGCGGCCATATGGCCCAGGTTTTAATAGAAAGCTTGTTCAAGTTAATATTATTGCTGGTATACATTTATGTAGTTTCCATGACGCCATTGATCAAGCGGGTCTTTCAGTATCACGGGGCAGAGCATAAGGTGATCAATTGCTTTGAAAGCGGAAAAGAATTGACCGTAGCAAATGTGCAGGCAAGTTCACGCCTTCATTATCGCTGTGGCAGCAGCTTTATTTTATTTACAGTCATTGTAGGTATGTTCGTCTATATGGTTGTTCCGACCGATCCATTATGGCTCCGTGTCGTGGATCGCATTTTGCTTATCCCTGTAGTGCTTGGCATAGCCTTCGAGGTATTGCAGTTGACCAACAAAGTAAGAGATACTCCAATACTTCGTTACCTTGGCTATCCCGGCCTTTGGCTTCAGTTATTGACAACCAAAGCCCCTACAGATGATCAAGTCGAAGTCGCACTGGCATCCTTCCAAGAACTGTTAAGGATGGAAAAAGAAACTGAAAAAGGTTTAGAATCGGATGTAATTGTGTAAAACATCTATACACATTTTGATGATGAAAAATCATATACTAACTAAGGGAATGATCTTCATTTTTTCAAATATTTTACATGAAGAATGTTTAAAATAAGCAAAAACTGCTTATGATGCTCTTAAGGAGGTGTCTTTGTTGAAACGTTTCATATCTTTCATGATATACGGAATCATCGCCCTCGGAGTCCTCGGACTAATGAGCCGACTATTTAATGACCCGATTGGCTTTTTTAGAAACATTCTCATAATAGCCATTGTCGCAGGGATTATTTATATGATTTATACGGGATTAACAAAGGGAAAACCAGTTAAAAAAGAGCAGCAAGCATTCCGAAAGGCTGCCCGCCAATCGAAAAAAAGGCTAAAAAACCGAACTTCGAAAAAAGATAATGTGGCTAGCTTCTCTGCAGCAAAATCATCAAAGAAAATAAAATTGAGAAAGAAAACCGATAGTCACTTAACCGTCATCGAAGGGAAAAAGAATAAAAAGAAAAATCGGGCTTCTTTTTAAGAGCCCGATTTTTTATTTATCATTAATAAGTCCACCTTTTTAGGAATTCTTTAGTGCACTGCCTGCCCCTATTCATCAATTCACCCTTTTTTTCATCATTCAGATTGAAATCCATTGCAGAAATTCCCTTCATCGGGATAAATACAATATTATGGACGTGTTTCTTGGAAATATACCGTGCATCATGGGCATCTTTCATCGTTTTGAATAGTGCGGAGAACAATTCAACCGCATTATCCACCTCATGCGGTTTCCATATCTCATCGACACTTAGCCGCAAGCCTATAACCGGCCTTTCCTTTCTTACATGATCTGAATTGAATAACCACATTGGAAAATTGCTTAATACACCACCATCAACAAAAAGGAACTTGCTTTTTCCGACATCAAGTTTGACTGGCTCAAAGAAATAAGGAATGCTACAACTCATTCTTACTGCCTTTGCCACTGGAAAAGTGTTCGGATCAATTCCATAGTTCGGTAAATCATCAGGCAGTACGACCAATTTCCCATTTGTAATGTCAGAGGTTATGATACGGAGGGATTTCGGTCGAACATCCTTAAAGGTGACTACATTCCTTACGGCAAGTTTACTGGCGACCCAGGCTTCCAAAGCGTCTCCTTTATAAAGGCCAAGTTTCCAGTATACAAGGAGCCATTTGGCAAGCGGGATAGGCAAAAGACCACGCCTTTTATCCAGCAGCCCGCTTAAATCTATATCAAGAAAAAGCTTTTCCATTTCTTTTCCTGTGTACCCAGCTGCTACGAAAGCTGCAATTATGGAGCCTGCACTTGTACCCGCTGTCCGATGGAATACAAATCCCCGTTCTTCTAATTCCTGCAGGGCTCCCACTAAACCATAGCCTTTAATCCCGCCTCCGGAAAAAACGCCGTCAATAATCATAGCTGCCCTCCCCTAATCCGGTCTTTACATTTCTAAGCAGGATTAGAGCGATTTATGACAGTTTTAAATAGAAAATTGCCTTGATTCAGGTAAAATACTGAATTTCCGCTTTCGGGAAGAATTCCGCTATATACCCACGAATGGTCGTTTCCAGTTCTGCGGCTTCTTCGTTTTGATAAACATATTTACCGATTCCATATCGGCCCCATTTATATTTACGCTTCGTTTCGTCCAGTTCCAATTTTGTTTTTGGGTAGTTTTTTTGAATCACTTTTTTTGCTGGACCAGTAAACCGATGCTGGATTAATTCAAAAGTCAAGTCAGGGATATCCACCCCTTTTAACGCCTCACTCAACCGTTCAAATAATTCATGGTAGCCCTCCTTCCATGCTTCATGACGATATATGGGAGCTACGATAAAACCAAGGGGATATCCGGCACCTGCCACTTTACGTGCCGCTTCTATCCTTTCCTCAAAGCTAGATGTACCGGGCTCGAAATTCTTTATCACATAACGTGAATTTATACTGAAGCGAAATCTCGTTTTTCCATTATGTTCAGCATCCAACAGATGGTCGACATGATGAAATTTAGTAACGAACCTAAGAACCCCATATTCACTTTTGCCAAAATATTCTATAGCCCTTTTTAACGAATGTGTCAAATGGTCAATTCCGACGATATCCGATGTACAAGCTGCCTCAAAACGGGTAATTTCAGGCTTTCTCTCATTTATATATTTTTCGGCTGCCTCGAAAATCTCGTCAAGATTCACATATGTCCTAATATATGGTTTTGATCCGAGTGTCGTCTGTAAATAACAATAGTGACAATGCCCCATACACCCTGTAGCAAGAGGGATGGCATATTCAGCAGATGGCTTTGAAGAATCGAACTTCAATGTTTTTCTGATTCCTACCACAAGCGTCGATTTGGCGACACGATATTTTTGCAGGTCATTTTCTCCAGGAAGATCCCTAATTTGGTTATGCGATGTGGTCTCACGGATTTCAATGTTCAAATCTTCGAATTTCTTTTTCAATTCACGGCCGAGCGGGTATTCCAGTGCCCTGGGCTCGATATATACTAACTGTGGCATAAATGGTTTCATTTCGTTCTCCATTCTTTTATCGATTTGTTCATACTTTCAATCGAACTACACAATCTAATCATAAGGATAGTTTTTCTTTATTCTGTTATCCTCATGATTGTTTTTACTTGGAAACTCAAAATGAAGGAGATGCGATATGGCTAATAAACGAGACTTCTTGACGAATGGAATGGGGAAACAAACGATTACCGTCCAAACAGATAATAAATATCCAAATCCCAGGAATATACCTGGAGACTCGGTCGATGAATTTTCGGTATTAAAGGACGGAAATCAATATCTAGCCGAAAAGGAAATAAGGCAGCAAAATGAAAATGGTTGATTGAACGCAAAAAGAAGACCGAACTTCATGATTCGGTCTTCTTTATTTGTATATAATTGAACAGACTGTCACTAACCTACATTTAAGACACTAAAAAAGCCGTTAAGATAGCTTTGCAGCATACTTAACGACTTCCCTTCCATCAGCTTATAGCCCGCATTTTAATTGCGCTCCGCAATTCGTGCAAGTATTGCATCCGCCCATTTCCTGGACTTCACCCTTACGGCAGACCGGGCAAGTGTTACCCACTTCCGACCCAATCGTAACATTCGTCGAACGCAGTTCATTTATGGTATCGACCAATACAACTTTTTTCTTTACTTCAACATCTGTCAATTCATCCATTTCAAGCTGCTCGTCCATTTGGTTTTCTTCCGCTTTGAGCGTAAGAACCTGACTGTCACGGCTGCCATCCACATATACAGTACCGCCTTTTGCGCCGCCTTTGTATAGACGCTCATATACTTTTTCAACTTGTTCGACAGTATATCCTTTTGGAGCATTGACCGTCTTACTGATCGAGCTGTCAATCCAGCGTTGAATGATGCATTGAACATCAGCATGAGCTTCTGGAGCTAATTCCATTGCGGAAATGAACCATTTTGGAAGCTCTTCTGTATCGGCTTCTGGATGACGGTCCAAGTATTCCTGTACAATGTCAGCCTTAACTTCAATGAATTTACCCAGACGGCCGCTGCGGAAATACGTGAAGGAGAAATATGGTTCAAGACCTGTTGATACCCCAACCATCGTTCCTGTGCTTCCTGTAGGAGCCACTGTCAATAAATGAGAGTTACGGATGCCATGTGCAGCAACACTTTCCCTGATATCTTCCGGCATTTTTTCCATAAATCCGGTTTGTGTAAACCGCGTTCTAAGCTCCTCGGTTTCTTTGTCCGTTGACCCGATCAAGAACGGGAAACTGCCTTTTTCTTTAGCAAGTTCCACGGAAGCCCTGTAAGCTGTAGTCGCAATCGTTTCAAACACCTTGTCAACCAGGATATTTCCTTCTTCAGAGCCATATTCCGTTTCACAGTAGATCAACAGGTCATGCAGACCCATTACACCTAGTCCAACCCGTCGCTCTCCCAGTGCCTGTTTTTTGTTTTCATCCAAGAAATAAGGAGTTGCATCAATGACATTGTCCTGCATACGCACACCGACTTCGACGGTCTGCTTAAGTTTCTCGAAATTAACCGTTTTGCTATCTTTATCAGCCATTTCAGCCAGATTGACTGCCGCAAGGTTACATACTGAATATGGGGCCAATGGCTGTTCGCCACAAGGGTTCGTGGCTACGACTTGTTGACCGTATGCTTTGGCATTCGTCATTTCATTAGCATTATCGATAAAGAAAATACCTGGTTCAGCAGAATATGTTGCACAAATGTTTATTAAGTTCCAAAGCTCTTTAGCTCGGATTTTACGGTAAACACGGACTTTGTGACCCATTTTCTCCCATTCACGAACATCTCCGACTTTATGCCATTCTTCATTGTAAATGGCCATTTCTTCGGCATTATAGCTTTCAACATCAGGAAAACGCAATTCGTATTCAGCGTCTTGTTCCGCCGCTTCCATAAATTCCTTAGTCAGGCAAATCGAAATGTTGGCTCCAGTCAGGAAATCCGAATTATGGACACTGTATGTTCCTCCTGTACGGATCTTTTCCTCTGCATCCCTAATGATTTTCTCGCTGAATCCACCTTGGCCAGGAATCTCCTTATAATTGATGATCCCTTGATACATAGCCGTTTCCTGTTCAGTGTGCGGCGTGAATTTCAATTTATCCGTCGCATATTTCTTGATGGCTTCATCTTTAGTGTTTTCCACTAGGTAACGCAGAATCCTTGGATTTTGCATTTTAGAAATGATGAACTCTGCAATATCAGGATGCCAATCAGCAAGCATGATCATTTGCGCGCCGCGTCTGCTACCGCCCTGTTCAACAAGATGCGTCAATTTCGCAATATCGTCAAGCCATGACACTGAACCCGAGGATTTTCCATTTACGCCTTTTGCCAGAGTGTTTCTTGGACGCAGTGTCGATCCGTTCGTACCCACTCCGCCGCCGCGGCTCATGATTTCCATCACTTGTTTCCTATGTTCTGAAATCCCTTCACGTGAATCCGGTACGAATGGCATTACATAGCAGTTGAAATAAGTAACATCCGTATTGGAACCCGCACCGTATAATACTCGGCCTGCCGGAACAAAATTAAGGTTCTTTAATTCTTCATAGAATTTATTGAACCATTCCGTTCTTTTTTCTTCCGTGGTTTCCACTGATGCCAAGCCCGTTGCATTACGTTTCGCAATTTGTTCATAGTATATTTCAAGCGGCTTTTCGATTATATCCAACGGACGGTTTACAATCCCCGACTCCACTTCTTCCGGATTATCCAATACGCCACGGAATTCTTCATCCACCAATACCTTGGCTTTTTTTGTTTCCCAATCTATTTCAACGATGTAACCGAGACCCCTTGCCGGGAATTTCGGATCTTCCTTAATCGTCAACACGACGAAATCGCCTGCCGAGAGTGTGATTTTTTCAGTATCCTTAAAAGAATAGCGGTCAAGCATGACTAGACGGGACACTCCCTTATGCGCCATTTTCATATCAGCAGTTACAGGGTGAACCTGGGGAAATAAAGAAATATCCTTATTCAACCTTTCTAGATCAACCTTTAAAGCTTCTTTTATTACAACCGACATAATTCCCTCTCCTTTATATGTTTCAAGATCCGTTCTTGCTGCCGCAAAAATCCTTATGTAGCCTTACATGTCCGTTTCGCTTAACAAGTACCCTAAATTTATCATAGCGAAACTCAAAAATCAATATATAGTGTTGCATTAAATATTTCAACTACTATATATTGTGTTTGTTTTGAATAACTTTTAATTTTGTCAAACGGTAAATCAATTAATATAGTTAGCAAAAGGGAGGAAAATGTCGATTTACAATAATTTTTCATCAGATTTCAATTAATTTGGACCTTGCTTTTTCCCCATCCCTTTCAGGGCTTATCCCTGCAAGGGAAAGCTTATTTGGTCAAACAAATCTGAAAAATCTTTTTTATTATCCACTCTAATTATCCGGCTTCGTCTATCTCATAAAATTCCATTCATCGCTTTCATATTTGCTTTCTGCAATGTCCTTAACTTCCAGCAATTGCTTTTCGGTGAGGACGTATGGCTCTAAATCGATCGAAAGTCCTTCGGCAAAACCTTTTTCAAAAGCTTCTTTCGCTTCAGGGATGGTAACCTTTCTTCCGGCAACGTCATTTATGGCCACAGCTTTATTTTTTAAGCTTTTTTGCATTCTCTCTTTAACCCTGTCATTTGAGAATTTAAATACGCTAAAGAGCTTTTCATCATCAAGTTCAAGCAAAATGGCCCCGTGTTGAAGGATGACGCCTTTTTGCCTGGTTTGAGCGCTGCCAGCAACCTTCCTGCCCTCAACGACCAGTTCATACCAGCTTGGAGCATCAAAGCAGACGGAAGACTTGGGCGCTTTTAAAGCCGCTTTTTCCTGCTCGGTTCGAGGCACGGCAAAATAAGCATCCAATCCAAGATTCCTGAACCCCATTAATATCCCTTCAGAAATGACACGATATGCTTCAGTAACGGTAGTTGGCATTCCCGGATAGGATTCTGAAACGATTACGCTATAAGTCAATTCATGCTCGTGCAGTACCGCTCGTCCTCCTGTTGGTCTGCGAACAAAACCAAGGCCCTGCCTTTTGACCTCTTCCATATCAATTTCCGATTCTGCCTTTTGAAAATAACCAATCGACAATGTCGCTGGATCCCAGCCGTAAAAGCGTATGATTGGCGGAATTTCCCCTTTGCTTTGCCAGTTTAACAGTGCTTCGTCCAGCGCCATATTAAAAGCCGGTGAACAATACCCCGAATCTATAAAACCCCATTTTTCTTTAGTCATCCTTACCCCTCGTTTCAATAAACTGTTTTTCAATACCCCACAAAAAACTCACATGTAGTAGTTTAACAGACTTTAACACTCTAAAAAAGAAAGTGCTATCAAGTCGATGAAGAATTTGATGAAAATTCTTTTTGATTATTGGGTAAAGCAATTATATAATAAAGATTGTCTGTATTCGTTAAGGTAGAAGGGAGTTTTTATGTTTGGAAATATTATATACACTGCTCATCATCTTAGGAGTGGTTATTGCGTATTCACTTTTTAATTGGTACCGCCAGCGTAAAATCGTTAAAACATTAACACAGGACGAATTTATCGCTAACTACAGAAAAGTGCAGCTAATCGATGTGCGGGAACCGAATGATTTCGATAATGGTCATATCTTAGGCGCAAGAAACATCCCTATGACTCAAATGAAAACCCGCTTGGTCGAAATTAGGCCGGACAAGCCTGTATATTTGTACGCTCAAAGCGAAATCATCAGCGGCAGAGCTGCAGCCATGTTATACAAAAAGGGCTACAAGGAACTTTTTCACCTAAAGGGCGGTTTCAAAATGTGGACCGGGAAAATCAAAGCAAAGAAATAAGACCCCATCTCCGCATGGGCTCTTTTTAATTAAAAAGCCTTCATGTACTTCATGCGGGCTCTAGGAAAATGAAAGTTAATTGTTGGACTTAAATGAATTCTTACATAACGAAAAATCCCCGCCGGCAGGCAGGGATTTTTTTCGTGTAAGCTATCAATCTAGGCTTGATAACGCAGAACAGGTTTTCTTGCAGCAAGAGTTTCATCAAGCCGCTTTATAACAGTTGTATGCGGAGCTTCCTGAACGATTTCCGGGGTTTCTTCCGCTTCCTTGGCAATCTGGATCATCGCATCGATGAACGCATCCAGAGTTTCTTTTGACTCGGTTTCAGTCGGTTCTATCATCATTCCTTCTTCCACGTTCAACGGGAAGTAAATGGTTGGAGGATGATACCCGAAATCCAGCAATCTTTTGGCTATATCGAGAGTCCTTACCCCCAATTTCTTTTGCCGACGGCCGCTTAATACGAATTCGTGCTTACAATGACGATTATATGGTAAGTCAAAATAAGGTTCCAACCTACGCATCATATAATTGGCATTGATGACCGCATTCTCGGTGACGGCTTTAAGGCCATCAGGACCCATTGAACGAATGTACGTATATGCTCTCACGTTTATCCCGAAATTACCATAATAAGGTTTTACCCTGCCAATGGATTGCGGACGATCATAATCAAGAACGAATTGCTCACCTTGTTTGACCACAAGCGGTTTAGGCAAGTAAGGAATCAAGTCCGATTTCACCCCTACAGGACCAGAACCCGGACCGCCGCCGCCATGCGGGCCTGTGAATGTTTTATGGAGATTTAAGTGAACCACATCAAAGCCCATGTCACCCGGACGTGCTTTTGATAGGACTGCATTCAAATTGGCTCCATCATAATAAAGCTTCCCGCCTGCGTCATGGACAAGTTGTGCCATTTCCAAAATGTTTTCTTCAAATAATCCCAATGTATTGGGGTTCGTCAGCATCAAGGCCGCCGTATCAGGTCCGACAACTCGCTTTAAATCTTCAAGGTCTACTAACCCATTTTCATCGGATTTCACTGTAATCGTTTCAAGTCCGGCAACAGTGGCAGAGGCAGGATTCGTACCATGTGCAGAATCAGGTACAATCACTTTCGTCCGTTCTGTATCGCCATTCGCTTCGTGAAAAGCGCGAATCATCATCAATCCTGTCCATTCACCGTGAGCACCTGCTGCAGGCTGTAATGTCACTTGGTCCATCCCGGTGATTTCCGTTAAGTGTTCCTGCAAATCAAATAATAGTCCCAATGCTCCCTGAACAGTAGCCGGATCTTGATATGGATGGATATGGGCAAAACCGTTGAAGCGTGCCACATTTTCATTTATTTTCGGATTATATTTCATCGTGCATGAACCCAGCGGATAAAAACCCGAATCCACCCCATGATTCCGTTTGGAAAGTGCTGTATAGTGACGCATGATATCCAGTTCGGACACCTCAGGAAGCTCTGCCTCTTCTTCACGGATGTAGTCGGCAGGAAGAATTTCTTCGAGCGGAATAGTTACAACATCCATTTCTGGCAGACTGTATCCGATTCGACCGGAAGTACTGATTTCAAAAATGAGTGATTGATCTTGATTATTCATGTTGATCCCCCAATTCCTGCGCAAGTGCATCAATTTCTTCTTTTGTTCTAAGTTCAGTTACCGCAACCAGCATATGGTCTTTCAACTCAGGATAAACAGTCCCTAAATCGAAGCCGCCGATCATCCCTTTTTCAAAAAGGTTTTTATTGATTTCTGAAAACGAAGCAGGCAGTTTAATGACAAATTCATTAAACGAAGGACCGTCGAATATGACTTCCACCCCTTTTGCCATAATTGCTTTTTTCGCATAATGCGCTTTTTGAATATTTTGCACGGCCATTTCTTTGACACCCTTTTTCCCAAGCGCGGTCATTGCAACAGAAGCTGCCAAGGCATTCAAAGCTTGATTGGAACAAATGTTGGATGTGGCTTTGTCACGGCGAATGTGCTGTTCACGAGCTTGAAGCGTCAGCACAAATCCCCTTTTTCCATTTTCATCCACAGTTTGACCGACGAGTCGGCCCGGGACTTTCCGAACAAGTTTATTAGTAACGGCAAAATATCCACAATGGGGTCCACCAAATGCCGCCGGAATGCCGAATGGCTGAGCATCCCCCGTTACGATATCTGCACCGAGTGCACCAGGCGATGTCAAAGCTCCCAATGCCAGCGGATTACTTGAAACGATAAACATGGACTTGACGCCATGAATGATTTCTTCCATTTCTTTCAATGGCTCGATACGGCCAAAAAAGTTCGGATATTGCACGATCACCCCTGCAATGTCATCATTCGCCAATTCCCTTAAAGCAGCTAAGTCCGTCACACCGTCTTTAAATGGAATTTCGATTACTTCCACACGTTGCCCTTTCGCATATGTCTTCACAACTTCTCTTGATTCAGGATGAACCGCTCCTGAAATGAGAATCTTCTTGCGTCGTGTCTGGCCTGAAGCAAGCATGGCTGCTTCAGCTAGCGCCGTCCCGCCGTCATACATGGAGGAGTTAGCAACATCCATGCCAGTCAATTCACAAATCATTGTTTGATATTCAAAAATTGCCTGAAGCTCGCCCTGTGAAATTTCAGGCTGATAGGGTGTATAAGCCGTATAAAACTCAGAACGCGATAGAACATGATCGACGATGACCGGTGCATAATGGTCATAGACACCCGCACCAAGGAAGGAAGCATAGTTTTTAAGATCCGCATTCTTGGCAGCAAGCCTTGATAATTCTTTCATTAATGCAGGTTCCGATTTAGCAGGCTTGATATCGTATTCTCCTTGAAAACGAATGCTTTCAGGGATATCGTTGAAAAGTTCTTCTGCAGTAGTTACCCCTATCGCTTCCAGCATTTCTTGTTTATCTAGCTCTGTCATGGGTAAATAACGATGTTTCATCTAATGACCATTCCCCTCTATTTACGTGGTTTTTTATAAAAAGGTGTTTGTATTATAACGGCTTTCAAACGTTTGGAACGGATTTCCACTTCGACTTCCGCATCCAGCACCGAAAATTCCTTATCGATAAGTACCAATCCCACGTTTTTCTTCAACGTTGGTGATTGGGTACCGGTCGTGACCTCGCCAATGACTTTGTCACCGCTGTAGACCTTATACCCATGACGTGGAATGCCACGGTCAATCATTTCAATTCCCACAAGCTTGCGGGGAGCCCCTTTCTCCTTTTGCTCAGCAAGAACGGCTTTCCCGAAAAAATCAACTTCCTTATCCACTTTTACCGCAAAACCAATCCCGGCTTCTATCGGGGTGATGTCCGCTGAAAGCTCCTGCCCATACAGCGGCAGTTTCGCTTCAAAACGCAAGGTATCACGAGCACCTAAACCAATCGGCTGAACCCCCTCTTCCTTTCCGGCATCCATAATCGCCTTCCAAAGGGCAGGACCATTTTTACTGTCGCTATATATCTCAAAACCATCTTCACCAGTGTATCCAGTACGGGATACAATCGTGGATATACCGCTTATCATGACATTTTCCTTGAACTTGAAAAATCCAATTTCACTTAGCGCAGTATTTTCCGATAGTTTTTGTAATATCTTCTCTGCAGATGGTCCTTGAAGTGCCAGCTGTGTATAGTCACTCGATACATTCGTAATTTGGACATCTTCCGTTAAATTAGCTTGCAGCCAATTGAAATCTTTTTCTGTATTCGCTGCATTGACCACGAGAAGGTAGTCGTCCTCAGCCCTTTTATACACAATAAGATCATCAACCGTGCCTCCGTTTTCATAACACATGGCTGTATATTGGGCACCGCCCTGTTGCAGCTTTGAAATATCATTAGTCAGCATCTTCTGTAAAAAGGAAAGGCTCCCAGGACCCTTAACATCGACTTCCCCCATATGGGAAACATCGAATAACCCCGCTTTTGTACGTACGGCTTCATGTTCGTCCTTTATACCCGAAAATTGGACAGGAAGTTCCCAGCCGCCAAAATCAATCGTTTTACCTCCGTATTCACGATAAACCTCAAATAGTGGTGTTCTTTTTAAATTGGTCAAAAAATAACCCCCTTCAGATTTTTTTAAATTAATTGGCTTCATTATCAAAAGCTTCTTGTCATTACGCATCAGATATATCCTGATTCATGATGTAAAAAAAGCACAAAAAAGGACAGAGAAAGCCCGTTTGAGCTTTTTCTCTGTCCTGAAACCTGAAAGTTTACCTATATAATAGGTTTTCCCCTTTGGTGGCCCTCCCAAAACGGGCGGCGCTCTCCAGAGTTGCGTCCAATAAGAGTTCTTTTGCCTGAGAGATTCACTGCTAAGTTTGCTCCTTCGGCGCTACATCCGTAGTCTCTCCCCTTATCTTCACCCGCATATAAATGGTCTACCAATGAAAGGAAGCTAATAAGCCCCAAGCATCGGTAAAACCTTTGAGCATCATGGAATGCATTCTCTGCCAATTCTCCTAAAACTTCAGAAACCATTTGAGTGATCTCCTTCAGTAATCTTGGATAAATTAGGAGCCTGTAGCCCATACTAAGAAAACGCGAACTGCAAAAATCGATGTACAAAGATTCTTTGTAGCGTTTGGAAATTGGAATTTTCTAAATATACTTATATCCTACCCTAAGAAACTTAACTCTGCAATATCTTTTGAAGAGAAATATTTTTCTCACTTCACATATGAAATGTTCGGGTTTTGACCTTTTATTAAGGAAATTATGATTTAAGAGGGAGTTATTTCTATGAAAATCAATATATCCTTCAATTCTGAATGGAATGACGAGTTTCTGCAAAAGATGGAAAATGACGGTCCATGGGGAAATTGGGAGCTTTATAAATTGGCGGTTCAAATGGAGGAAAATCTTATCATCCCTGATTTTGAAGGTTTACAGGCGCCTAAGCACCTTCCGCAGTTAACCCCGCTTCCCCATCAATTGGAAGCAGCCAAGCAAGTGGTGGAAAAGATGAATGGAAAGGCCATTTTAGCTGATGAGGTAGGTCTCGGAAAAACAATTGAAGCAGGCTTGATCCTAAAAGAGTATATGATTAGAGGCCTTGTAAAAAAAGTATTGATCCTTGTTCCGGCTTCCCTTGTCACACAATGGGCTTTTGAATTGAATACCAAGTTTCATATTCCTGCAGTCGTTCAGAGAAAAAGTTATGTTTGGGAATCCTGTGATGTGGTCATTTCATCCATTGATACAGCGAAACGCGCCCCACATCGAGATATCATTTTCAATCAGGAATATGATTTCATCATTATTGATGAAGCTCATAAACTTAAAAATAATAAGACGAAGAATTATGAATTCGTCCAAAATCTGAAAAAGAAATTTTGTTTACTCCTGACAGCGACTCCGATTCAAAATAAAGTCGAGGAAATCTTTCACCTCGTTTCATTATTGAAACCAGGTCACTTGGGAAATGCCTCACTCTTTTCGGAAAAGTATAAAGGGAAAGGCCGGAACATAATTGAAGATGAACACCTAAAGGAACTGGTCAACACTGTCATGATTCGAAACCGGCGGGCCGATACTGGTATTGAATGGACAAAACGACATGTGGAAACCATCACCATTGAATTTTCTCCAACGGAACAAGCATTGTACGATGCTGTTTCAAAATTCAAGCCTATTTCGGACGGATCAAAAGGAAGCGCCTTTTCGGCTCTCACTCTCCAAAGGGAAGCATGCAGCAGCAGAGAGGCGGTCTTTTATACATTAAAGAATATGAGAGATAAATATGATCAGCCTTCCCCTGACTTTTTGGCAAAGCTTGATGATTTATTTTCTAAAGTGAATGAAACGGTTCAGAACTCCAAGGCTGAAAAAGCTTTGGAACTGATCAAGAAGATTGATGACAAAGTAATTATCTTTACCGAATACCGGGCGACTCAGCTATATCTTCAATGGTATCTACAGCAGAATGGAATTTCTTCAGTTCCTTTCCGAGGCGGTTTTAAGCGCGGAAAGAAAGACTGGATGCGAGAATTATTCCAAAAGAATATACAGGTTTTAATTGCAACCGAAGCTGGCGGGGAAGGGATAAACCTTCAGTTTTGCCATCATTTGATAAATTTTGACCTGCCATGGAACCCCATGAGGCTCGAACAGAGAATTGGCCGGATTCACCGCCTTGGTCAGGAAGAAGATGTGATGATTTATAACTTTGCCACGAAAAATACAGTAGAAGAACACATTCTGAAGTTGCTATACGAAAAAATTAATTTATTTGAAAAAGTAATTGGTGAATTGGATGATATTTTAACCAAACTGGATATTAACAACATTGAAGAATATTTAATTGATGTGGTCGGCGAGTCCAAAACAGAGGGCGAAATGAAAATCAAGATGGATAATTTTTCATCGTTAATCCAATTCGCACAATCAATGAAGGAAGGTGAGGTACATGCAGCAACGGGAAATTCATGATTTTTTATTAACTTACTTTAAAGCCAATGATTGTGAAATACTGGATAATACACCAACCCACCTTACAGTCCAATTGACAATCGAAATGGATAAAGAATTAATGAACAGACCCTTTTATTGGCACTATCTCGAAAAAACAGGTGGCGTTCCGAACCCAGCCCAGATGACGTTCATTACCGATTCCGAACAAGCTCCATCCGACTTAAAGGGAGAAATGATTCATTTTGGCTCCCCCCGCCTTCATCAGATTGTACAATCAACCAAAAAGCTTGCAGGGTATACTAGACTTTTTGAGGATACTCCTCCATCAAAAGGCGGAAATAATCCTTTGTTTCCTTGGCTGACCCTGAATGTGAAAATATCCTATCAATGCGACCGTAAAAAAGATACTTTCATGTCGATAGGATTGAATTTAATCTCGGGTGAAATCATGGAAGGGTTTCACCGTCGGGTTTTACCGATTAAGGTCACTCCAAAAATACCGGATTACTCCTTTACGCTTTCACCGCTCATCATGCCCAAGAGTGGATTGGCAAGACTGGATACATATATAAGAACCAGTTTCGAGGATGATGATCATACCTGGGCGGAGGAAGCAATGCTGCGCTGGCAGAATGACTTAAATTTATTGGAACATTTTTACAAGGATATGGACGAAAAAAGTGAGAGCTATTTTACCGAAAAAGAAGCCTTAAAAGCTCAATATGAACCCAACATCCGAATATCCATAATCAATGGAGGATTATTTTACCTTTCAGATAGGGCGTTGGGATAAGTAAAGAACGATAAAAAACAGATGTCCTAAGTTCAGGACATCTGTTTTACTTTTTGATATTTTTCCTTACGAACATCGACAAAGCAAAAGGGACAATGCCAAACCAATGGGACATTCCATGATTTTTATCCTCTTTTCTATGACGGCGCTTTTCTTTTCGTTCTTTTTTCGTCAGATTAAAATACTCGACAAGCTGCTGCGTCAGATATTTAATATAAGCGTTTGTAGACATATAAAATCATCACCCTATGCAAAGTATGCCCGGTTTACGCTACTTTTATTCCTTCGATTTTTACACGTAAACCTGTCGCTTTCCGTTTTAAAAGAGTGTTGATCTTGCGTATTACACAGCCTGCTTTTCCAACCATTCTTTCACGTTCCCCGCTTCTTTATCGTATTGAATGATAACCCTGCCCTCACGGTCATTTTTAGTCGTGGAAGAAAACTCGATATAGACATAAGGACCCTCTTGCTTCATTAAGGAATACCGCACCACACCATTGGGATATGAAATTTCCCCCTCGATGATTTTTGGGATCTCTTCGCCCCACTCTGCCGTCACATCCTTGATGGCTAGATGGACAAGATGGTCGGCCACAAGCGATTCTTCCACTTCTTTATAAAACTTTTTATCAATGATAAACTGATCGATCATTAGTATCGTGAACATGATGAAAACACTCGCTACAATCATGACCATCGGGAAAACGACTCCTTTTTGATTATTCATCGACTTTCGCAACATTCCTAAAGAAAGGATGAAATCTTCGACTGAAAGTAGTCCCTGCTTTATCCGTAATATTTATAACAATGACACTGCCATCCTTCTCAACCCGGAATTCCGAAATGTTCTGTAAGATGACCTCATGCCCCATACCATTCACTCGTCTTCGGACCTTATCTTCATATTGTTCAAATGATGATAATTGTTCACCTGAAAGCAAATATAATTTATTTCCCATTACATCCTGAACTTTGGAACTCCGGACCTCCTGCTTCATTTGCATGGTAAAGACCTCCCACTCTTTAGGATGCAATTTATCAACGGACCCCATCTGGGTGTTAATGATTGAAAAAAGCTGTAGAACAAAAAGGGACGTCGTCATTAAAATCATTAAAGAAAAAAGCATTTCGATCATCGTAAAGCCATCATTTTTTCGCAGCATCACAAATGGATTCCAGATTACCCGATTCATCTTCATAACGTACACACCCTTCAATCATTCCCGGAAAATCCCCATGGTCCTTCCAAACCAATTCATAGGATCTTTTTTTGTAAATGATTTCCTGACCAACTGCTTGTATCTCCCCTTCCATGAACGCCGTCAATCTTTCATATAATAAATGGTGGGCTTCTGTCCTTACGGCAATATCTTTCCGATGCGTCAATAACTCTTCAAGAATTGGTAAAATGGCAAGGACCAGGAATAGACAAACGGAAAATGCGGCTATCATCTCAAGGTAAACGTAACCTTTACAATTTCTCAATCCTGAACCTCCCTTTACCGATATTGAGGACCAACTTGTACTTTCCCTTTGAGGTGTCAATCATAATCGTTCCGGCTTTTGAAGCATTTCCATACTGATTAAAATGAAAGCTGAACCCCAAAGTGCCACTTAAAAACTGTATATCCTTTGGGATGCTTCTCTCTAGAACGATCCCCTCCTTATAAGACGAAACGGTATAAACCTTTTTGGTATTATCAATATGGAGGTAAATCAAGCTCTCATGACTGATGGCATACTGTTGTGCATAGAAAAGATCTTCATGGAATTGAGAAAGAAAGAGCCTATTTTCCATTCCTTTAGTGAAGCTAGGATATAGATTAGGGCCGATGGAAATCAGGAGTACAAAAATACCGAGGACAATAAGGGTTTCAGATAGTGTATACCCCCCATTGGAATGCCGTATATTCACTTCTCTCCTACTCAACGACCGTTATCTTTCCTTTACTATCCAAACTAATATCATCCCCATTAGGACAGGATGTCTGTTTGAGATAGCCTTGACTTTCCAATTCACCGATACTTCCGGGCAGTTTAGCATTGTCAATCTCATAAGCCTGTACCTGTGCTTGGGCCATCTTCACGAATGCTTCACATCCTTTAGACTGGATCGTGGATTGGTTCTTCGTGATATTGGGGATTGTTATAATCAAAAGGATGGATATTACCAGTAAAACAATAAGCATTTCAATTAGTGTAAAACCACGTTCATTCATTACTTTCTTCAACATATCATCATGCTCCTGAAACCATCTGAATACCAGATGAATTTCGAGCATTTTCACCTCCAGAATACAAAAATAAAATCCTATATACCTTCGAGCAGTGAGAACATCGGCAGCAAAACCGCCAAATAAATGGACACGATCAAAAGACCTATCAGTGAAAACATAAGAGGCTGAATGATTTTTAAGATTGCATTCATTCTCTCTTCAATTTTCTCCAGTATAAAACGACTGTAATGAAGTAGCTCCGCATCAAGTCTGCCGTATTTTTGACCATTTGCAGCGACCATCGGTAAATTCCCATCAAAATATGGGAGCTCCCGAAAAATCATTTCAAGTGATCTGCCCTCGATCAGATCATCCTTAATGATCGCGCATAGTTTTTGGTAAAAAGGCTGCTGTTGATTTATCGAGAATAATTTGATGCTATCGTTAATCGATAGCCCTCCGGAAAGTAAGCCACTGAATTGGCTAGCAAAAAAATAAGTTTCGTATAATTTGATGAAGGTCCCGAATATCGGAATTCCCATCAAAATCCTCCGTTGCCTTAATGGGCACAATCCGTTAAACCAAAATCGTTTGAATACATACAAGAATAGGAGCAATCCGAGTAAAAAGAAGGGGAGTGCTGGAAGAATGAATGTGAGGGCTGACATTAATCTCAAAAGTGTATGCTGATCGACATCCATCGTGAAATAGATTGTCTGGAATTTGGGAAGGAGAACACTCTGAAGAATATAAAAAACGATGCTTACAAAAAAGACTAAGAATATGGGATACAGCATTAACTTTTTTACTTTATCCATATCCTCGGTTCTTTTCTTCCAATATCGCCCTCCTTCTTTCAACGCCCGTTCCAGGCCGCCATATTGTTCTCCATAAAATATATAACTTACAAGCTGAGGATGAAAATTAAGATGGGTCAGAACCATGTGCAACGGGTAACCGTTCCTTAAATCGGCTTTAGCCTTAGTGAAGTCTTCCGCTTTCTTCTTTGATTCCTGAAACTCAAGAAAATGTAAAGCGTCCTCCAAAGGATAACCATGATTCAATAATTCACCTAGCTTCGAAATAAAGACCGCCTGCTCTTTTACCCTCCATTTACTTTTTGGTTTCATGGTATACCAGCCGTTCATATTCCTGAGAATCTACATAGCCCATCGCAACCGCTTTTCCGATTTCATCCTTCAATTGGCGGTAGCTGACCGTTGCCTTTCCCTTTTCATCTCCCATTATCCGGAGAACCTCAGCCAGGCTTTTTCCATATAGCAATTCATATACACTTGCCCTTTTATTCCTGGCAGTCATTTTGCAAGCTAAAGCACACTCCCCTTTACATGGAAGACATCGCAACTCAACCAGCCGCTGTGCTGTCACGCCAATCAAACTCTGTTCAACCTCAAGCAAGCTGACACCAAACTCCAGTAACCTGGAGATGGCGCCCTGGGCGTCCCTTGTATGCATGGTTGTAAGTATCAAATGACCTGTTAATGCGGCACGCACTGCGATTTTGGCTGTTTCTGCATCCCTGACTTCCCCAACCATGATGACGTCAGGGTCATGCCTTAGGACAGCTTTTAGACCGACAGAATACGTAATGCCCGCCTTTTCATTGATTTGGACTTGCAATACCTTTTGGGATACATTTTCAATGGGATCTTCAAGTGTAATAATATTTCGATTGATCATTTCATGGGCATGGTGAAGCAAGGAATAAAGTGTCGTGGTTTTTCCACTGCCGGTCGGACCGGTAAATATGAGCATGCCATGGGAATGCTTCAGGAGTGCAATCAATTTTTGAACGGTGTTTGGAAATAAGGATAACTGTTTGAGAGGAAGGATATTCTGTTGGGGTATTAAGCGGATGACCAAACTTTCGAGATGGGCAGTGGGTAAAGTGGAAAGGCGGAGTCCGACCACCTGGTTAGCTAAATTGATGGTGATGGCACCACTCTGGGGCCTCCTTTTCTCCCCTATATCCATCGAGGCAAGGAACTTCAAATGAGCGATCAGCCTTTCAGCTTCAAAGAATGATAATGTTTCCTGGGGAACAAGCTTATTGTCTATCCTAAATTGGATGAGAGGTCCCTCTCTGCGAAAAAAAATGTGGATATCCGATGCCGATTCCTGTACTGCACGGGTTAGTATTTTTTCTGCGGTCTTTTCAATCGATATCAATTCATTCATCACCTCCTATGTTTCTTGTTGTATAGATTCGACAATCCACGACAAATTCCTGCTTTAGAATAAAAAAATTCCCGAAAAAACTTCGAGAATCATCTCACATGCTCATTTTCAAATCAATCCTATGGGAAACCAAATTCCTTAATGCGTCTACATTATGACCAATCACAAGTTTTTCCCCGTGTATGAGGATGGGCCTTCTTAATAACTTCGGTTCTTTTGTTAATAATTGGATGACATCAGAAAGCATCATTTCGTCAATATTAACTTGTAAGTCTTTGTAAGCTTCACTTCTTGTTGCTAAGACTTCATCAAGTCCTTCCGATGTCAATTCAAGAATTCTTTTTAACTCTGCTACAGTTGGAGTCTCTCTGAATAAATGCCGCTCATCGAAGGAAACTTGATTGGCCCTTAACCATTTTTTTGTTTTGCGGCAAGATGTACAACTTGGATACGAAAAGAAAGTTAACTGTGCCATACTAATCACTCCCCGTTCACATTTTGTATACATTAATAATCTATATAACCATTGTATAATATTTGTACAATAAATGTATATATATTTGCTTTATAAAACGGTTTTAAATGTGAACTTTTTTTAAACTAAAGGGAGTTTGCCCTTTCTCTTATTCCATTTTTTTATGCCTGCATTATAATGAACATAGGAAAACTATGGAATAGCAGGAGGGTGTAATGGAACAAACGTTAAAAATAACAAACGTGTTAGCTGATCCCACCAGATATTATATATATCAGCATATTGTGAACAACCATGGTGATGTATCGGTACAGCAAATCGCCGATTCATTTAACATCCATCCAAATGTTGCCCGTCTACATTTGTCAAAACTTGAGGATATCGATATGTTGACATCGGATGCCCGAAAGACCGGGAAAGGCGGTCGCCCCAGCAGACTTTATCGATTATCCGATAAAGTCATTCAGCTTCATTTCCCAAATAGGAATTATCAGCTGCTTTCAAGGATTGCCATCCAGACGATGATGACATTAGGGGAACAAGGAAAACAGGCTTTTTATGAAACGGGAAAAGTATTCGGGGAGGAATTGATCAATCAGCAACTAGCCCTGAACTCGACGACGATCGATCGACTTGCTTTTGCGGAAAAAGTCAACATGCTTAAAAATGCGGCAACCATCGCAGGGGTATCTCCTGAAATACAAGCAAGCGAAGAAGAAAATAAAATATACTTCCGTATCTTCAATTGCCCGTTTAAGGAAGTTACTGAAGTGGAGCCAGGAACAATCTGCTCCATGCATAATTCATTTTTAAAAGGTATGTTCGAAGCCTTGTTTGAGAATGTCAATATTGTGGAATTAGAAAATATGATGTCCAATTGTGCAACATGCTCTTACCAGGCTTCGGTTCTCACATAGAAACAAAAGGCATCCTTTACATTACCTTACAATTTCATTTATAATTATTTAGAATGTACACGACTAGACATAAGGAGGGATTCGGGTGGAACGCATGTTCAGAGTATGTGGATTTTGGACAGGAATTATGGCAATTTTCTTTTATCTTGGCCATATGCATCAAACGTCTTTGCTTTTCTTTGCACAAACGATCTTTTTTGTACTTTTAAGTTATTTGAAATTATCTGAGCGCATGTATATTTATGTTTTCGGCGCCTATCTTACCGTTTTCTTTGCAGGATTTTCCTACTGGAGCGTATTTATGATGACTCCGGGTGCTGCGCATTAAGAACAAGCAATATTACATAACCCATGAATTTTGATTCATGGGTTTTTACTTGTCACCATTCAGGAAATATTCTTACATCTTCTGCTAAATTCTTCGATTGAAGCAACACTTTGAAATGTTCACTAAATCCCCCTGGAACGATTAGCCCCCGAATTGCACGATTACGCTTTGCCGTTTTCGAGAATGGATCAGTTCCTTGATGATCCTTCAATTCCTCTAATATCCCTGCTTTAAGCAAAAATTCATTTTGAAGAAAAAGCCCCTGAATGGAAAGATCCTTTCTTTTTCCAATCTCGATTAATGTGTCAAAATGGATATGTGTCGTCAAATCCATATCGCCAGGATACATAAGTGCATCTTTAATCATTTGATGCTGATAATAGCCCCTCAAGCTCCCTTGAAGATGAGCTGGCTCCTTCCATTCCTTATCGGTATAGCCATAATCAATTGTAAGGAGAATGCCCGATTCGATACAAGAAACGATCTTCTCATATTCACGGACCATTTTTAATGGAACTTCGTATCGTTGTTTTTCATTTAAGGTGATAGTTCGTTCTGTAAGGTAAGATAGAATGTCAGGGTTGTCCAAAGGTTCCCTCTCTTCTACCAAATCGCCTTCCTTTTCAGTGACGAATACCTCTACCAGGGCTCCCTTATACTTTTCAATGACATGTACAGGCAACGCGTCGAAAAGTTCATTTGAAAAAACGATTCCATTTACATTCGTCCATTTTTCTAAACTGGCAGCAGAAACTGCCTGTTTGAATATCCCTATACGTTCTTGCTGTATCTTTCTATGAAATGGACTGCCATCCACAAGGATATAAGTCAGAGAGTCCCATATCTGCGGTTCTATTTCTTTTATGAAAACGAGGATGTCATAAGCCAGCTTACCGTCCCCTGCGCCGACCTCGATGATTATTGGTGAAACTCCGCAACTTTTTATCAAATAAACGAACCATCTGGCCAGTGATCTCCCAAATGCATCCCCAACATTGCCAGACGTATAAAAATCCCCTCTTGTGCCAATCTTCTCTTTTGCGCGTGCATAGTAGCCTATATTTGGCGTATATAAAACAGCATCCATATAGTCATGATAGGAGATTCTTTTTTGGGGGCTGCCTGCAATCAATTCCTTCAAGTGATTTTTCAACACAATGCCTCCGTCTCCATGATCTTCCATCATATTAAAAATTAAACTACCCTTTTTCTTTATAAAACTAGGTGCGCTGACATGAATAAGTTTATTTATCGACAATCATACTCAAAACCAAATTTTAAAGTTCACAAAATTCCAAATTTTTAATCTCGCAGTCATAAGATTGCATCATTACAAAATGATGGTTTCCAACAATGTTAATATATGCAACTTACTTCAGAGCAGAATCAGAAAAGTCATGCACACTAGGGAAGACCCCGGTTTTATATTCAGTATAGTTCCGGAAATGAACCATTTCAATATTTTTACATAATTAAGAACTTAAAAAGCAGATGCCATATGGCACCTGCAAAAGTCATTATCTCAAAAAGGGATTAGTATTCTTTTCATCTAGAATGGTCGTGACAGGCCCATGACCAGGAAAAACGATAGCATCATCAGAAAGTGTCAGCAGCTTCGTTTCAATGCTATTTAACAGCACTGCCTCGCTTCCGCCTATTAAATCGGTTCTGCCAACGCTTCCTTGGAACAAGACGTCCCCTGAAAAGAGGAGACGTTGCTCCTTCGCATAATACGAAACGCTTCCTGGTGAGTGTCCGGGGGTTTCGAATACTTCGAAAGTGAATCCTCCAATAGTAAGCTCTTGCTCATTTGCCAGGATGTGATCGGCAGGCTTCATGCGCATTGGATTTTCTGGGAACCAGTTTTGGGAACCATTCAATGCGGGATCAAGTAGCCACTTGGCCTCTTTTTCATGAATATATGCAGGTATCCCATAATGATCTCGAATAGCATCAAGAGCACCGATATGGTCAAAATGTGCATGTGTCAATAAAATCGCCAAAGGCTTTAATTTTTTTGTTTGTATGTACTGTATGATTTTCTGTGGCTCTTCACCCGGATCGAAAATGATGCAATCCTGTCCATCGGAAACTATATAACAATTCGTTTGCAGCGGGCCTAGAGGAATTTGTGTCCATTTCATTTCCATCAACTCCAATATGATTTTCTATCTTCATCTTACACTAATTAAGCTGCTAATGTTAATCCAGATTACTCAAGTCATAGAAGTGTCACCTTTTAAACCTCGACAAATAATTGAAAAAATATTAAGATATTAACAAATGCAATCTTTTCTACATATTTTTGGTAGTTGCTTTATTCTCTGGGTATATTATTAGGGATTAGGTATTCATTACGAAAAAAGGGGGGTTTGACATGATATTAATGGTTGTTTTCGGACTTGTGGCTATTTTAGGAGTAGCAGCTGTGTTTACCTCATTAAAAAAGAGAAACTTCTTAGGATTCATTTTTGCAGCCGGCAGTGCAGTCGTGTTTGGCTGGTTCACTGTAATGACTGTCATCAACAGCGGTTTTCCTGTTGCCCATTGAAGAAAAAAGCTCGCCATCCGGCGAGCTTTTGTTTTAGGTCATCATGTTTGTTTGAACAATCTTTGTATTTGATGGGTTTTCATATCAATGATTTTCTCAAATTGATATCCATATAAGCAGAAGTTGCCATCAAGCGAACAGCTTAATGGTTCATTTTCCATGTCCTTCATCAATTCTTCTTGTGTGCCTTTTTCCCAATTAAATTTAGTTAAGGTAAACCTTCCCTCATATTGGTCCGCATCTTTTGATTCATTAGGAATAAACGTTATGAATTCCTTGTTTTTTTCAATGAAATCATAGGATGGAATCACCCAATCTGAAAAGCTTTTCAATAGTGGCACGGAAAAAGAGTAGATCGGCTTGTTTGTTTGATCATAAAATGCATATGTACCCCGATCTTTTTTTTCTGTCTCCACTTGGATCGTCATCAGCGCTTGTTTCATTTTTTTAAAGTGAATGACATCGAGCATAAGGCTGTCAGCTCCATCCTCATTCAGCGCTTTTTTTTCTAGGGGAGCCGTCAAAGCAGGTTCTTCCCTGTCCCAATCGAGAAACATCAATTCATTTTCACTTGCCCATTGAGCAAAGGGCTGCGGAAAGTCCAATGTTTCCATTGTTTGTTCATCTGGGTTCAACATATAACTGTTGTATGTCCAATCTTCATAAAAACTCGATAAAAACAACCGGCCATCTTTATATGAATTCCACTCATAAGCTAATTCATAGGCTGGTATCGCCACGGAATACAGTGGATTTCCCGTTTTATCAAGTATGGTGATTGATGCTTTACCCGAAGAGGTGAAGGACGATAACAAAATATGCGTACCAGATGGGCTGATCGATACTTCAGAAAACGCAAAAGCCGGCTGATAGAATATGGAAGTATCATTCGTTTCCAAATTCCATGCCATCAACTGGGATAATTCCTTACCATCCCGCTTCACAGAATATAAAATGGTTTTAGAATCCAGCCATCCAAAAATGGCTTCAATTTTTTCCGATTCTGCAGTCGGGACCTTTAAATTGCTTACTGAAGTTTCCAGGTTAGAATGGGAGTGTTCTTTTTCCGTATCATTTACGGGTTTACTAAGGTCCTTGGAAGGCTCACAAGCCGAGATAAGAAGGATAGTGGAGATAAATAATGGGACGAAACACAACATCTTACAAATGGAAAGCCGCATACAAAGTGCCGCTTTGGATACTTTAATCCCCACACACCTCCCACTTCAAAACTAAAACGCCTGGCATTTGTGAGCGAGACATTAGAAAGAGAGTAAGGAATAAACCAATCGAATCCTTACTCTGTTTCATTATAAAGGAAAAAAGAGAAAATGTGGCGGATAATAATCTTATATTTTTTTGGAAGTATATTCCTTAGAGGAAAGCATCACATATATAGACCTGCCATCAAAATCTTGACAGAATCTTTATATATACCAGGCAAGTGGGATAGCGGAAGCGGATTGATGCCCTTTCCCAGTTCGATTGTGAATCCGCCGCGTTTGAATTCCTGAATGAACCAATCTTTATACCCGGCATGGCTGTCCACGTATTGCACTGCCCGATATCCGCTGCGCTCCTCAAACTCCCTCGCAACATTCGCTGCCTGTTCAGGTTCATGTCCCTCATATCCCCAATAGAATTCTTTTCCCTGGGTGTGAAGTGCAAGCACTCTTTCAAAATTCCGTCTTATTGCCAGCTCCTTCATGGCCAATGCTTCTGGTTCTGATAACGCGGTCTCTCCTGGAAAATCTCTCGGGGCAGGGGATTTTGGAATCTTTCTACGCTTTTCAATCTCCCAATTGGCAGGATATTGATTATTCAGGTCTACACCGCGGATATTGGCTTTCCAAGCATAAAAGGCAGGATTACCATTATTTATTTTTAAAACATCAACCTTCCCCTCTGCCGCCTCCTCCCCCTTTAGGACAAGCTCGACTCCATCCGGATTCACCATTGGAACCATCGAAATGGTCATATCTCGATAGAAGGGCATACAATCCATTCCGCATAGTGTATGATCATTCGTTACTGCTAGAAGAAAATCATTAAACCATTTCATCAAAACCGCCGAAGTAATCCATTCATTGGCATGGAATGAACCGTTATAATGTATGATCTTATCACCTTGACCGATTCTGACCTCAAGGAGTTCTTTTCCCAACACACTCCTCCCGATCGATTCAACCTTAATAAAGGGATAATGAAAAGATAGAATATCAAGATCGTCAAGAAGTGATTGATATTCATAGGGCTTGTCGGTGACAATCATGGGATTCATCACCCGGACGGGTACGGAAAAAGGTTTTTGTCCATCTTGATTCATCAATAATATCCCATCGATGGGCAAGTGATATTGTAAAGCGATTTCGGCAAAGTCGATATCTAACCGGGACTCTTCCTGAACAATGTATCCAGGTATCTGTACTTCCACGCCATTTGGCAAAACACCGCCAGTAATGGCGGGATTGGCATCCTCAATCAAAATCTGAGGAATTTGGAACAATTGACTGTAATATGCCAAAGCATCCCCGCTTCTGCTCACAACTTTCATTCTGCTCCGCCCCTTTCATTGTTTTATCTTTATGAAGCGAAAGACAGAAAGATGTTCAGGAAGTCTCACGTGTTTCATAATTGTAATGGTACTGATTCTCCTGAAATAAACAAAAAAACCTGGATTGCACCAGGTTTCTTTTTCAATGTTGCTCATAAAATCGGAGCAAATCCCCGTAAATGATTTTGTCGGAGTAATCAAGCTCCTGTTTTGCCTTTTCCAAATACTTCTCACATGAATCCTTTTCAGTCGCCACTCCGGTCTTTTTATCATAGCAGGTATCCATCGTATAGAGATAATCCTTCGTGATGAAACTGCTATCGCGAAGAACGGTGAATTCTAATTTCTCTTCAGAAAATAGATCTTTGCCGAATTCGATATAATCATCATTTTCAATCCCCAATAAATGAAGGAGAGTCGGCCTTACATCAATTTGGCCGGAAACGGTGGAAATCGTTTTCCCTTCCTGCCCTGGGACATGTATGATGAGCGGGACACGCTGAAGTTGGATGGATTCGAAAGGCGTGATTTCCTTCCCAAGGAACTGGCTCATGGCAGAGTTGTGATTTTCCGAAATTCCATAATGATCTCCATATAGTACAATAATGGAATCCTCATATAATCCATCACGTTTCAAATCACCGATAAATCGTTCCAAGGCTTCATCCGTATAACGTACGGTCGGAAAATACTGATTCAATGTTTTGGAATTCGAATCGTATGGTTCCAATGTACGGTCTTCTTCATTCAAAGTGAATGGAAAATGATTGGTTAACGTTATGAACTTGGCATAAAAAGGCTCAGGCATCCTCTTCAAGTGAGAAATTGATTGCTTGAAGAACGATTTATCATTCAAACCCCAATTGATGGAATTCCCTTCAGAAATTTTGTATTCATCACTATCATAAAACCGTTGGTACCCAAGAGAATCGTACATTATGTCACGATTCCAAAAGCTCTTATTATTGGCATGCAAGGAAGCCGTATAGTAACCTTTTTCCGTTAAGATTTCGGGGGTAGCTTTGTATTCATTTTGAGCATGAGTGAAAAATACTGCACCTCTACCTAAAGGATAGAGGGAATTCTCAATAATGAATTCTGAATCAGATGTTTTCCCCTGGCCAGTTTGGTGATAAAAGTTATTGAAATAATAGCTCTCTTTAATGAATTGGTTCAGAAAAGGAGTGATTTCTTCACCGTTGACAGTTTTATTGATGACAAAGCTTTGAGTGGATTCCAATGATACAAGAATCACATTTTTGCCTTTTGCCAGACCATAAAGGTCATCATTAACCTCTTTTTGATTGGCACGGACATAATTTTCAATTTCCGACAATTCACTGCCATCTGCAAGGGCACGTTGAGCTGATGATTTCGTCTGTAATATTGCATCATAGAGGTGATAATGGTACGTACCGATATTCTTAACGAGGATTTCACGGTCAAACGTTCTTGTCAGGAGTTCAGGACGCGCCGCTTCCGCTAAAGCTAAGTTAAAAAATGTCACTCCTAAAGTCATTAACAAAAAGAATTTACGGTCTTGTGGATTGTATCGACTTTCTTGGAATGTTTTTGGTTTGTATTTCAGCAGAAGCATCAAGAACAGGATATCGGCAAAATACAAAAAGTCACTCAGATTGATCAATTCATGTACACTGCTTCCAAGGTCGTTCATATTGCTCGTTTGAAAAAGAACGGGAATGGTTAAAAAGTCATTGAAAAAGCGAAAAAAAACAAGGTTGGCAAAGAGGACGAAGGTGATGAAAAAACTCATGATCAATAAGTATGCTGTCCTTCTATTTTCTTTTAAAAATATATTAACGCCAAGAGTAAGTAAAAGGAAACTGACAGGATTGATGAATAGTATGAACTCCTGGATCCAATTATCAATATCTATCTCAAAACTTGTTTTATAAGCAATATATGTTTTAAGCCAAAGTGAAATTAATACGACCCAAAACAATGAATATCCCTGTTTTTTGAAGACCCTTTTCAAATCCTGGTCCCTCCTCATCGAAGAAGCGCTGGAGCTATTGATCCAGAGCGCCTCAATCATGGGTCATGGTTCTCTCCCCCTATACAAAAGCAGGAACGATAGCCCCCACCCCTCAAAACGGGGAACTTTTTGAAGATTCCATCTTTTTTTCTTATAACCCTATTTGCCACAGGGCAGCAAGGGATCACGTATTCAGTTGGCTTTTAATGAGCCAGGCTGCACCTATTACCCCTGCATCATTGCCTAGTGTGGCCAGGCTGATTTTCGTTGATTTACTTACCCGTTTGAATGCATACTTTCCGAAGGCAGAACGGACAGGATCAAGCAAAATGTCTCCCGCTTGTGAAACGCCCCCACCAATGACTATTTTATCTGGATTCATGACATTCCCAACATGTGATAGTGCCAGCCCCAAGTAATTGCCTACCTTATCCACCACAGCTTTGGACAAAGGATCACCTGCTGCAGCGCATTGGAATAACAGTTTGGAAGTTACCGCATTTCCCTCTTCGACTTTCTGCTGAAGCATTGACTTTTCATCGGCGGCATTCAAGGCTTCTAAAGCCATACGGACGATTCCCGTTGCCGAAGCAACCGTTTCCAAACAACCAGTCTTGCCGCAATTGCATGGTGCCCCTCCGTCCGTTACGACCGTTATATGCCCTACTTCTCCAGCAGCCCCACTGGTACCATGCACGATTTGCCCATTATGGATGATCCCGCCGCCTACACCCGTTCCTAGAGTTATACAAACGAGGTCTTTGGCACCATTACCGGCACCTTTCCACATTTCTCCCAAAGCTGCCATATTGGCATCATTATCGATAACTGCTGGAAGAGATGTCTCCACCTCCAATAAATCTTTTAACGGATAGTCCTTCCAGCCAAGATTGACGGCTTCATATATGGAACCGTTAACAAATTTCACAGGGCCGGGAGCCCCCATACCTATCCCTACTATCTTACTCTTCGGTTCATTAAGTTCCACGAGCTTCGCATCAATCGCTTTGGCTATGTTAATCGTAATGAATTTTCCCTTTTCGGAGATGTCCGTGCTGATTTCCCATTTATGAATAATCTCTCCGTATAAATTGATCAGAGCAAGTTTGGTAGTTGTACCGCCTAAATCCACACCCATAAGCCACTTTTCCATCATTCTCACCCTTTTTATCAATTTTTTCTCTGTTTTTCCCTTTCAAGAGACAATTGCTGCCTAATTAAAAGGATCGCCATTTGATAATCTTTCGTATCCATCATCTGCATACGGTGGATTTCCCTTATTTCGGCTTCCATCAGTTCAAGCTCGGCTAAGCGATCACCAATATAGATAAATGTACCGAATCTTTTCAAGTATTGTTGAAGATCATAATATGTTTTCATAGTAAACCTCTTTACTCTTTTCTATATGAAAGTATATCGAATCAGCCTCTTTGTAACAAGCGCCCATTACCCCTTTTGATAATTTCCCCCATCCCCCTCATACATGTCCAACTGTATTCATATGATGAAATATCAAGATTGTGGACTCTTTCGATTTGATTTGACAGCTTCATGTTTTAAAACCATTCATCACGCGTGAAAACGGAGGGGAAAAATGAAAGTACAATTGAAGTATACCGTCTTTTTGGTCTTAACCACCATTTTTGTCATCCTTTATTTATCAAATCATAAACAGACAGAGGAAACCATCATTTTTTTTCCCATCGATTCCTCGCTCCATTTTGAACATGCTTCCACCCACCTGACTCCGAAGGGTACCGGGGATTCCACCTATACTATTACTTGGAGGGTGGACTCTTCGTTGGACCGGTCTGCTTACTTACGTCAGGACGTATCGCTTTTATACAAAAATGGAAAATTAGCAGGAGCTTTAAAAAATTGGCGCCAAAATAAACAAGACCTCTCTCAAAAAGCGAAATCTAAAGAATCCGAGAGTGGGCGCTATGAAGCGGTAACGTTTCATTATGCCGAGGTTCATCCGAGTGACACAATTTTCACCAGTGCCCAGCAGCTAAGTAAAGATAAACTCTATACAGTAACAACACCGGCTTTTCAATTTTTCCACCGCCCCCTTTCAGAAGAACAGATTCAATGGAAAAAAACGCTGGACGGCTTGACAGATCAAACGGTTCGAAATGGTTTGGAGAAAGCCGGTCAAGCATTTCAGGTTAATCTGGATCAGTACAAAATCATCTCTTTAACAGATCTGCCCTCAAAGAAAAATCAATGGCTTGCTGCCTTCCCCCAATTCAAACGGGAAGAAATTGTAGGAAAACTGTGGGAAGGACTTTACAAAAATTATGTGTTGGGAATAAAAAAGGAGGATGGATCCACTGTGAGTCCACAAGGTAGCACCATCCCCCTATTGCTTATGGCGAAGAATCAAAGTGAAATACTTGTCTTGTTTACCCTGAAAGACGGTACCCCAATCATGCTGCGTCAAAAGTTATAGTTGCTTTTCAATTTCTGCCAGCAGTTTAGTGTAAGACTTATTATCCGGGGCAAGCTCAATAGCCTTATCAGCTTGCTCCTTAGCTTGATCGAATGAATCAAGTTTCATGTAAACTAAGGCAAGATTGTAATGGGCTTCATGCAAATCCGGATTACTTTCAATCGCTTTTTCATAATAATCCCTAGCTTTGTGAATGTCCTCTTTATCAAAAGATAAATTTCCTAGCATAAAAAGCGATAGCGGTGCATCAGGATTTGCATCAACATAATTGAGTAGCATCTCTTCCGCTTTATCCTCTTCATCATCATCAATATACTTTTGCGCCACCATGGCCATGGTATTATCATCGATGGCTGCACTTTCCTGATGATTAAAACCAAATTGAAGCAGGGCATAGGTCAGTATTGCCGTCCCTAACAGAAAAGCCAGCTGCCGAAAGATATTCTTGGATTTTGGCAGATGGACCACGCCTGCAGCCAAGAACCCCCCGATCAAACCTCCAATATGTCCTGCATTGTCAATTCCCGAAACGGTGAAACCGTATATTAAGTTAATGATGATCAATACGATCACCGATGAACCCATCGAGCGCATGAATAATTTCGGATAGACGATGCCAAAGTACAGAAGTGCCCCAAAACAGCCAAAAATGGCTCCGCTCGCTCCTGCGGAAAGATTCGGAGTCATGATGAAGCTGCCTAGAGTTCCAGCGAAACCAGCGAATATATAGATGAAAAGGAACCTGGCATTACCGTAAATCCTTTCAACTTCAGCACCGATCAAATACAATGAAAATGTATTCATCAGTAAATGAATGAACCCAATATGGACGATCATCGGTGTAAAGAACCGCCACCATTCCCCTTGTATGATATAAGGGGAAAATTTAGCGCCAAACTCAATCAAAGTTTTGGAATTGGTGCTGCCCCCATTAAACTCCATCAAGATGAACACAGCTATTTGTATCGCCATGAATATATATGTAAAGAATGGCTTATTGGCATTTTGAAATACCTTCTGCTCAGCCTTAGCCTTTTTGACTGACTCAGAGATGGCATCCTTCTTTACTGCGAGAACCTTTTCCTCATCTATTTCATTTTCTTCAAGAATTTGAATTGAAAGTGGTTTTTTCAAAACATGTTCAAGGTTTTGCAACGAATCATGAAAGTTTTCACAAGTTAGAAGAAACGTGTTAACATTCGTTTTATTAAAGGAGGCCACCCGTGAACTAAAGTCATGATCATCCACCGGGGCGAATTTACTAACATAGATACTTAATATGTTTATGGGCTTTTTGTATAATTTCCTTCTGATTCTTTCCCCATTCTGCAATGTTCGGTCGATATCGCGTTTCAGCCAATTAGCCCAATCCAAATCATGTCGAATGAGTCTTATGACTGGAAACTCCTTATTCTTATCGCTCTCAAGCCAAATCTCCTGATGGTTTTCCGTGACAGTGATCATTCGATAATCATAATGGGCAGACAACTCCCTTATGGTTTCCCAAAACAAATAATCCTCTTTAAATCCCAATGCCTTCCCCACTTTCCAATGAAACTTAAGCTTCTAAAATTCCTGTTTCTTTAATTAAAACTATAGACGAAATCCTGTAAAAAGTAAAAAAGGAGACTGTTTAAAATCCACTCTCCCCAAATCCTTATAAATAAAAAAGGAACCCCTGATCAGGTTCCTTTTTAAAATGCCGGCATCCTCATTTGGTCTGAGTGAACATGCTTTGCATCATTTTATCCCTGAACATTGGCATATCCAAGGATTTAGTCACTAGAAATCTTCTCAGTATGCCGTTGGACAGCGCAACATTTATCAGGCGGTACCGGTTTTGGTAACCTGCATAAACAACTAAACCAACCAAGAAGATTTGAATAATTAATCGAAGCATAACAATCCCTCCTATCAATAGTTTGATACAGGACAGGATTTTTATGAGCTAAAAGTGATAAATAATTAACTTCTTCTTAATGGGCGTACGTGCGTATAACCCTGGATGGGGTAATGAGTTTGCCGACCGCAATATCATGTACCTCTATCGGGAGTTCATCCATTAACTGAAGCTCGTATGTAAGGGCCAATGTATCTCCTCGGTAATAAGATAGGAAACGGTCATAATATCCCCCTCCAAAGCCTAGGCGATACCCTTCCTTGGTAAAAGCAAGACCGGGTACGATCAATGCATCTAATTCCTCTTTGCGGGCCTTGGCTGTTTCAGCCACTGGTTCTAGCAATCCGTAATAAACAGACTCCAGCTGATTGAAGGACGAAATTTTTTTGAATTCCATTGTCTTTTTTTCAGGATCACATTTTGGTACAGCCACTTCTTTTCCTTCACTCCATGCTTGTTCGATGATTCGTACTGTTGGAACTTCAGGCGGGATGGAGATGGTGATGCCAATTGTTTCAGCTTTTTTCCATTCCTCCAGGGAAAATAAGTTTTCAGCGATTCTGTTCGATAGTTCTTCATGTTCCTTTTTAGACAGCTCCATTAAACGGGACCTAACTTCTTTGCGGAGCTTATTCTTGTTTTCTCTCATCTTTTCCGACTCCTTTAGTCTACTTCTATCATTATCTCATAATATTTGCTCATTTACGAAAATACGGTGTCGGTAATCGCTGAATCATTAGTGCATTCTGAAAATATTCACTAAAGGAAAGAGAGAACGAAGAAATTAAAAAAATGCATAAAAAAAAACAACAGGAAAAATCCTGTTGCTTACTTTGTTTCACGGTGAGTCGTGCTGCGTTTTTCTCTTGAGCAGTATTTTTTAAGCTCAAGACGGTCTGGATTGTTACGTTTATTTTTTTTAGAAATATAGTTACGGTCTCCACATTCAGTGCAAGCTAATGTAATATTTACGCGCATTGTGTATTTCCCTCCAAACATATTGACTTTTTCACATAGGACTTTTCTATAATAGCATTATTCAATGCGAATTGCTAGTATGTTTTTTGGGAAATCCAACATTAACTTTTTTGAATTCTTAAATGTTTACGTTTTGCATCGTCAGGAGGAGCTGATTATTTATAACTTTCGCTTCTTCTTTCGTTTCAGCATGAATGACCCAAGCCACAGCTTCCACACATTCTTTCGGTAAAATTTCCGTCTCTAACGTAAACACGCTGGTAACTTCACCTTTGGCGAGCGGTGAATAAGCAAGGAGCCCTTCTTTCAATGATTTGAAGCATCCCTCTTGATAAAGGCTTCCCTTACCTTGAATGCAATATTGAGCGATGCTCTTTCCTTTCACCAATCCACCCAATAAAGCAATCGATTGAGGGGCTACATGTAAAATCGCCCGTTCATTCGGGCTGTAAAAAGCGACCGCCTGCCTTTCGAAAGCGTTTTCATAGTGAAAAAACACTTTAGGGCGCTTAATCTCGAATGAGGTATTCCTGATCGTGAACTTCGAAAAGGTCACCTGCCCTTGGGTATATGTTTGTGAAAGTGTCCGGATCTCTCCATTAGGATGACTCATCATATCTTCCTCAGGATACCAATCAAAACTCTCATCCATCCATAACCCTGCCTTTAATCCTTTACGAAATATATCCTGGTTATCCTGCGGCATATACGCGAATAGCGAATTCATAATAATCATCCCTTCCCCTTCTTTATCCTTATATAACTTATCGTTAGGCGCTGACAGTGAAACTATCCACTTTAGAATCTGCACACCATTTTAGGTTCGTATATTTTTAACTATTCAAAATATTTAGTTTTTTCGATTTATTCTATCTTTATGTTAGCACTGAATTGGCTGATGGACAATATACACATTTTGTCGAATTTTATGTATGTTATCTCTCAAAGGCTTTTTTCCCATTTTAATGCCTAATTTTTTTTCTTCAACGACGGTCATTAGGCTTTTCGACAATATTTGAAAAAAAACAGACAATAAATGAAGTATACGGCCCACTTTCGAAAATATAAAAATATGAAAATCTCCAATTTTATTAAAATATGTGTAAAATATAAATATATTGTCGAAAATTATCTTTTGAGGTGAAAACATGGAAACGCTTATCATCCTTCTTTTTTCATTAGCGATCGTCCTTCTCATCATTTCCTTTTTCGGTAAAGATAAAGTTGCAAAATTAGAAGAAGATTTAGAACAGATGACACTAACGTATACACAGGATATCTACCAATTAAAGAAGAAGGTGAAGATTCTTGAAGAGGAATTCGTTATCCAGGACGACCCTGTTCCCCCTGTAAAGAATAAATCAACTGTCAATTCCAATGATATCGAACCTATTCATGAAATTCTAAAAAGCCAGGTTCTATCTTTATATAGTCAAGGTCTTTCGTTGGACCAGATCGCTAGACAATCCTCGTTAACGAAGGAACAAACCATTTCAGTGATCGAGCAGCAAAGATTGCGGGGTGAATGAGAATGAACAAAGCAAGACTGCAAGGTCTTTCCGCCGGTATCATTTTTACAACAACAATCTTTGCTGGCTTTTATTATGGCACCGGATTATTCGAAGGCGCCACTCCTACTACGGAGGAAGCTAAGGAATTGCTCGTGAAGCAGGGATTCGTCGTTACTCTTCCTATGAAGGAAGCTAAAAAGACCGTCCAACCAAAGGATCCGGATAAAGATTTAATGGAGGAAGAGGCTTCAAAAAAAGATCCCTCCATTGTCTCCTATACAATTAAAGTGAAAACGAATATGACCACAACCGAAATTGCCGATAGCCTTTCCAAGGAAAAAATCATCGATGAGGCTGCTGAATTTGAAGCTTACATGAATGACCATGATTTCTCAAAAAAAATACAAATCGGCGAGTTTGTTGTTACGAATAATATGACATATAGACAATTGGCCAATACTTTGACCCATTAATGAATAAGAGAGACTTTTAAATGGACCATGTCCGAGAAAAAGCCTCTCTTTTTTCAATTAGGATGGGTTCATTCATTCCTACTGATATATCTCCCTCTTACCAGGAAGTAAATATTCTCTGCGATATTCGTTGTATGGTCCGCTGTCCTTTCCAAATATCGAGCAATTAAGGAAAGCTGTGTAACCTGCTGAAGGTTTTTTTCATCTGAAAGGCGAAGGAGACTTCGGATCATATCTCCATAAAAGCGATCAACCTCATCATCCATTTCAATGATTTCTCTTGAAAGAACAACATCTTCCTTCTCAAATGCTTCTATTGAAAGTTGAATCATCTTTAATGTAATATCATGCATCTGCTTTAATGGTGTTAAAGGCAGGATAAATGGCTGGTCACCGATTCGGATGGCTGATTTAGCGATATTCACACCAAAGTCCGCCATCCTTTCAATATCCGAGGCGATTTTTATTGCAGCTATGATACGCCTTAAATCAATCGCAACCGGCTGCTGCTTAGCAATCAGTAAAATCGCAAAGTCATTAATTTCCTCTTCCAGTAAATCAGCTATTGTATCATCATCAATAACTTCAAGAGCATCATCTACATTATTGTTTTCTAGTGCGGCATATGATTTCGATATAGCACCTGAAGCTAAATTAGCCAATTTCACGATTTTCTCCTTTAGCTCTTTCAATTGAAGCTCGAAATTTTCACGAACGATCATTATCGCATCTCCCTTTCTCTTTAACCGAAGCGCCCGGTAATGTAATCTTCTGTTCTTTTATCATTCGGATTAGAGAAGATGGTGTTTGTATCAGAATATTCGATGACTTCCCCATTTAAGAAGAAGGCCGTTCTATCAGAGATACGTGCAGCCTGCTGCATGTTATGGGTAACGATGATGATGCTGAAATCCTTTTTCAGTTCTTGAACCAGTTCTTCTATTTTCAAAGTGGATATCGGATCAAGGGCAGAAGTCGGTTCATCCATTAAAATGACATCTGGTTCGATTGCCAAACATCTGGCAATACAAAGGCGCTGTTGCTGTCCACCTGAAAGTCCATATGCATTTTCATGCAGACGGTCTTTCACTTCATCCCAAATGGCTGCCCCTTTTAAACTCTTTTCAACGATCTCATCAAGAATTTTTTTATTTTTAATTCCATGGATCTTTGGTCCGTATACAACATTTTCATAAATTGATTTAGGAAAGGGATTAGGCTTTTGGAAGACCATCCCCACCTGTGTCCTTAAATCTTCCACCTTATAGGACTGATCGAGGATATTTCTGTTCCTATATTTTATCTGGCCTGTCGTTTTCACATCCGGGACTAGCTCAATCATTCGGTTCAATGTTTTGATGTATGTGGATTTCCCACATCCTGAAGGCCCGATGATGGCGGTCACTTCATTCTGATGCATATCCAGATTAATATTTTTCAAAGCATGGTTTTCTCCATACCATAAATTGAGATTGGATGTTTCATACACCTTTTCCGTCACGGCAGCTGATCCGACATTTTCGAACCCGATTGCCGGTGACTCTTCTTCTCTCGTTAAGGTCATATTCATGCTTCCTTCCTCCTATCAGTATCTTTTCTGGAATTTATTTCGAATTATAACCGCTATTGAATTCATGATTATTAACAGGATGAGTAATACGATGATTCCCGCGGCAGCAACCTGCTGGAATTCCTCCTGCGGACGAGATGTCCAATTATAGATTTGCATTGGCAGCACTGTAAATGTATCCATGACCGATTGTGGTAAAAAGGCGATGAACATTGGTATGCCAACCACCACCAATGGCGCCGTTTCACCGATTGCCCGTGACAAAGCAAGTATTCCTCCAGTTAAAATGCCAGGTATTGCAGCCGGAAGGACCACTTTCAATATGGTTTGCCACTTTGTTGCACCCATTCCAAATGAAGCTTCCCTTAAATCACGAGGTACGGCACGTATGGCCTCTTGGGCAGCTACTATGATGACCGGGAGAACGAGCAGGCTCATCGTCAAGCCTGCTGCCAATATGGACCGGTCCAAGGCTAGAGCACGAACGAAAACCGTTAAGCCCAGCAGTCCAAATACTATTGACGGGACACCTGCCAGATTGGAAATATTCACTTTGATAAAAGTGGTGATCCAATTCTTCCTGGCATATTCCTCTAAATAAATGGCCGTTCCAACACCAAGCAGCAGAGAAACTGGAGCCACGACTACCATCAACCATATTGAACCGATCAGTGCTGCTTTTATACCAGCCTCTTCAGGTTTCCTGGAAGCGAAATTCTGAAGGAAATCCCCATTCAGACTGCCAATTCCTTGAGTGAATATCCGATAAAATAAGATGGCCAATACGAGGAGGCCAACCAATGTTGCCAAGAAGAATAATCCTTTACAAATCGTGTTAACAGCCAGCCTAGCAGGCATTTTTTTCGCAACATGACTTTTGTTTATCAGTTTCATGTCTTAATATTCCTCCCTGAACTTGCGAGAGATGAACTGCGCCAGTAAATTCATGACAAGCGTAAAGACGAACAGTGTCATTCCAACCGCATATATGCTGTAGTAAATCGTTGTCCCGTACCCTGCATCCCCCGAACTGACCTGAACGATATAAGCGGTCATCGTTTGAATCGATGAAGTGACATCCATGCTCATATTTGGGGTCGAGCCACCGGCAACGCTCACAATCATGGTTTCCCCAATCGCTCTGGATAAAGCAAGAACGATGGATGCCACAATTCCTGAAATGGCTGCTGGCAATACCACTTTAATTGTCGTTTCGAGTTTCGTTGCTCCTAAAGCATACGCACCTTCGCGAATCGACTTAGGTACCGATACAAGGGCATCTTCCGATAATGAGGCTATCATCGGCATGATCATGATACCTACAACGATCCCGGGACTTAGAGCATTGAACATGTCAAGGGAAGGAAATAAATCCCGCAAAACCGGTGTTACAAAAGTTAAGGCAAAAAAGCCGTAAACGATAGTAGGAATCCCAGCTAAAACTTCTAAAATCGGCTTAATGATTCTCCGTGTTTTCTCTGATGCATATTCACTCAAGAAAATGGCTGTTGCAAGCCCTACTGGAACTGCAACCACCGCTGCTATGACTGTTATCTTCAACGTTCCAACGATAAGGGGCATAATCCCATAGGAAGGTGTAGATGCAAATGGCAGCCATTTAGCTTCTGTAAAAAATTCGACGATAGATACTCTGTCAAAAAAGATAAATGTTTCAAAAATAAGCGTCAAGATGATCCCGATTGTAGTAAAAACGGAAATTGCCGCCGTAAGGAACAAAAGCTTAGGTATTACTTTTTCCATATTTATTTTTTTCTTACTTTTCTTTTCCAGGATCATTTGCTGTACAGAATAGGTTTCTGTTTTTCTAAGTTCCAACTTGCATCCTCCATTTCAGACACGCAATATTTGGATTTACAAGCTGTTACCCCCGCCTTAATCGAGTCAAGGCGGGATATCAGTAGCCTGTAATATCGTTTATTTTTCCAGTTCTTTTAATTTATCAAGATCTTTCTGGTACTCTTCTTCCGGCAGGCTGATATAACCCACTTCTTCTGCAAGCTCTCCTGCATTTTCAATGACGAATTGAGTATAATCTGCGACTTGTTCTTTTTCAGCTACCGACTTATTAGCTACATATGTGTAAAGTGGACGTGACAATGGTGCATACTCCCCACTTTTAATCGTTTCATGTGTTGGCTCTACAGCACCTTTGCCGTTGTCGATGGAAATGATTTTTAACTTATCTTTATTTTCAGAGTAGTAGGCATAACCGAAGAATCCAATCGCATTTTTATCACCTTCTACACCTTGTACAAGAACGTTATCATCTTCTGAAAGCGTAGCATTTTCCACCATCGGTTTTTCTTCAAGGATCACTTCATTGAAATAATCATATGTGCCTGAATCTGTTCCCGGAGAGTAGAATTTAATTTCTTCCTTCGGCCATTCAGGACGTATATCAGACCATTTCTTCACCTTTCCATTATCAACCCACAGTTTTTGAAGCTCTTCGACTGTTAGTGAATCGATGAATTCATTATCTTTATTGGCGACGATTGAAATACCGTCAAATGCCAGTTTCAATTCTGTATATTTAACTCCATTTTCATCAAGTAAGGCACTTTCTTCTTCTTTGACCGGGCGGGATGCATTGGCTAGGTCTGTATCACCAGCGATGAATTTCTTGAATCCCCCACCTGTTCCTGACGATCCCACTGAAACCTTCACATCAGGCTGTGTACCCATATATTCTTCTGCAACTGCCTCCATGATCGGAAAGACCGTTGAAGAACCATCCGTAATAACTTCGCCCTGCAGTTGGCCAGATCCTTTTCCTTCACTGCTGCTTGTCTTAGTGTCATCGGATCCACAACCCGCCGCTACTGCAATTACTCCACCCATTACTGCGGTCATAGCCATAAATTTGAAACGTCTCATTTGTAAATCCCCCTAAGAATTTTATATGATTATTTTGTCCTACTCTCACATCATACGTTCAGACTGTAAATTCCGTTTAAAGCGTTTGTAAATATTCAGTAAATAATTGTGATTTATTTGTAAAGACGAAAAAACTGTACTGATCTCGTTCTTAAAATGCAAAAAAAACACGTTTTCGGTTTTACCCAAAAACGTGTTTTAACCTTTTATTCATTTTCTTGACTTTCCCTAACTTCAGCCTGGTCCTTTTGAACGTCTTTACCATTCTCCACTTTCAAATCAGTCGAGGTTTCGGTATTTTCCTTCTTAGCCCGTTCTTTTTTCAGTTCGAAATAAGTATCCATAATTTCTTCACCTATCTCTTTACTCATGCTGTGGCCCGAATGTCCTTGATAAGCCCACGGGACAACAACAGCAAAAGCAACTTCCGGATTTTTAGCAGGGGCATAGCCGACCAACGTGATATTCATCGTATCTTGAGGTTCGCTATAATCCGCTCGGTTCGGACCATCATAGAACGCTTGCGCCGTTCCGGTTTTAGCCGCTACCGTATATGACTTATTCCCAAAGTAAGTATAAGCTGTTCCGCCTTGTTCCATCGAAACTTTCTCGAAACCGCTCTGCACACGTTCTATCCATTCTTCCTTCATCTCAAGACGATTAAGGACAGTTGGTGAAACGTCTTCCGCAACAGGACCCAATTCCTCATTATTATCAACAGGATCACGGATTTCCTTAACCATATGCGGCTTCATGCGGTTACCGCCATTTGCAATGGCTGAAACATACTGCACAAGCTGCATCGGTGTGTACGTATCGTACTGTCCGATAGCGAGGTCAAGTAGCTTACCTGGTGACGTTTCCGAACCTTTGAATCCACTCATTTCATTCGGGAGGTCGATCCCCGTTCGGACACCCAAGCCAAACTGGGCAAATGAATTACGCATGGTTGAAAAGGCGCTTGAACTTATATTTAATGGTTCGTTCGGAACATATTTTGCACCTGCAATATTAATTGCCGTTCTGAACATATAAACGTTCGAGGATACTTTCAATGCGGTCAAATCATTAATGTTCCCGAAGTTACTATATGAGCCTTTTTCCTTTGTACCCTTAATCTTCAGCTTCGTATCATAAAAGTATGTACCTGGCTGAATGGCTCCTTGCTGATAACCAGTCAAAACAGTTGCGCCTTTTACTGAGGAGCCCATTGTATAGGAAGTCGTGATATTTCCTAATGCGAAGTCCTCAATCGAGGATTTCCCCGTTTTTGGGTCCTTCTCATATTTCTTCCCAGCCATCGTTAATACTTCCCCTGTATCGGGATCCATCATGACGACAAAGGCCCTGTCCAAGAATTTGGTGTTACCCATTTTTTTCTTGGCAATCAATTGCTTTTCAATGATTTCCTCTGTTGCAAGCTGTAAATCCATATCAACTGTCAATATAAGATCTTTTCCTCGCGAACCTTCAGTAATCACTTCGGAATCGACAACATTTCCTGATTTATCGGTCACATTCCTTACTTTCGCTTTCTGCCCTTGGAGGATATCCTCATATTGCGCCTCAATATAACTCTTACCTACACGGTCATTCCGGCTGTAATCACGTGCAAGGTAGTAGTTCAGGCTTTCACTAGGCAACCCCTCTTCAGATGAAGAAACTTTACCTAATACAGATTTAAGTGTTTTATTATATGTATAAAAACGATCCCAATCTGTTGATATATCGACCCCAGGAAGCGAATCAAGGTTTTCACTCACTTTGGCGAATTCTTCTTTTGTTACTTTCTTGTTTTTCACAATTTGCGGGGTAAGGGCATATCCGCTTGCAAATTCCCTATATATAGCAAGGACTTCCAGATCTTTTTCCGAAAGCTTCATTTCGTCTAAAGTAATCCGATCAAGCTGAAGCTTATACAAATCACTTTCTTCCATCTCGCCCTCTTCCACTTTTTTCCGCTCTTTATCCGTAATCTTTTTCTCGGCCAACTTTGGATTATTTAAAATCCAAAAATCCTTTTTATCGCGCTCAGTCACTTTATTTGTTTCTTTATCGATCAACTTCGCGAGTTTCTCAGCCGTCTCCACCATTTCTGTTTGTTTCGTACCTTGCTTTCGTGTATATGTAATTGCATCCAGTGGTTGGTTATCGACCATCAGTTTTAAATTACGGTCATACATTTTCCCACGGGGCACCGAATTATTCACGGTCACTTCCTCTGTTCTTTCAATCTCACGCCGGTAATCATCACCATAAACAATCTGAACAACACCCAAGCGTAAAATTAAAGCGGAAAACAAAACAAACACTAAAAAGAAAAGAATATTCAATCTGAAAGGCACATGCGTCTTTTTCTTTTTCTTTTTATTCACACTAAGCCACACATCCTTTTTACATAGTCATAATAGTCCTATACTATTCTATAGAACATTTATATTTTTTTCTACCTTAGTGTTCTAGAAATATTAAACATCTAACGAACTTAACATAAAAAGTGACTTACGGCTCATAAATCCTAAAACCGTAAGTCATGTATATTGAAAAGAGGCCTCCAAGGCCTCTTTTCAATCTTGGTCAATGATATCGATTTTCCGTACAAACCAATATATCACGGTATGCCCTGCACCGACGATTAACAGATAAATCGGCAGTAATTGCTTTAGGTCGAAAAACATGACGGAAAGTATGAATCCTGATATGGATACAATCCTTCCAATATGAACGAACAGTTCCCGGACAACGATATATTCAATCCTCATTTCCGCTGCTTTCCAAGCGCGGCCTATAATGTCATAAGTCAATGATATATAAGGGACCAAAAGAATAGGATAAGCGGTAGCGACGATTGCCCCATAAATGAGAAGCTTCCCGAATGTGATATCAAATGCAATCAATAAGACCCCTGCATACAACAGGATTCCTCCAATAAGAATCGCTTTTTTTCGCATCGGCTGTTTTATATATCGTGAAGCAAAAAAATACGCAACGAATGATATGGCCGAATTTAACAGACCATAGCTCCCTAAGGCAAGTTCACTATCCGTCTGAATGAAAACGATAATCGAAATGATGAACATGAATGTGCCCTCTCGTATCCCTTGAAAAAAGTGAGCACGAGTGATCAAGAGCCAATTCCGATTATTTTTCCGTTCCTGCAATATCCGAAGGAAACAGTATCTGCCATGCGCTGGACGTCTTTTTAACGAAAAGCTAAGAAACACCGCAACGGAAAACAATAGCAAAGACAATCCGAATACAATGGAATATCCCGTGAATTTTTCAAGCCTCGAAATGATGAACCCTGAAAGAATCGGACCGACCATTCCCCCAAGTGATGATAAAATCCCTAAGAAACCATTGAAGAAATCCCTTGTTTCCGGTTCAGTTATCTCAAAAGTCAATACATTATAGGCAAGCCAATAAAACCCATAACCGATTCCTAACAGTCCTCCAAGCAACCAAAGGAAATCCGTTGCCCGTGTGCCGACCAATAGGACTGATAAATAAAATAGGGCCAAAAAGATAACACCCAGACGCAAAACAATGATTCGATCAACCTTTTTCGCCAGCCTGCCAGCAAAGACAAAAGTAAGCGGTTGAAAAAGCACCACGGTTAGATTATATACGGCAATATCAACAATTTGACCGGATTGTTTCCACAAGTACACATTAACGAATGTATTGGATAAAGCAATACTTAGGCTGTACAGCCCGCCAATAAACAAAAGGAGGTGCAGATCCTTCTTCCCTCCCGCTTCACCCAACCATCTCTCTAAAATACCCATTGTTTTAACTCTCCTTTAAATTCCACTCTAGTGTTTGAAAAAACAAAAGAATTTATGTGAAAAAAGGTAAAGAAAACTCTTCGACTGGCGAAGACAGAGAAGTAGTTGCACTTACACTGGTTTCCTTAAGAGCTTTCCTTTTATATCAAAATCAGTGTAAAGAAAACTCTTCGACTGGCGAGACAGAATGGCGAAGACAGAGAAGTAGTTGCACTTACACTGGTTTCCTTAAAGCTCTTCCTTTTACATCAAGAACAGTATAAAGAAAACTCTTTGACTGGCGAGACAGAATGGCGAAGACAGAGAAGTAGTTGCACTTACACTGGTTTCCTTAAGAGTTTTCCTTTTAAATCAAGATCAGTGTAAAGAAAACTCTTCGACTGGCGAAGACAGAGAAGTAGTTGCACTTATACTGGTTTCATAAAAGCCATATAAAAGAAACAAAAAAAGACGGGCTCCCCTGAAAAGAGGATTCCCGTCTTTTGTTAACTAATTACAAATTATTTAGCAGCGCTGTAACGTTTTGCAACTTCATCCCAGTTTACAACATTCCAGAAAGAATTGATGTATTCAGGACGACGGTTTTGGTAGTTTAGGTAGTAAGCATGCTCCCAAACGTCCAATCCAAGAAGCGGTGTTTTACCTTCTGATAATGGATTGTCTTGGTTCGGTGTACTTGTTACTTCCAACTCACCATTGTTGACTGCAAGCCAAGCCCAGCCAGATCCAAAACGAGTAGTAGCCGCTTTAGCGAACTCTTCTTTAAAGCTGTCAAAGCTTCCGAATTTTGAAGTGATAGCATCCGCTAATTCACCAGTTGGTTGTCCGCCGCCGTTAGGTGAAAGGATTTCCCAGAATAAAGTGTGGTTAGCATGTCCGCCACCATTGTTGCGTACAGCTGTACGAACAGCTTCAGGTACTGCGTCAAGGTTAGCGACGATTTCTTCAACGCTTTTGCTTAGAAGTTCTTGGTTGCCTTCTAGCGCATTGTTCAGGTTTGTCACATATGTGTTGTGATGTTTAGTGTGGTGAATGTTCATTGTTTCTTTGTCGATGTGTGGTTCTAATGCATCATATGCATACGGTAATTGTGGAAGTTCAAAAGCCATAATAAAATTCCTCCCTATGTAAGCTGTTTTTTTGAGGGCTTCAGTTCTCGAAAGATACCTAAAGCTCGCTAGCAATAGAGTATCAAATTTTTGTAACCGTTTCAAACCTTATGCCTCAATTTTTCATTTTTCGATTATATTTCCTATGAGAATACCACGAATATAAAATATCCAATCATCAGAAGTTGAATGATGCCTTTTGTGATTACGCTGCTTATAAAGCCTACAACGGAACCAAGGCCGATTTTGGAAGCAGTGACCGGGTCTTTTTTATGTACTAGGATCTCTGCCAGGAATGCCCCGATGAATGGACCTATTAGTATTCCGACGAAGGGAATCACGAATGGCCCGACCAGAAGCCCAATCGTACTGCCCCAAATTCCCGCTTTCGTGCCGCCATATTTTTTGACCCCGACCATGTTCGCAATATAATCAGCTGCGAATAAAAGGATGACGAATAAAATTTGGACCGTCCAGAAAAACCAACCAAATGGTTCAAATGAATAAAATAGTCCATATAACAATATTCCGCCGAAAATGAATAAAACACTTGGTATGATCGGAAAAATCAGACCGACAAAGCCCATTATGAACATGAGGATAATTATTATCCAAAATAGTGTATCCATAACTAAAACGCCCCTTTCTCATTTCATTTATAATTTGCCTTTATCTCTCCATAATTGCCTCTTTACTGATGGTTGAAACCAATGAAGCAGAATACAGGTTGTTTTATTTTTCCCATATAGTTAAAATTGGTTAGGAATCTTATATAGTTAGGTGCTGAAAACATTGAACATATTCAAACAACTGTGGGTAAGCTTATATTCTCCTAAAGATATCGCTTCCTTTCAAAACCAAGGTATCGGGAAAACGATTTTATTCGTATTCTTTATAAGTCTCATCGCCTTTCTCCCTTCAGCTTTTTATTTCGGTACAATGATAGTTCACGGGATAGATGCCATGCACGAAACAGTATCTGAGGACTTACCGGCATTTGAAATCAAAAATGGCACGTTGACGACTGAAAAAGATGAGCCATTTAGCCTGAATAAAAACGGATATCAAATTTTTGTAGATGGTACGGGGACCTTGACCCCGGAAGAAGTAGCTACAAAAGCTGATGAGGCTGTCGCGCTTTTAAAGTCTGATCTGGTTTTCGTATCCGGAGGCAACGTACAATCCTCTCCATATTCCGTTCTGGAGGGAGATAATCAGGAAATATCCGCTTGGCTTGATTCAGTTGAATCTGTGCTGCCGATCATCCTTCCATTGCTTCTACTTATATTATACCTGTTTACCGCTAGCGGTATCTTCATTAAAGTGACAATCCTTGCCGCTTTCGGCCTTCTTTTCAAAAATGCTCTTGGCCGTTCTCTTTCCTATAGGCATCTATGGAGAATTGCTGCTTACAGCATTACGCTTGCCACCATATTCTTCACCATCATGGATGCTTTTCAAGCTATTGTACCATTCGCTTCAATCATTAGCTGGTTTGTTACATTGATGATGTTATATTTATCCATTAAAGAAACATCAGCCGATAAAATTGAAAATTGACCCTAAAAGCAAAAAGATCCGGACCCACCTGTCCGGATCTTTTTGCTTGCTTAAAATCGGTAATCCATTCTTTTTCCCGCATATGACTATAGTCATCATTTTTTTATATCTACTTAATTCGACAAAATACTCACCAAGTTATTCCTATACTTATGGTTGAAATAGTATTTAAGAGGTGATAGACGTGAAGGAGAGTCATATTGATGTACAGTGGTTGTTACTCGTAATGGAGGCAAAAAAGAGTGGTCTGACCCCAAAGGAAATTCGCTCCTTTCTTAGCACTCATTCTAATAATAAGGATGTTACTCAACTGAAATAAAAAATTTGAATGGTCACTCTCACATTCCATTTGAAAAGTCGCCCATTTTTAGGCATATTTTTTGCCCCCTCCAAGTATAGATGAATTAAAGACAAGCTTGGGAGGATGGAAAATTGAAACGGCTACTGCTTTTTATCTCATTCTGTTTCACTTTATTTATTATTTATTTTGATCTGACTACGGGTACCCTGCCGGCTTCCCATCCACCGGCCTCTACGGGCGAACCGGCCGTGCCGGCCAGCCAGCCTGCATCCGCACCATCTGCCGCTTATAAAGAAATCACCATGAAACCCGGGGATACCTTACTCTCCATCGTTGAAACGGCAAAAGGCGGATCCAATCAGCCAATCGAAACGATCATCTCTGACTTTCAAAGTTTGAATGAAGGATTGAATCCCGAAAATATGCAGATTGGCAAAACATATAAGATTCCCGTTTATAAATGACTGTCAAATGGGGTTCTGCGCCTTCACAAGAACCATTAAGAGGGATTTCCAAGCCTTGGATATATCTAAAAATAGGAAATGATTCGTATCGAAAAAAGAATATGCGTCCTATTTCCTTGTCAAGCGGTATGTACATTGATACAATATTTCAGAGAAACAAATTAAAAATCAAAACTGATTTTTTCCTAAAGGAGAGAATTCCACTTGAGTGAAATCATACATCGCACCAAGACGCGGCCAATTAAAGTCGGAAACTTAACGATTGGCGGCAATAATGAAGTTATAGTACAAAGCATGACAACTACAAAAACACATGATGTTGAAGCAACGGTAGCAGAAATCCTTCGTCTTGAAGAAGCGGGATGTCAAATCGTACGTGTCGCCTGTCCGGATGAAAGAGCAGCTGACGCGATCTCTGAGATAAAAAAACGGATAAACATCCCTCTTGTAGTCGATATTCATTTCGATTATAAACTTGCTCTGAAGGCAATTGAAGGCGGAGCGGATAAGATCAGGATAAATCCTGGTAACATCGGACGCCGTGAAAAGGTTGAAGCAGTCGTAAAAGCTGCGAAGGCTAAAGGAATCCCAATCCGCATCGGGGTCAATGCTGGTTCTCTCGAGAAGAAAATCATCGAGAAATATGGCTTCCCGACTGCTGATGGAATGGTGGAAAGTGCTTTACACCATATCAAGATCCTGGAAGATCTCGATTTTCATGACATTATCGTTTCCATGAAAGCTTCCGATGTGAATTTAGCCATCGAAGCATATGAAAAAGCTTCAAAAGCATTCGATTATCCTTTACATCTTGGGATAACTGAATCAGGTACACTGTTCTCCGGGACCGTAAAAAGCGCTGCCGGACTAGGTGCCATCTTAAGTCAGGGTATCGGAAGCACGATGCGTGTTTCCTTAAGTGCCGATCCTGTCGAAGAAGTGAAGGTGGCAAGGGAACTTCTAAAAGTATTTGGCCTTGCTTCTAATATGGCCACTTTAATTTCCTGCCCTACTTGCGGTCGAATCGAGATTGATTTGATTTCCATCGCCAACGAGGTTGAAGAGTACATCCAGACAGTTAAAGCACCAATCAAGGTATCTGTGCTTGGTTGTGCGGTAAACGGCCCTGGAGAAGCCCGTGAGGCTGATATCGGCATAGCCGGTGCCCGTGGTGAAGGATTACTGTTTAGAAAAGGTCAAATCGTACGTAAAGTGCCTGAAGAGACAATGGTCGAGGAACTGAAAAAGGAAATTGACAAAATCGCTGAAGAGTACTATGAAAAACAAAGAGCGGAAGCTGCTGCTGCAGCTTTACTAAATAAATAAAACAAAAAATCCCGAATTTTCATTATCGGGATTTTTTGTTTTATATCATTTGAAAAACCCTTTGATGCATTTTGAAAAATGACATCAAAGGGTTTAATGCTGCTTAAAAGAACGGCAGGATGAATATGCCAACGATGATGGAGACTGCACCAATGCCGATGGCCCAAGTACCCAAATTCGATCCCCGGCTTCTGGCCACTATCCCTACAATGATACCCACAATCCCTAAAATGAAAGGCATCATGAATAAAGATAAAATGGAGATGATCAAAGCTATGACACCAATCGCTTTCCCTCTTGATGCCACATCCCCGGAACCATCAGCCTCTGCAGGCTCATCCTTATAAGATCTGATTAGCTGAGGCGGTGTTGAAATTTCGGCAGACGTTTCTTCCTTATACCGGTTATCCATATTGTTTATGGTCCCTCGGCTTTCATATCGTCTGTCATCTTCAGGTGTATCTTCATTATAATACCGCTCATGAAGCTGATCATCCACAACGGTTGGTTCACTGCCCTCTTTCGCCAATTGCATTTCATCGTCAATACTGGAGTATTGATCTTTTTCCATTCGTGCATCCCTCACTTTCGTTTGTGAAGCATTTATAGTGTATGTAAAAATTGCAGGAACCAACGTGAAAATGGTTTCTTGTCTTGGAAATAAATACGGGTTTTTACCAAAGCTATGATGGGATATGTTACACTATTACAAGTATTGAAAATGAGGAGAGATTCATCATGAAAAAACGTTTTGGCATCGATATAGACGGGACTGTTACAAGACCTGATTCCATGGTCCCCTTTTTAAATAAAGCTTTTCAGCTGAATTTAGCTTATGAAGACATTACCGAATATGACTTATTCCCCTTCGTGAATATTCCAAAAGAGGATTTCACAAAATGGTTCATTGAGAGCGAGCCACTCATCTATTCCGAATCATTATTGGCTGAGGGTGCGAAAGATGTATTGGAAAAATGGACAGAACAAGCTAACCTTTATTTCATCAGTGCCAGGAGCAACCGTTTATTGGATGTAACCAAAAATTGGTTCACGACGAATGAAGTCCTATATGATCATATAGAGCTTGTAGGTTCACACGATAAAGTGGCTGCGGCCAAAAAATTCGAAGTCGATCTCTTTTTAGAGGACAAGCACGATAATGCAGTGGCGATTTCAGAAGAGTGTAAAATACCCGTGATTTTATTTAATACCCCTTATAACCAAGATCCCGTGCCTGAAAGGGTGATTCGGGTCAACAATTGGCAAGAAGCCTCTGCCTGGGTGAATAATTGGATGTCAGGGAAACCAGTAACTATAAAATGAGACAAGAAAAAACCATTGACTGAGGTCAATGGTTTTTATGCTTCCAAAGAAACGCTACATGCGGGACAGCGTCCGTAAATTTCGAATTTATGCCCCGAAACATCGTAGTCCTTCAAGCTTTCCTCAAGTTCCTGCATCGGGCACAATTCGATTTCTTTCGTTTTTCCACAATTCAAACAGATGAAGTGGTGATGGTGGGAAGAATGACCGCATGTAAAACGAAAATGCTTCTCCCCTTCCAACTCGGTCGTTTCAAAGATGCCCAGTTCAACAAATAAGGAAAGATTTCTATAAATCGTATCGAAGCTTAAACCAGGATAATCCTGTTTCATATTCTCCAATACATCTTTTGCCGTTAAATATTTATCGCTGGAAGAGAAAAGCTGAAGCATTTCTTCCCTCTTTCCTGTATGTTTAAAACCTTTATCTTTTAATAGTTGCATGGCTGTAGTTACGTTCAAAATACATCACCCCATCTATCGATTTTTCCACTTATCAAACAAAATTGACAAGATGAGAATTAGCACAGCTATTATTACAATGGTCCCACCTGGAGCGAGATCAAGGTTGTATGATAAAAATAATCCGCCTATGACAGAAACTTCACCGAATAATACCGAATAACCAATCATCTGCTTAAAGCCCTTCGCAAAGCGGAGACTAGCAGCTACCGGGAGCGTCATGAGCGAAGAAACAAGTAATATGCCAATGATTTTCATGGAAGCGGCAATGACCAATGCGACCATGACAATAAAAATAAAATGAATCGCTTTATAAGGTATTCCAGACGCTTTGGCATGCTCTTCATCAAAAGATAACAGAAATAATTCTTTATACAATAAGGTGAGCATCAAGGCAACGACTATCCCCACTGCCAAAATGACATACAAGTCCGCCCGGCTGACGGCACTGACACTGCCGAATAAATAACCATATAAATCGGTATTGAAACCATCTGCAATGGATATGAAAATGACACTAAGTCCCATGCCGCCGGACATTATGATCGGGATTGCAAGCTCTTGGTAATGCTTGTAAACCCCTCTTAATTTTTCAATGAATAATGAACCACCTACAGAAAACGCCATTCCTATATAAAGTGGATTCAATCCTGCTAGAGATAGAAAGCTCTTCTGCAGCAATAAACTAAACGCTATTCCAGCAAGCGCTACATGACTGAGCGCATCGGAAATCATCGACATCCGCCTTACCACGACAAAAACGCCCACTAATGGCGCAATCGCTCCGATGATGATTCCGGTCAAGAATGCGTTCTGCAAAAATTCAAATTGCAATATCCCCGATATCATTGGGCTATCCTCCAAAACATATTAATGATCATGATTTAAAAATTGGACTCCATGTCCATAAATGGACGAGAGTTCACCTTCATCCAACTCATTATATTCACAGGCATCCCCGTGAAAATGAAGCTTTTTATTTAAGCAGGCGACATGTGTGACTTTATCGGTCACAGTACCAACATCATGAGTTACTAAAATCAGGGTTATTCCTAATTTTTTATTCAACATCTCAAGCATTTCATAAAATTGGTGGACGTTTTTTGAGTCAACGCCAACCGTGGGCTCATCCAATATCATCAATTCCGGCTCGCTTACCAGTGAACGAGCAATGAATACCCTCTGCTGCTGGCCTCCGGACAATTCCCCGATATTACGGTTCTGATATTCAAGCATGCCCACGGATTCCAGAGCCTTCTTCACCTTTTGCTTATCCTCTTTGCCAGCGAACTTGAATAAGCCTATTTTTTTGGTCAAACCGCTCTGAACCACCTCAAATACAGTGGCAGGGAATCCTGAGTTGAAGGAATTCGCCTTTTGGGAAACGAACCCGACCTTTTGCCAATCTTTAAAGCGTCGAATGTCTTCCCCGAATATTTCAATTTTCCCCTTTTGGAGCTTGAACAGACCAAGCAGCAACTTCAAAAGCGTTGATTTACCTGATCCATTCGGCCCGACGATAGCTAGGAAGGCCCCTCTGGGAATTTCAAGCGAAACATGTTCCAGCACTAGATCTTTTGTATATTTGTAAGATATATCTTCAAATTTAACTATGGGGTTTACTACATTATCCAAAGAGATCACCTATTTTTTAAGAATCATTACGATTAACAATCGTTAGTATAAATCAAAGAAGTCCAGATGTAAAGAATCCGGTCCTTTGAACAAGTGCCGATCGGCCCTGAACCACCAAAAAAATGTTAGCTTAAACAATTTCCCAAAAATCAAATAAAGTTTCATGTTCACTTACGTCTTCCCCCTTCATATGTTTTAACAAAGGAGGAGATTGTTTGAAATTATTTGAAATGATGGTCAATCATAAAATCAACAGTATACGCCCTGATGAATTGCTTTCCCTTGCTAAACAGCATAAGGTTGCACTTACCCAAAAACAAGCACAGGATATTACTGCACTTCTAGCAGGTAAAAATATTAACATTTTTGATATACGTCAAAGACAGAACGTACTTGGTCAAATTACAAAAGTTGCCGGAGCAAGCACAGCCAGGGAAATAGAATCCCTTTTTAACAACCTTACTTCCACTTTTTAAAGGATCTTAGCCTACCTTCCGGCAGTCTTTGAATGGGCATACTTAAACCAAATGCAAAATGAAAGGACGATTCATCTTTATTTCGATGAATCGTCCCTTTCTATTATGATTATTGTTGGAATTTGATTTTTTCCAATAAATCTTCTTCGAATTGATTATTCTTGAACATATCAATTTCAAATTTATATGGTGCCTTTTTGTCTTTTTTGTCTTCCCCTACATAAGGTGTTTCCAGGATTTTCGGAACGGTGCTTAATTGTGGATGGTGGACAATATCATTTAACGCCTTAAAACCGATATGACCAAATCCAATGTTTTCATGGCGGTCCTTACGCATGCCGCGTTCGTTTTTGCTATCGTTAATATGAAGGACTTTGATGCGGTCAACACCAACCAATTTATCAAATTCATTCAGTACGCCATCAAAATCATCAATGATATTATATCCGGCATCGTGAGTATGGCAAGTATCGAAGCATACCGATAATTTTTCATTATGGGTTACACCATCAATGATCATCGCCAGCTCCTCGAAAGACCTGCCACATTCAGTACCTTTACCCGCCATCGTTTCAAGAGCAATCTGAACTTTATCGTCGGCAGTCAGCACTTCATTCAAACCTTCGATGATTCTCTTGATTCCCAGTTCACTGCCTCCACCAACATGCGCACCTGGATGAAGTACGATCTGCCTTGCGCCAATCGCTTCAGTCCGATCGATTTCGCTGCGTAAGAAGTTGACTCCAAGCTCGTATGTGGCTGGATTCGTGGTATTTCCTATATTAATGATATACGGGGCATGAACAACGATATTGCTGATTCCATTCTCCTCCATATGCAGTCTTCCGGCTTCGATATTTAAATCCTCGATTTTTTTACGTCTTGTATTTTGAGGGGCCCCTGTATAGATCATGAATGTGTTGGCGCCATACGAAGCCGCTTCTTGACTCGCAGCAAGAAGCATACCTTTCCCGCTCATTGAAACATGCGATCCAATCTTCAGCATCTGATTTCTCCCCTATTTCTTTCTCTGTATACGACGTTCGCGTTTTTTAAAGTTTTCCACATCTCGTTGAATTTTCTTCTTATATCCTGGCTTGACTTTAGTCGGCTTCTTGACGTGCCTGCTCGCTTTAACATCGATATCAGATTTTTGTTTTTTACGGTTTTTCCGTTTATTACGCTCATCGATATCAACCCAATCACCGTTTTGGATATCGGCATCACGGAATTCAATGCCCATTTTTTCAAGGCGGTTCAATGAATCTTCATCGGATGTATCGTAAATGGTAGTGGCAATGCCTGAATATCCGGCACGAGCCGTCCTTCCCGTCCTATGGATGTAAAAATCCAAATCTGAAGGCAATTCATAGTTAATGATATGACTTACACCTTCAATATCGATTCCACGGGAAGCCAGATCTGTCGCAACGATGAATTGATACTCCAAATCATTGATTTGCTTCATCATTTTTTTACGCTCACGAGGCGATAAATCACCATGAATACGGCCGACATTCAACCCTTTTTCGATCAAGGAGTTAGCCACATGATCCGCCATTTTCTTTGTGTTCGTGAAAACGATCGCCAAATATGGATTATAACGAACGATAATATCATGAAGCAACTGCTCTCTGTTACGGTGGCGAAGCGGTACAAGAACATGTTCAATTTTCGAAGCGGTCGCCTGCTTTGGATTCACTTGAACATACTTTGGATTCTCCATATATTTATTTAAAAACGGCTTCAATTTTTCTGGGATGGTTGCCGAAAAGACAAGCATTTGAATTTTTTCAGCCATACGTGATGCAAATAAATCGACATCTTCAATGAACCCCATGTCTAGCATAAGGTCCGCTTCATCGACTACAAGCATTTTCGCTGTATACACCTGTAGTGCCTGAGCTTCAACCAAATCCTTGATCCGGCCCGGCGTACCGATTACCAGTTGCGGCTGTGTCTTCAATTTATCTATCATTCGCTGTTTATCAGTACCACCGATGAAACAACGGACTTGAATCTGCTCATCCTCAGGGAAATGGTCAGCAATTTTCAAAGCTTCTTTGTAGATTTGGTTCGCTAACTCACGGGTTGGTGCGGAAATAATCGCTTGAACCTCATTTTTACCAGCATCAAGCCTGTTCATGATCGGCAGCAAATAGGAATGTGTCTTTCCTGTACCTGTCTGCGACTGGCCAATTAAGCTACTTCCCTTTATAAGCGACGGAAGCACGCGCTCTTGAATTTCCGTCGGCTTATCGAACCCTAAAGTACGAACCGCATCTAGAATGTAGCTTTTCAAATTAAATCGTTCAAATTGATTTTGTTTCATCAAAAAACTCCTTTATCCTGTCAGTCATTAGACATGTCCTGTTATTATAATAAATTTTACACAAAAAGCGCAAGCGCCTGGGTTGCTCGTGAAGAAAATAGGGATTGACCCATAAGGCGCTTTTTGCCTTGTGAGGGCAATCCTCTTTTTCACAACGAGCTAGGCGCTGAAGCTGGATTACACAAAAAGTGCAAGCGCCTGGGTTGCTCGTGAAGAAAATAGGGATTGACCCATAAGGCGCTTTTTGCCTTGTGAGGGCAATCCTCTTTTTCACAACGAGCTAGGCGCTGAAGCTGGATTACACAAAAAGCGCAAGCGCCTGGGTTGCTCGTGAAGAAAATAGGGATTGTCCCAAAATGGGCAGGCAATCAACTTTTTTCACTGTGACCCATTTACTTAAATCACAAAAAGCGCATGCGCTGAGGCTAGTTCTCTTAAAATGGACTCCTGCAAATGAAAAGCCCCTGTCCTGGTCATAGCGTATCCCCCGCAGACATGGAGCTAAAAGACTACCGTTACCATCTTACCTTCTTTCCGGTTACTTCACAACTGCCCAGTCACTCTTTCCTCAAACCTTTTTTGTCGAGTTGCATAATTTATATAGAAGATTACACCAGCATATAAAATCTGAGGAGGTGAAACCTATGTTCCCAAATAATAATCGTCAACCTGGACCCGGTTTTCAGCCACCCAATGGCCGAAGGATGCAGCAGCACCCTGCTCCATTCAGACAGTCACCGCAAATTCCCCACCCTTATCAGCAGCTGCAGCGGCCGATGGTTCAAAACAGACGGCAGGGGCCACAGGGACCACAAGGTTTCCGAGGCCCTTTCATCCAACCGCAGCGGCAGGAAATGCCGCCAGCAAAGAAAGAAGGGTTATTGTCAAAAATACTTGGTAAGTCGAAAAAAAAAGCAGCTTCACCCAATTTGTTTGCGCCAGCTGCTTCCAATAACCAAGGTTCTTCAAGAAGCAGCGGAGGCGGTATCTTAGAAACATTAAAAAATCCCGATTCCCTTAATAATATGCTATCCAACACGCAAAAAGTGTTGCAAGCAGCAGAACAATTCACGCCTATGGTGGAACAATACGGACCAGTGATTAAAAACCTGCCTTCCATGTGGAAAGTTTTCCGGAGCATATCATCCGCCGGTGATACCGAGGACCAGGGAGCTTCCGTTGAAAGCGAGCCAAATGTTGAGGCACAAAAAAACAATGATGTAAAAACGGATTCGAAGAAAAAAGAAAAAGTTAATGAAGCTAACCCCATCACCCAAGTTCATTCCGAAACCAGAAGGAAAAGATCATCCGGTCCCAAGCTTTATATTTAAAGTCTACAAAAATTCACCAATAACTGATTTTATGTAAATATGATGTTTTGTAATATCATCTATGGTCTTATATAATAGAAAGGTATAAAAAGTGAGAGTTTCTTGCCTTGAAGGAGGACACATAGATGAAAGTGATTAAAATTTCCCCGCGCGGCTATTGTTATGGCGTTGTCGATGCCATGGTCATCGCCCGAAATGCGGCTTTAGATAAAACCTTGCCACGTCCCATTTACATTTTAGGAATGATCGTGCATAACAAACATGTGACGGATGCGTTTGAAGAAGAAGGCATAATCACATTGGACGGCAGCAACCGCAACGATATCATCGAACAGGTGGACAGCGGAACCGTCATCTTTACTGCTCACGGCGTTTCACCTGAGATTAGAAAAATCGCTGAGAAAAAAGGTCTTGTCACGCTCGATGCAACATGTCCCGATGTTACCGCAACACATGACTTAATTCGGGAAAAAGAAGCGGAAGGCTATCAAATCATTTATATTGGCAAAAAAGGCCACCCGGAACCAGAGGGTGCTGTCGGAGTTGCTCCCGATGTCGTTCACTTGGTCCAAAAGGATGAAGATGTGGAAGCTTTGACTTTGAATAGTGATAAGATCATTGTCACCAATCAAACAACGATGAGCCAATGGGATGTTTTGGATATCATGGATAAGGTCAAGGAAAAGTTCCCACATGCCGAAGTCCATAAGGAAATTTGTTTAGCGACACAGGTTCGCCAAGAAGCGGTTGCCGAGCAAGCTGGCGAAGCTGATGTTTTAATCGTTGTCGGGGACCCCAAGAGTAATAATTCAAACCGCCTTGCACAAGTTTCCAAAGAGATTGCCGGCACGCGAGCTTATCGAATCGCTGACATTTCCGAGCTGAACCTTGAATGGCTAAAAGATGCAGAAACGGTTGCCGTCACTTCGGGGGCTTCTACACCAACTCCGATCACCAAAGAAGTTATCGCATTTCTAGAGCAATATGAAGCAAATGATGAATCGACTTGGAATACCGAAAAGAAAACGCCATTGCATAAGATTTTACCTAAGATTAAAGTGAAGAAATGATTGAACAAAAACAAAGGCAGCCACTAAAGGCTGCCTTTTTCGTGTTATTTAAATGAAGCGGAAAGGGTCTGTATTCAGCCGGGATGGAATGAATTCCACATCGTAGTTCTTTTCGCGGCACATTTTTTCAAGGATTCGTGCTACACCTTTTTTCATCACCTTTTCAACATTGTGGCCTGGATCCACGATATTCAATCCAATCATCATCGCGTCATGAGCTGTATGGTAATACATGTCACCTGTAACGTATACATCTGCTCCCTTGAATTTCGCTGCCGTAAAGTATTTATTGCCGTCCCCGCCCAAAACGGCCACTTTTTTTATCGGACTTTGCAAATCTCCAACGACACGCACCTTTTCAACATCGAGTGTCCGCTTCACATGTTCGGAAAATTGTTCAAGTGTCATTTCTTCAGCAAGTACACCAATCTTCCCTAAGCCAAGAGACTCCCCTTTATTCTCCAGTTTATATATATCGTGAGCAACTTCTTCATATGGATGGGCTTTAATCATCGCAGCTAGCACTTTCTTCTCGATATTTTCCGGGAATATCGTTTCAACCCGCATTTCAGCTACTTCTTCAAGCTTTCCTTTAGAGCCAATTACCGGTTCACTGCCTTCACCTGGCAAGAAGCGTCCGGTACCTTCCCCCGAAAACGAACAATTGCTGTAATTCCCGATCGCTCCCGCCCCTGCCTTACCTAGGGCTTCTCTCACCTTTTGTTCGTCGGTCTTTGGAACATATACGACCAATTTCTTTAGAGCTGTCTCGTAAGTTGGAATCAATACCTCTGTGTCCTGCAATTGTAGCGCTTCGGCAAGTAAATCATTCACCCCGCCCTTAGCAACATCCAAATTGGTATGTGCAGCATAAACAGCGATATCATGTTTGATCAGCTTTTCGATGATGCGACCTCCAGCTGCGTTTGTATCAATCCTTTTCAATGGTCGATATATAAGCGGATGGTGGGCGATGATCAATTCCACGCCATGTTCTATCGCTTCGTCTACAACCTCTTCCAGCACATCAAGGGCAATCAGCACTTTAGTAACCGGCTTATTGAGCTGACCGACATGCAGCCCGATCGGATCTCCCTCCATTGCATAATGCTTTGGGGAGAATTGTTCAAACGTTTCAATGATTTTGTGACCATTCACTGTCTTCAACCTTTAAGTACCTCCTCAATTACTGAAATTTGGGATTTTAATTCATTGCGCTTCGCTTCCAGCCCGCTTCTTCCGCTTTCATCCAATTGTTCGATGATTCTTTCCAAATGTTTTTTCTCAAGCTGCCATTTTTTTATGAAAATGTCACTGAATTGCTCTCTTAGGTATGGACCGAAAGTGAGGCCAGCTTGCTTGTTTACCCCATAAGGACGGAGCGGGTCTCCTTTTTCGGCAATTAAGATCTCGTAGATTTTCCCATCTTCCTCAAGGATTTCCTCTCCACTAAGTTCCCAGCCGTTATCGATTAGCCAGCTGCGAACATTCGCAGCACCGACATTAGGCTGAAGGATAAGCCTTTCTGCCTTGCCGAGTTTCCCTTTTCCGCTTTCCAATATACTTGATATTAAAGTCCCTCCCATGCCTGCAATCGTAATGCATGTCGCTTCATCGGGATTCAATACTTCAAGCCCATCTCCTTTACGGACCTCTATCTTGTCCTCAAGCCCCGTCATTGCCACTTGCTTGCGTGCTGACTGATAGGGCCCTTCTACAACCTCACCAGCTATAGCGCTGTCACACAAGCCATTAGTCACCGCATAGCAAGGCAAGTAAGCATGGTCTGAACCTATATCTGCAAGGATGCTTCCTTTTGGTATATGTATGGCAACACGTTCTAATCTCATCGATAGTTTTTCATGATTCATATTTATCAACTCTCTTAATTCAAATAATGTCTTACTATAATTAGTTTCCCATTCGATTATACCAAGTTCAATCGAAAAATTACAGAAAGGAGAAATAGGGCTCTTTCTATCAGTGGGCAAAAGAAACCACCCATCCGGAATCTTCCTTTTCTGAATAAATGAAAAACTGACTCAAAAAGTCGCCTTCCAACGATTTCTTGAGTCAGTTTCATGAATTATTTCAGTCCATGAATATATTCGGCCATGGCGTCAATGTTCTGTTCTTCGACTAAACCTGGTGGCATTCCACCTCGTCCATTAGTGATCACGTCTTTAACCTCGTCAACCGACAGATGGTCGCCAACTCCTTTTAGTGCAGGTCCGACACCGCCTTGATAGGCGTCACCATGACAAGAGATACAAGTTTGCTTATAGATGTCCTCAGGTGATGCCGAGGCGCTTTCTTTTTCTTCTGTCTTTTCGCCGCCCTCTTTTTCCTTAGCAAGATCTTTGGCATCACCCAAACCTTTAAACGAAAGTAAAAACATAAGTCCAATACCAAAAACCATGATAATAATAAAAGGCATTACTGGATTGCGATTCATAGTATTTCCTCCCCTATGTAGAACCTTAACTTACCATATTTAATATTATATACAAACAGCTATATATTATTTTACTTGAAAAGAGTTTCAAGTAAAAGCCCAAAAATAGAAGATATTATATAATTTCTTAAAATTGTCAAAAACTTATGTATATTTCCAAACAATTTTACTTTTTCTTACATATGTTTCATACTACCCTAAAATCATTATTTAAAACCGCTGAAATCTCATGAATTATATTAATAAAAAGTAAAGAGTGACCAGTGCTCCCAGGCCTCCCGCTATGGAAAAATGAAGCAGCTTCAGTTTATTGCCCATTAGAATCCAGAGTCCGCAATTAATGAACAAGAAAATATAAAGGATACCCACTTTGCCGGGTGCCATGAATTCCGCCAAATTGACAGTTAATAATAGCAATGATAGCACCATTCCCATCAACGCCATTTGAAAAATGATTTTCCTGCCGTTTAAGCGGCTGACCGCCAGCCCAAAGACAAGCATTGAAATTGTTGTCATAAGCATTTGCATTCTTATGGGTATTTCAGTAAAATAATTCAAAAATACAATTAATGCAAAAAGGGTCCCAATCAACACCCCGGAAAAGATGTCATTTTTTTTGCTCCCGGTTTTATTCGATTTTGATGGCGGCAGTTCGCCTTGACAGTATAATGCAAGCAGGTAATTACAATATTGCTCCGGAAGCATACGACTTTCCTTCCAGGAGTTTATTTCTTGAATGATGATTTTCTTTCTCATCTCATCCATGAATCTCACATCCCCGTGATGATCATTTCTTTTTAATGGCTTAGCTTTTTGTGTGAAATTGTTTCTTTTGTAAAATTAATTTCCATTATACAGAAAAATTGATAAGTATTGTTCTTCCAAGGATATTTTTACATTGGAATTAAAAAAAAGAGCCGCTCCCGAACGCTGGGCATTCAAAGAGGGCTCTGTTAAGGGCATATTTATTCTATTCCAGGAAATCTTTCAAGCGTTTGCTGCGGCTTGGGTGTCTCAGTTTACGTAGCGCCTTCGCTTCGATTTGACGGATACGCTCGCGGGTGACCCCAAACACTTTACCTACCTCTTCAAGTGTACGGGTGCGGCCATCATCAAGTCCAAAGCGGAGTCTCAAGACGTTCTCTTCACGGTCAGTAAGAGTATCCAATACGTCTTCAAGCTGTTCTTTCAATAGTTCATATGCTGCATGTTCCGATGGGGAAGTCGCATCCTGATCTTCAATGAAATCACCTAAATGTGAATCGTCTTCTTCACCTATTGGCGTTTCCAATGATACAGGCTCCTGAGCTATTTTCAAGATTTCACGAACTTTTTCAGGAGTTAAGTCCATATCCTCCGCAATTTCTTCTGGAGAAGGTTCACGTCCTAAATCCTGAAGAAGCTGTCTTTGGACACGGATCAATTTATTAATGGTTTCCACCATATGCACCGGTATCCGGATCGTTCTTGCTTGGTCGGCAATGGCACGGGTTATCGCTTGGCGAATCCACCATGTTGCATACGTACTGAATTTGAATCCCTTGCGGTAATCAAATTTTTCCACTGCTTTGATAAGTCCCATATTACCTTCCTGAATCAAATCAAGGAAAAGCATTCCGCGTCCGACATAGCGCTTGGCTATACTGACAACAAGACGAAGGTTAGCTTCTGCCAAACGGCGTTTCGCTTCTTCATCTCCATCTTCAATTCTCGTCGCCAAAGAGATTTCCTCTTCTGCCGATAAAAGGTCGACCCGACCAATTTCCTTTAAATACATGCGTACCGGGTCATTAATTTTAACGCCAGGAGGAACACTTAAATCATTTAAGTCAAACTCTTCTTCTTTTGCAAGTTTCTTCTCATCTGGATCATCTTCATCCTCGTCTTCCTCACCATCAGTGAGTATTTCGACGCCGTTTTCTGCTAACACCTCATAGAACTCATCCATTTGATCGGAATCCAACTCAAAACCGCCAATCATTTCAGCGATTTTTTCTAAAGTCAAAGAGCCTCGTTTTTTACCTAGCTCTAGTAATTTTTCTTTCACCTGTTCAAGGCTAAATTCATTATCAACTTGTTTGGAACGTGCTGGTTTTTCAGCCATTAGTTCCCCTCCTTCCAGGACTTACACCTAAACGACTACAACATTTTACGCAATTTAATGATTTCCATGGCAATTTGTGCAGCAGTGACATAATCACTTCGTCTAACTGCATCTTTTTCTTCAACTTGTTTTTCTTTTATCTTTAACAACTTTTCATATTTCAACACTTGATTTATACAATCGGTCAGTTCTTTATCGGTAACTTCCTCATTCACTGACATCATTTCTATTTCCGAAACGATCCTTCTCAAGTTTGGATCCGGTAAATAAGTAAGGAAAAAGCTTGTATCCGGTTCGTGTCCATCTTCATAGAACGCATATAAATAGGTGATGATTGCCTGATGTTCATCTACATGAAAGACCGTTTGCCCAAGCAACTGCTGAATTTTAAAAGTCATATCCCTGCTTTTTAGCATATGGGCAATCAACTTCGTTTCAGCATTATGGTGAGCAGGCTTTAACTTGTGCTCATATTGCAGGGCCATTTTCTTTTGGGCTGCTGGCTGCGGCAGTGTCCCCTTCTTGCGTTCCGTAAAGAACACCTGACGCTGCTGCTGTTCCAGCGCATCCAATGAAAGGGAAAATTCAGAGGATAGCTGCCGAAGATAATGATCCCTCTCTACTGCATTGGGCAATCGCGAAATTTCTTTAAGGACTTCTTCGATATATTGAATTCGATCTCCTTCATTATTTACATTTTTCCCTCGACGCAAATAATGCATTTTGAATGCCATGTAGGTTAAACTGGCCCCTATTACTTCAGAAACAAAGCTTTTTTCACCGAATTCCTTTATGTAGTCATCGGGGTCCAAGTTATCAGGCATAAGAGCGACTTTCACGGAAAACTCCTGGTCCTGTAGCATATTAACTGCACGATTGGCAGCGTTCAATCCCGCAGAGTCCGAATCGTAGCAAATAAGTATCTGGTCAGTATTTCTTTTTAAAAGCTGGATATGCTGGTCCGTCAGGGCAGTACCCATTGTAGCGACCGCATTCTCAACACCTGCGCCAACTGCTGAAATGCAATCGGCAAAGCCTTCAAAAATGACTACTTGTTCTTTCTTTCGTATGTGTGGTCTTGCATGATGGAAATTATATAAAGTTTTACTTTTATTAAAGATTGGCGTTTCAGGACTATTCAAATATTTGGGCTCATCGTCCCCCATCGCTCTTCCTGAAAACGCAATCGTATTTCCTTGATGATCCATAATTGGAAACATGACTCTATTTCTGAAACGGTCAAAATATGACTCGTCTTTTTCCCTGTAAATAATAAGCCCTGCCTGCTCCATGTATTCCGCTGGAAACCCGCGTTTTAAAAGAAACTTGGACACGAAGTCCCATGAATCCAAAGAGTAGCCAATTTGGAACTTTTCTATCGTCTCTTCAGTAAACCCGCGTTTAAGTAAATATTCGAGAGCATCCTGCCCCTCTTTCGTATTAACGAGGAGATGATGATAAAACTTCCTCAGCAGGTCATGGGCTTCAACCATTTGCTGCGAGCCTGCCGGCATGTTAGAACGCTTGGAATCCTTATTGATTTCAACATCCAAAGGAACATTTCCTTTTTCAGCTAAAACTTTTGCAGATTCCACAAAGCTGTAGCCTTCTATATCCATTAAGAAGGTAAAAATATTTCCGCCTGCCCCGCAACCAAAACAGTGAAAGATTTGTTTTTCCGTTGAAACGGAAAACGAGGGCGAGTTTTCACCATGAAAAGGACATAGGCCAAAGTAATTGCGTCCCTGCTTCTTAAGCTGGACATACTCCCCAATTAAATCAACAATGTCAACAGCTTCACGAATTTGATTAATTTTCTCATCTTCTATACGGCCATTTATCATTTTTCCACCTTGCAATATTGGTGATAGTTTCTAATTCGATATTGTTTCCTAATCCCCTGCAAAGTTCGACAATGTTTTCAAAAGTTTATTTGTAAAACATGCACGATCTTCCTTTGTGAATGCTTTCGGCCCTTTCGTATGCTTGCCCTGCCTGCGGAGTTTCGCCGACTGATAACGCATATCCAAGAGCATGAAAATATTCTCGTCTGTGTATTCTTTTCCCCTTGGCGAAAGGACATAAACGTTTTTAGGAAGCAGGGTCCCAGCCAAACCAATATCTGCAGTAACGACAATATCACCCTTTTTTACTGAGTTTACTATATAAAGATCTGCCGCTTCTTTGTCTGCATCGACATATACCCATTTACCTTCAGGGTTATTCATCATATTTTTATATGATGCAACAAAACAGACTTCAACATCGTGCAAACTTGCACAATGAAGGATTTCGTCTTTCACCGGGCATGCATCGGCATCGACGTGTATCGTAGGTTTATTATTCATACCTTCTAATTCTACATCTTTCTGCATAATCCTTTTTCTCCCCTAAACTTTATGAAGTTATGGTGAATTCAGCATCGATTCAGAGGGTTCCCTCTAAAAGAGCACACATTATTCTTCAAAGAATACCTGCTTATTTAAGTGAAAGCGCCTCTTTTGCCTTAAAAAAGACCAACCCCTCCTGAATTATACGGAACATGTCGAATTATTTTTATGATAAAAACCTTGACATCTCATTAACCTTTAGTTTATTCCTTATTAATTAAGTCTAAACCTTAAGATTACTTTTTTCTCACAATTTTTTATTATAGTCTATTTGATTAGAAGATGCCAACATTTAAATTCCGAATGTTTTTTCATGCAAATCAGTGGATTTACATTTGGAAACTAAGAGGAATTTTATGTAATTATTTTGATCTTATTCTTATTATTCCCTTTTTTGACCTTGGCATTAAAATGTGAGCTGACACATAAAGTGTCTAGCTCACATTTTGATTTGCCTTAATTATAAAGATCAACGGTTTTTGTTTTGAAGGATATTGATTATCAAATTGGCTGTTTCTTCAACAGCTTTATTGGTTACATCAATGATAGGACAGTTCAACCTTGATATGATTTTATCAAAGTATGTCAATTCTTCTTTTATGCGCTCCACATTTGCGTAAATGGCATGATCATTGAGCCCAAGTGACTTTAATCGTTCTTTACGAATATGGTTCAGCTTTTCCGGGCTGATCTTTAAACCAATGCATTTTTCAGGAGGTACCAGGAACAGCTCTTCTGGAGGTTCCACTTCAGGCACTAAAGGTACGTTCGCCACTTTATAGCGTTTGTGGGCTAAATACTGTGATAATGGCGTTTTGGAAGTACGTGAAACACCCACAAGGACGATATCTGCACGTAAAATACCCCGAGGGTCTCGTCCATCATCATATTTTACAGCAAATTCAATGGCTTCCACACGCTTGAAATAGTCATCATCCAGCTTTCTTACAAGACCAGGTTCATTAAGCGGCCCTTTTGGCGCTCTTTCCTGAAGGATATCCATGAGCGGCCCTAAAATATCATAAGCAGACAGGTTTTCTTTCTCGACCTGTGCTTTCATATACGCTCTAATAGCTGGCTTCACAAGAGTATAAGCAATGATTGCACCATCCAACTTAGCCAGTGATATCACTTCATCCACGTTTTGTTCATCTTCAATATACGGAATTCTCTTTATGGAAAATGCAGATCCCGAGAACTGGCTTGCAGCGGCTTTTGTAACCAATTCCGCTGTTTCCCCTACCGAATCCGATACAACATATATAATAGAACCGTTCATATTCTCCGTCATTCCTTTTGCAAGCCCCCTAATAGCCTTCATCAGCCAAAGCTACGAATGCTTTCGTAATATTGGTTTTTGTAATCCTTCCAATTACTTCATAGCCTTTTTCTGTGTCTTTGACGACCGGTAATGAGTCGATTTGTTTATCAATCAATTTTTTGGCAACATCAATCAAAAGGTCTTCTTTTGAACACATTGTAATATTGGGCATCCTAGTCATGATGATATTGACTGGAATGGAGTTAAGTTCTTGTTTCCCAATACTCGCACGCAACAAGTCTTTCCTTGATAAGACACCAACAAGCAATGCATGCTTATCGACTACGAACATTGTTCCGACATCTTCTAAAAACATCATGACGATTGCATCATATACGGAAATGCCCTCGTCAACAACGACAGGTATCGATTGGTAGTCTCGTACATAAAGATGGTTAAGACTATCTGTCAAGAGCTGTGTCCCTGACCTGCCTGTATAGAAATACCCCACTCGGGGCCTGGCATCAAGAAAACCTGCCATCGTTAAAATCGCTAGATCCGGACGAAGTGTCGCCCTGGTAAGGTTCAATCTATCCGCAATATGTTCTCCAGTAATCGGTCCGTTTTCTTTTACAATTTGTAAAATTAGTTCCTGACGCTTATTCAATTGGATTATAATCACCACCCCACTGCTTTCGCAGAGTAAAGTAACAAAAGTTATTCATTTAATAATTATATACTAAATTATTTAATTAGGGCATTTTTGTCCTATTTATTGACCATTTATCTTTTTAAGAAATCGGAAACCCTTATTTAAAGGGTTTCCGATTTCCATACATCCTTTCGATCATGAAAGGATGATTTTATTCATGGCAGCAAAACCTGCAACTAAATCACTGATTTCCTTCATTAAGGATAAACGGTTATTACGGATTGCTTCATCATCTGCCATGACCATTGTATTCTCGAAGTATGCCTCTATTTCAGATTGAAGCGAAACAAGCTGTTCAAATCGCTCATTCTCATCTTTAGATTCATTATAACGCATTGCCACTTTTTGATATTTTACGTATAACGCATTTTCTTGATCATTTTCAAAGGCACTAGGGTCAACGGTCACCTTATTGTCACATTTTACGGCAATATTCATGACCCGACTTAAAGCTTCCAGGCTTTCTTTAAAGCCTGCTTCGTCTTTTTTCGTATCCAAGACATGTGCACGTTCCACGATAGAGTGGATATAACCGATCTGATTGAACAAGACTGCATCAATCAAATCGTAACGGATTTGCTGTTCTTGAAGCAGGTGTTTGACACGGGCTTTAAAGAATGTGAACATATCTGCTTTAACTTCTTCAAGATCACGTTTTAAGATGTCTTTTGATTCCAGTCCTTTAAGGCCTAAAACAATAAGCTCCTCTAAAGAAATATTCCATTTCTTCTCAGCTAGAATTTGGACGACACCGCTCGCCTGCCTTCTTAAAGCGTAAGGATCCTGGGAACCTGTCGGAATGATGCCAATAGCGAAGAATGAAGACAAAGTATCAATTTTTTCGGCTAAACTCACAACCGCTCCAATGACTGAAGGCGGTACATTGTCATCCGCATGTCTTGGCATATAATGTTCATTGATAGCCGCGGCCACTTCTTTGGCTTCCCCTTTTAAGAGCGCATATTTTTCACCCATATACCCTTGCAATTCAGGGAATTCATAAACCATATGACTCACCAAATCGAACTTGGCAATTGCCGCTGTACGAAGCGCCATTTCTTTTTCCGCCTTTAAATTCAAAGCATCCGCTAGGGCACCGGTCACTGCAGTTACCCGGGCAGTTTTCTCGGCTAATGTACCGATTTCTTCATGATAAACGATGCTGTCAAGCTTTTTCAAAGCATCCGAAATCTCTTTTTTCTGATCTTCTTTATAGAAGAATGCTGCATCCGATAAGCGGGCACGCAATACTTTTTCATTACCTTTAGAAACCTTATCCAAATGGCGGTCATCGCCGTTACGCACGGTTACGAAGAAAGCAAGCAGTTTCCCGTCCTGATCTTTAACAGGGAAATATCGTTGGTGTTCCTTCATTGATGTGATAAGTACCTCAGCAGGAAGCTCAAGGAATTCTTCTTCAAAATGTCCAAATAACACCGTAGGATACTCTACCAAATTATTGACTTCTTCAAGCAGATCTTCATCGACTGGGATGATCCAGCCTTTCTCCTGCTCAAGCTCTTTAATCTGATCCAATATAACTTGTCGGCGTTTATCTGGATTCGCCATTACAAATTGTTCTTTTAGCGTATCTTCATACCGTTCCGGCTGCTCGATGATTGCACTATCGCCCAAGAAACGGTGTCCTTTTGTTTCACGGCCCGTTTCCACATCAGCAATGCTAAAAGGCACAATGTCATTGCCGAATAAGGCAATCAGCCATTTAATCGGACGGACGAAGCGGAGCTCCTGATTGGCCCAGCGCATATTTTTCGGGAACGTCATGCCGCTGATGATTTCCTGCAGCTCAGATAAAAGCTGAACGGTTTGCTGCCCTTTTATGAATTTATTCACATGGGCATATTCCACACCCTTGAGTTCTTTAAAATAAATGTCCTCTGAAGTCATGCCTTGACCCCTGACGAATCCCAATGCGGCTTTAGACCAGTTGCCTTCGCTGTCCAAAGCGATTTTCTTAGCCGGACCTTTTGCTTCTTCTTCGATATCCTTTTGGGATTCTTCCACGTCTTTCACCAATACGGCCAAACGTCTTGGTGTGGAAAAAGCTTCAACCGTTCCGAATTCAATCGCTTTTTCTGTTAGCCATTGCTGCACTTTATCTGACAACTGTTTCATTGATGCTGTCACAAAACGGGCAGGCAGCTCTTCCAATCCAATCTCCAATAACAAATCACGCTTGTTCATTTGTGTTCTCCCCTTTCACTTTCAGGATCGGGAAGCCTAATTTTTCCCGCTCTTCATAGAAGGTTTTGGCAACCTTACGCGCTAAGTTACGGCACCGGGCAATATAACCCGTTCTTTCCGTCACCGAGATGGCACCTTTTGCATCCAAAAGGTTAAATGTATGTGAACATTTCAAAACATAATCATATGCAGGATGTACAAGTCCTTCTTCCATTTGGCGATGCGCTTCCTTTTCATACATCGTGAAAAGCTGAAACAGCATATCAAGGTCGGAGGTTTCGAAAGTATATTTCGAATGTTCGTATTCCGGCTGTCCAAATATATCCCGAACTGTGAATCCATCTGTCCATTCTAGGTCAAATACGTTTTCCTTATCTTGAATGTAAGAGGCGAGACGTTCAATCCCGTATGTAATTTCCACGGAAACCGGCTTACACTCAAGGCCGCCCACTTGTTGGAAATATGTAAATTGCGTGATTTCCATTCCATCAAGCCACACTTCCCAACCGAGACCAGCACACCCTAGTGATGGATTTTCCCAGTTGTCCTCCACAAAGCGAATATCATGCTCAAGCGGATTTATCCCTAAAGCGCGTAATGAATCCAAATATAACTCTTGGATATTGTCAGGCGACGGCTTCATGATCACTTGGAACTGATGATGCTGATACAGTCGATTAGGATTCTCACCATAACGACCGTCAGCAGGACGGCGGGAAGGCTCTACGTAAGCAACGCTCCAAGGCTCCGGTCCAATGGCTCTCAGGAACGTGTATGGGCTCATCGTTCCTGCCCCTTTCTCGACATCATAAGCATTCATTAATATGCAGCCTTGTTCAGACCAATGCTTTTGTAACGTTAAAATCATATTTTGAATATTCATCGTACACCTCCAGGTTATTTAAAAAGACTCTTTTTAAAATTAAAGGTCGGAACCCAATACATTTTGGCAAACAAAAAACTCCCGTCCCTATGCGAAATGCATAGGGACGAGAGTATACCCGCGGTTCCACCCTAATTGCCGTTTATAAAACGGCCTCTTTTCAAAGCAATATGCTCCGGAAACGCCCTTCCCTGTAAATCCATATCCCGGCTTCCACCATCCCGGGTTCGCTTTTTATGGAGAATGACAGATACTCTTTTCCATCAACGCAATCTTCTTATTTTGATGATTAGAATTTTATACAAACTAGCATGGAATGTCAATAGGTCAGATCCTAAAACATATCTTTCATCGTATCAATCTGTTTCAGGAACTTTTTTGATTTCAAATGCAGACCAGAATATTCCTCATAATAAGCATCGATGATCTTCTGCAGTTCTCTTTTCGTTTCAGGCTTGACGGAAATGTTTCCGAGCCTTGATAAATCGAAATAATAAAAGATCCGCAGCAATTTGACGGCTGCAGGTGAAATTTTATAGTGATAAGGGTCTTTCCCCAGACAGCGGTGACAGATAAAGCCCGCTTCTCGAAGCGAGAAGGAGAATTCCCCTTCCGTTTCACCACATACAGCACACTGATTCAGCACTGGGTTAATCCCATTGACAGGCAGCATCTTCATTTCAAAAATGAATTTCAAAACCTCTGCGTCATATTCTTCGTTTATGTAATGCAAAGTTTGCGAAAGTAATTCATACAAATATGGATTCGGTTTCTTATCCTCGACGCTTTTATCAAGCAATTCAACAATATATGAAGCATAAGCAGTGGCAAAAAGATCCTCCCTTATGAAACGGAGTGAATCGACCATTTCGCCTTGCTGAAGACTTCCGAGTCCGGTTGATGTGGTTACAAGAAAATACCCGGAGCAAAAAAGCTGTGTGACGGCAGAAAGCCTGCTGTTAGGTTTACTGGCTCCTCTAGCCATAACGCCAATTTTTCCTAGCTCACGGGTATATATAGTAATGATTTTGTTATTTTCTCCATATGCAGTTCGCCTTATGACAATGCCTTCACATTTTTGGAGCATACCAAGACACCACCCATGCTCGCCAAGACTAACCTATGAAACAGGAAAATCAAATTCTGCTAGCTCATCATTCAATACCAAGTGTCTTTCCTGTCTCTCGACTTCTATCTCCTTAAACAGCAAATAGGTGTCCACATTACCTGTTTCACTAAATAATTCCCAGGTAAAATCCAACATATAAAGCCCACCTTTCATTTTTAACTAGCAATTATGAATATCCGACCATATGATTAGCTTGACCGTTTTCCAAGCTTTCATGACGCGTAAATTTTGTTAATTAATACTCGCTCTCATTGAAACCATAATCGCGGAGCTGGCTTGCTTTGTTACGCCAATCCTTCTGCACCTTCACCCACAGTTCCAAGAAAACCTTCGAGCCCAATAAATTTTCGATATCCACTCTGGCACGGCTACCTACTTCTTTAAGCATTTTCCCTTGCTTTCCGATGACAATGCCTTTTTGCGAATCACGTTCGACAACGATCGTCGCCATGACATTAATGGTGTCGCTGTTGTCCATTTTTTTAATCGAATCGATGACAACAGCCACTGAATGCGGAATTTCTTCCCGTGTCAGGTGCAGTACCTTTTCGCGGACCAATTCGGAGATGATAAAACGCTCAGGATGGTCGGTCACTTGGTCAGCTGGATAAAACTGGGGACCTTCAGGCAGATGTTCCTTGATTTGTTCAAGCAGTGTATCAACGTTATTCCCTTCAAGCGCAGAAATCGGAACGACTGCCGCAAAAGGGTAAAGCTGTTGGTATTTTTCAATGATCGGAAGTAAATCATCTGGATGCATCGCATCGATTTTGTTTACAACTAGGAAAACAGGCGTTTTTACGGATTGAAGTTTTTCGATGATAAACTCGTCACCGCGTCCGTATCCTTCAGTCGCATTGATCATGAAGAGAATCAAATCGACTTCTTTCAATGTATTCGTTGCCACTTTCATCATGAAATCACCAAGCTTATGCTTTGGTTTATGAATGCCAGGGGTATCGATGAAAATCATTTGTGAATCGTTTTGCGTAAGTACTCCCTGGACCTTATTTCTTGTAGTTTGCGGTTTATCGCTCATAATGGCAATCTTTTGACCGATGACCCGATTTAGAAACGTACTCTTTCCAACATTAGGTCGTCCAATAATTGAAATGAAACCTGATTTGTAACCTTTTACTTGTGTATCGTCAAATAGTTTATCCATTTAAATCCTCCGGTGAAAAAGCTCCTGGAAGCAATTCCTGTACTGTTAGTTCTTTTATATCCCCATTTAAGTTGGACAAAACGACCGGCATATCCTTTTCGCACAGTTCTGAAATAACCTGCCTGCATGCCCCGCATGGAGAAACGGGACCATCGGTATCTGCCACGACTGCAAGTTTAGTGAATTTTTTATCGTTATGGGCATAAGCGCTGAATAAAGCTGTCCTTTCGGCGCAATTACACATGCTGTATGCAGCATTTTCTATATTACAACCATGATAGACCTTTCCATCAGCGGTTAAAAGGGCTGCCCCCACCTTAAATTTGGAGTAAGGCACATAAGCTTTATCCCTTGCTTTTTTAGCTTCCTCAATCAATTCTTTTGTATTCAATTCACATCTTCCTTTCAAATTGAGTACCATTTCGGCGCAACCTACAGGCCAAACTTAGGCAAAAAGATAATCAATCCAACTATTATAGAAAATATAGCATATATGAATACAGCTCCGGCTGCAATATCTTTTGCCTGCTTGGCAAGCGGATGGATTTGATCCGTTACCAGGTCCACTACCCTTTCAATCGCTGAATTAACGAGCTCCAACGTGATTGTACCGGCTATGGCTGCCAAAATGAAAAGCCACTCCATCCCATTCAATGAGAAGTACCAACCAAAAAATACGACGATTGCCGTTAACGCGAAATGAATCTTGATATTGCGTTCAGTCCGAACAGCCTCCAAAATTCCCTGACAGGCAAAAGAGAAACTTTTTAATAAAGGATACCTTTTTTTATCCTTCTCTTGAAAGTCCATATTCTTCCAAGATCTCCTTTTGTTTTGTGAACATCACTTTTTCATCTTCTTCATTCATGTGGTCGAATCCCAATAAATGAAGAAAACCATGCAGCGCTAAAAATCCAAGTTCCCGGTCAAATGAATGACCATATTCTTCAGCCTGTTCTTTCGTACGTTCAATGGAAATGATGATATCCCCTAACATGCGGGGCATTTCCGCTCCGACAATTTCCACTTCATTTTCTCCCATTTCTTCAAGTGCAAAAGAAATGACATCTGTAGCTGAATCTTTATGACGATATTCTTTATTGATTTCCCTAATCCTATCATTGTCTACAAATGTAACGGACAACTCGGTGTCTTTTTCAATGTTTTCTTTTCTTGCCGCAAATTGCAGAATGCTTTCAACAAGCTGCTGAGCTTCCTCCGTTACTTCATTCGTTTCATCCATTAAATCGATAGCCAAAATCATTCTTTCACCTTCTGTCCTAATTTATCCAGCTCCGGATATTCAATCCTGGAGTGGAAGATACCATTCAGCGATTCACATAAGGAATGCTTCACGATACTCAATTCTCTCATAGTAATGTCACATTCATCAAATTGACCATCTTGAATCCTGTCCTGAATGATGAAACTTACCAGCTCTTCAATCTTCTCCGGAGTTGGGTGCTTCATCGATCTCACTGCAGCTTCCACACTATCGGCTATGCCGATGACGGCTACTTCCTTCATTATCGCCCTCGGCCCTGGATATCTGTATGCCGTTTCGAGTGTGGCCTCATCCTGTTTTTTTGCCTTATGATAGAAAAACTTCAATAAAGTGGTCCCATGATGCTGCTCTGCAATATCCACAATCTCTTTCGGGAATTTGTGACTGCGCAGCATCTCCCCGCCATCTACGGCATGGGCAATGATGATATCCCTGCTCGTTTCCGGCTGCAGACGATCATGCGGGTTCTCTTCACTCATCTGATTTTCGATGAAGAAGTGCGGGCGCTTCGTTTTACCGATATCATGATAATAACTGCCGACCCTTGCCAGCAATCCATTCGACCCGATGGCTTCACAAGCCGATTCCGCCAAATTGGCGACCATTACACTGTGATGATATGTCCCCGGAGCCTCAATCAAGATCCTCCGCAGTAACGGATGATTGGGATTCGCGAGCTCGATAAGCTTAATCGATGATAAGATCCCGAAACCAGCCTCGAAAAACGGTAACAGGCCCATTGTCAAAACGGCTGAACCCACTCCAGAACCTATGGCAGCAGCAGCATAATACAAGTACTCCATTCTAGTATAATGGCTGTCCATAATAAAGATGAGCGAAAAAACAAATGTCATATTGATTAAAGACAATAGCAGCCCTGCTACCAGCACCTTTGATTTGAAATTGGGCCTAGATAGAATGATGATCGCCGTTAATCCCCCGAAAATGATATAAAGCCCCATCGAGAAATCCAGATTTCCAGGTGTATCACCATTAAATATAATCGTACCATACGAACCTAACAATATGATCATTGCTACCGCTAACTTATCATTCAATAATATCTTGATGAGCATCGCCGCCATGGCACCCGGGAAAATGTATTCCAAATTCGAGTTTTTCAGGTCTGCCAGAATGCTGACCGTTTTCATGGTAGCCATTGAAAGGATAAAGACAAGACTGAATATCAATAACTGATTGTACTTGTTATCCTTTTTGGAAATGGAATAGTAGAAAAAGTAATAAAAAGCGGCAAAGGTCAGGAATATGAATAACAGCAGGCCGATATACGGGTAAATGGTAGACTCCGTATTTAGGAAGCCTGCCAGTTCAAGCTGTCTAAATACATCCCTGTCCACTAATTGATTTTCTTCAACGATGATCTGACCTTGAAGGATCCTGATTGGCTCGACGCTTTCAACCGCTTTCCTTCGCTGTTCCTCGGTTTTGTCCTTATCGAAAAATACATTCTGAATGATTGCCGTACGAGCAAGGGAAGTGGAGGCTTTTTTCATATCGCCACTAATGCTCATATAATCCAATTCCTCTACAACCTTTTTCTTGGCATTTTCGACGTCACTTGCAGCGATTCGGGAGCTCATCACATTATTCACGGCTGTAATGGTTGAATCCTTCGCTATTTTCAACTCATCTTCATCCGCCTGCACTAAAGCAAGGAAAACGGATTCCTCGATATTTTTATTGACTTCATCGGTCAATTTTTCTTTTAATATGGAAACTTTTTGAGCATCCGTCTTAACAACCTCTTTTTTATCCTCTTTTCCCTCATCTTCTTTATGATCTTCATCGGGGTCCGTTTCTTTATTCACCTCTATCGCTGAATCGAAAATGGATGAAATGAGATCGACTTTATTTTTGGCATATTCTTTTTTTAAAGAATAAACATCCGCCACCTGTTTTGAAATCTCTTCTTTTTCCTGTTCAGTCTTATAGGTATCTTCTACAGTCTTGGTTGAACGGATCGTTTGTTCCGCAGGCTTAAAAAGCTCTACCTGGACCCTTTCCGGCTTAACATTGGAGAACATTAACCCATAAGCAAATAAACCAAGTATTATAAACAATAGCACTTGAAAAAAGCGATGGACCAACAGCCCTTTTATTTGAGTGAAAAATTTCTGGATACGATTCAAGGAAGGTCCTCCTAAAAAAAAATGATGTTTATTATTCTAGATATGTAAAATCATAACAGTTTTCATGTGAATTTTCACCTTCGTATTGATAAATGTAAAGCTTCTTTCATTCCATATCCACCTTTTAACCAAAAAGTTTATCATTTAGACACATCACGAAAAATCCGCCGATTGAAATGGCGGATTTTTTCTTATGACTTCGCCTGCTCGTAAGCAGTAATGATTTTGGCGACAAGCGGATGTCTCACAACATCACTTTGTTCAAAATAAACGAAGGAAAGGCCTTTAACATTCTTCAAGATCTCTTCTACCCGGATCAGACCTGACTTCATACCTTTTGGAAGGTCAATCTGGGTCCGGTCTCCCGTAATGACCATTTTCGATCCGAAACCAAGCCGGGTCAAAAACATCTTCATTTGGGCTTCCGTCGTATTCTGGGCTTCATCCAATATGACAAAGGCATCTTCAAGCGTACGGCCCCTCATATAAGCCAGAGGAGCTATTTCTATCGTTCCGCGCTCTATCATCCTTAGCGTCTGTTCCATCCCTAGAAGGTCATGGAGAGCGTCATACAGCGGCCTTAGATAAGGATCTACCTTTTCCTTCAGATCACCCGGCAGAAAACCGAGGCTTTCCCCTGCTTCGACGGCAGGCCGTGTCAGGATGATCCGTTTAACATGTCCATTTTTCAATGCATTTATGGCCATCACTACAGCAAGATAGGTCTTTCCGGTTCCGGCAGGCCCTATTCCAAATACAAGGTCCTGTTTCTTTATTGCCTGGATATAGTACCTCTGCCCGATTGTTTTGACTTTAATGGATTTCCCCTTAGCCGTTTTAGCGATTTCCTCATCATATAATTCTCCGAAATACTCCAATGTGCCTTTTCTTGCCAATTCAATTGCATAAAGCACATCTCTGGAACTGATTGCAATTCCTTTTCTGATAACTGTCAATAACGCCTTAAGGATTTCCTCCCCCATCGTTACCCGCTCGATATCCCCGGCAACACTCACCGCTTCACCTCGGGTTATGACGGAGATGCCAAGCTCCTCTTCAAGCACTTTTACATTTGAATCCCCATTGCCCAATAACGCGATCGCTTCATTGGGTGATTGTATTTCGAGCTTAATTACTTTCACATCATCTGCCATTCGTTAGTCTCCTTGAATGATTGGTTGTCCAATCGCTATATCTTCAATAACTTGGTAATGTATAGATAATTTAACTTTACCATTCTCCATGCTTTCGTGCAAAATTTTTTCCTCGACGATTTCATCTTCCTCGTCCAAATGCTTTTTCAATTCTGCTTTAGCCATTTTCCTGCCTTCCTTTACCGCTTCTTCCTCCGTATAACTTCGTACAATATCTTCCTTGCTCCTTAACGTCACTTGTTTATAGGAAATGGGCAGTTCCCATTGAAGAAAGTGAAACGGCCTCACTGTCGTTTCTTTTTCCTGTTTTTCATATCCCGGATCCTTGAACCCCCATACCGGCAGGGAAAAGTCTCCCATTTTCAAAAAGTGCCTGCTCGTTTCATTTCCGTTAAAAACGGAAAACTTGGTTTTTAACGGTACTTCCACTTTCGCTTTATACCAAGTTTTCCCTTTTATTACTCCCTGTGCGGATACGATTTCCTGTTTATCATCTTTTCCGATCAGTCCTGAAACAAGAAGCTGTCCTTTTCCTACATAATCATTCACATTAACAATAGATTGTCCTTTTTCAACGAACATATCAGTGATGATCGCTTTTTTAGACGCTACCAAATTCTGTGGAGATGTTTTCTCGACTTCTTTAGGCTGACGCTTTTCTACAACCCGAAAATGGTATGTCGTTCCCTTTAGCTCAACCCCTACCCACGTCAATGCACCAATACGGTCCGACAGCTTACGCTGAATCGTATCCACATCATCAACAAAGAATTGCACTTTACCGATTTTCACGCCCATCTTGTCCAATTCTTTTCGGATGGCATGCTCGGTAGCCGGTTTGGCATCTTGAACCTCGATGCCCCATACCATATTGGAAAGTACAAATATGCAAAGCAGGAAAGCGATCATCCCCGCTAAAAACCCGCTGTTTTTCATGACTCTCTTCATTAGGAAAGGGAAACCCTTTCCTTGCATGAACTTTACTTTACAATCGCTCTTACGCATGACCTGACGGAGTTTAGGGATATCCCTGACATCCATATGAAAAATCAGGGATTCGCTTCCGACACGCTTCACATCCCAGATATGAAGCCCCCTTCTCGTCAGCATATTAATCAGCCGTTCTGCACCTTTGCCATAAGCCTTCACCTTTACATAGCCTGTATAATAGTTTGTCCATTGGTTTTTCATGGAGACCTCCCGGGATCATTCATTGATAAAATAAACCTTGTCAATTTTGCCTTCGAGCATGATTTCTTCCGGCAAAATCGTCTTTATGACAAAGGCATTTCCCTTTATCAGCAACTGCCCATTTTTCAGCATCAATCTCACTTCGCTGTCTGTAAAAGCCAATAAGCCACGATGGTTTTCAATATAAATATGTAATTGTCCGATCATTGTAATTCGCGGCAGGTCCATCATGACATCTTGCGGAAGGTCCATTGTTTTGGTCATTAGCTGTTTCACTTTTTTTCCCCAATTGCGAGCCATAAAAAAGAACCCCCTTTCATCTCAATGTATGAAATGAAAGAGGGTTCTAGCACAAAATTATAAGGGATTGAAAGTCTATTTTTTCAGGATGGACTGAAAAAAGTCAGGAATTCTGAATTACCTTCTGGACCTCTGAAGACTTCGCTTCGCCCTTGGCGGTCCCAACACTTCTGACATGATGATGCCATCAATCAGCTGCTTTTTGCCAAAAGACGGTCCTTTGCGATAGACCGGACTGTTATTATCAGTAATCGCTGATGTAATTTGATCCGCCTTCGCTTTTTGATACAAACGCTCTTGATCGTACTTCTGCTGAAGCCGTCTAAGCTCCGCAATCCTTTTATTCGCATCGTTCTTCGTCTCATCGATCACTTCAACAGCCTGTGCTGCCTGCTGTTCGACTTTCCTTACGGGAGCAGGTGCAGGCCTTTGCTGTTGATTACCTTGCGCCATTTCACCTTGAAGCTCCCGCATGACCTCCTGCCATTTCTTTTTCGGAGGCGTGTTTGGATTATCACTTTGCTGAGGCTGCTTTTTCTTTCCTAACATGGACGTTAAAATACCGATCAAGACAATGATAAGGAATGGGTTCTTGAGAAAGAAATCAATAAAATCTCCCATTTAAAGACCTCCCTTCCCTGACCTAATTATTATTATTATGGTTATTGTTGTTATCTTTTGGATTTTCGGATATTTTACTGATGGAACCGCGCATATCCGTATCGGCCGTGATATTTTGGATATTCATATAATCCATCACACCAAGGTTTCCGCTTTTCAGTGCATCGGCCATGGCCAACGGAACTTCCGCTTCGGATTGAACAACCTTCGCTCTCATTTCCTGAACACGTGCAACCATTTCCTGTTCAAGCGCAACAGCCATTGCACGGCGTTCTTCGGCCTTTGCCTGGGCTATTTTCTTATCGGCTTCGGCTTGGTCCGTCTGTAATATGGCCCCGATATTTTTACCGATATCCACTTCAGCGATATCAATGGAAAGAATTTCGAATGCTGTTCCTGAATCCAACCCTTTTGATAAAACCGTTCGTGAAATCAAATCGGGATGTTCCAGTACATCCGTGTGCATTTTAGAAGCACCGATCGTCGATACAATCCCTTCCCCTACACGGGCAATGATCGTCTCTTCACCGGCACCACCGACTAAGCGTTCAATATTGGCTCGGACCGTGATCCTTGCCTTCGCTTTCACTTCAATACCATTCATCGCCACACCAGAGATGAACGGTGTTTCAATCACTTTCGGGTTAACGCTCATTTGAACAGCCTGCAATACATCACGACCGGCAAGGTCAATAGCTGCACCCCGTTCGAAAGGTAACGTGATATTGGCGCGTTCTGCCGCAATTAATGCATTCACCACTCGATCGACATTACCGCCTGCAAGGTAATGGCTCTCCAATTGATTCGTTGAAACATTGATCCCAGCCTTATGGGCCTTGATAAGAGGATTGACGACCCTGCTTGGTATAACGCGGCGAAGCCTCATCCCAACTAATGTAAAAATACTGATTTTGACTCCTGCCGCTAAAGCGGAAATCCATAACATTACTGGTACGAATGTGAAAAACACTGCCAACACGATGATGGCAGCAATCACTGCCAGTACAATAAATATCGTTCCTGAAGTTATCACTTAATGATTCATCCTTCCTGTATCTCTTAATTTTAATTTGAATCCGGAATTTCCCGGACGACTACCCTTGATCCTTCAACTTTTACGATAATGATTGACGAACCTTTGGAAATAAAGCTTCCTTCTGTCACAACATCCACTCTTTCTTCTTTGACCAAGGCTGTTCCTGAAGGCCTCAAATCTGTAAGTGCCTTCCCTTCTACACCTAATAAATCCAAACGATTAGGATTGCTGACATACCCTTGTTCCGTTTTTGTTGCATCTGTTAATATCATTTTCCTGAAAAATTTCATCTGTTTTCCAAACACCTTTACAAGTAGGATGAATACCAAAATGGATACGGTGACCGCAATTAGCAAGGATATCGTCATATGGACCGGATCTCCTGTTGCAAGGAACAGACTCCCCACTATCGCTGTAAATCCGAGCAGCCCGATAATCCCCCCTGGGATAAAAAATTCAACTAGTACGAGAATGACCCCAATGATGAACATCGCTAACGATTCGTATCCGGTGATACCGGCGACAAGATGACCATAGAAGAATAAGACAAGACTGGTGATTCCAATGACCCCCGGAATACCAAAACCGGGTGAAAATAATTCCATCACAATCCCGATTCCCGCTATCGTTAATAAAATTGGAACAACGATCGGGTTGGTCAAAAAGCGGGCAAGTTTCTCAGGAAAGCTTTCTTCGATTGACCGAATATCAGCATCTTCAACTCCAAGTATACTATACAGCTCCGCTTTCCCAGAGACGGTGCCTTCACTATATCCAGCCTTTTTTGCCTGTTCAGCTGTAAATGTCAGCAACTTCCCTTTTTCCGCTCCATATTCGGGTAGATCGATGTCAACATCCGCCATCGCCTGGGCGTATATGGGATCACGTCCATTTTGTTCTGCAGCAGTCTTCATGGCAGCTAACCAATAAGATTGCGCTTTCTTACCTGCAGCGTTCCCTGTTGAATCAATCACAGCCGCAGATCCCATGGTGGCACTCGGAACCATATAAATCTCATCTGCACTTAGAGAAATGTATGCCCCTGCAGATAAAGCCCTGTTGTTGACGTAGGCAACTGTCTTGATTGGTGAATCCGACAGTAACTTTGCAATTTCCCCTGCTGCATCCACAGCACCTCCAGGGGTATTCACCTCGAAAACGACAAGATCTGCATCAGCTGCTTCAGCAGTGGTCAGCGCGCGTTCCAAAAAGGCCGAGAGTCCCTTTTCCACCGTTTCTTCAATTGGTACATGGTAAACGATCTTCTCGTTTGCAGATACCGTCGATCCCCCAAAAGAAGAAATGGTAAACAGCAATCCAAATAAGAGTACAGATAAATAACGCCAAATTTTCAACGGAACGCCCCCTTTCCCGTATTAAACGCGGTAAGTGCCTCCAGTTTCAGGAGGATACCTACCAGTAAATTCAGCACGCAACTAAAATTCGAATAAGGAGCAAATGAAGCAACCCTTTACTCTGTTCTTTAGTTATTACGTATGTATATGAAAAAGGTTTCAAAAAAAGCAAATAAAATTAAAAGTGCCTCTATTATCTTGGGCTTCGTTTGAATAATATACGCATAAAAATCATGAAATACACAAAAACCACAGGCAATTTGCCTGCGGTTAGGTTTCGAGTTTTAAGTTTAGAGTTTAAGATAGATGTTGTTGTACTAATTTGTTTACTAGTGAACCATCCGCTTTACCTTTAACTTTAGGCATTAAAGCTCCCATAACTCGGCCCATATCTGCTTTGGATGTTGCATTGACTTCTTCAATCGTTTGTTTAACGATTTTAGAAATGTCTTCTTCTGAAAGTTGCTCAGGCATATATGCCTCTACGTATACTAGTTCGGTGCGGACTTTATCCACGAGATCTGAACGACCTGCGTTTTCAAACTCCTGGAGGGAGTCTTTGCGTTGTTTTAATTCGCGAGAGAGCACTGTCAATTCTTCATCATCTGTTAAATCTTGTCTCTGCTTCAGAGCTTCGTTTTGAATAGAAGCTTTCAGCATCCGAATAACAGATAGTTTGTCCTTTTCCTTGTTCTTCATCGCTTGTTTCATATCATTATTTAAACGCTCGAGAAGACTCATCTTTCCACCCTCTCTTAGAATTTACGTTTTCTTGCAGCTTCAGACTTTTTCTTACGTTTTACGCTTGGTTTTTCATAAAATTCACGCTTCCTAGCTTCCTGAAGCGATCCTGCTTTAGATACAGTACGTTTGAAACGACGAAGAGCATCTTCAAGCGATTCGTTTTTACGAACGACGGTTTTAGACATCTCTTTCCCTCCCTCCGAAAACAACACACTAACTCAAGTTGTCAACATGTTATACATGTACTAAACAATTATAATATATCATCTTTAGCAGGTCAACCAATAAAATCAAACTTATTTTGAATATCATCATGTTATTATCATAATTTTTCACTAAACAATCATTCAACATGCATGAAAATCCAATTTATAGCATGTCTCACGTTAATGGGCCATAAGCTTACTAAGAGGTGACAGTCATGTATGAGCTATTTTTATTCCTTTTATTCATTGCGATATTTTTGGCAGGTATGTCAGTTTTACGAATCGGACTATTCAATATGTCCGGTGCAGCATTAAAAACTTTTCTTTCAAAGGTTACGGATAAGCCCTGGAAAGGCTTCATGGCCGGAACCATCTTTACGGGGATCCTGCAGAGCAGCTCGGCTGTCATGGTCATGACGGTCGGCCTCGTTTCCGCAGGAAGCTTAACGTTCCCGCAAACAATCGGGATTATTCTTGGAACGAATATCGGCTCCACCTTTACAGCAGAGTTCATGACCTTCTCTTTGGATCGTTGGATCATTCCCGGTGTCGTAAGCGGCGCTTTCCTTTGCTTCATGCCAAAAGCATTACCGAGAAGCTTAGGGATGTCCCTGATCGGAATCTCGGCCATCTTCGCGGCGATGAGTGGTTTTAAAACGCTTTCGACACCGATTGCAGCCTATCCATCCATTCAAACGCTCATCCATTACATAGAGGGCCATATGAGTTATGCCCTATTAGCAGGGATATTATTGACAGCACTCATTCACTCCAGTTCGGCAACCATCGGGATAGCCATGAGCTTTTTGATGAATGGGGAGTTATCCGTCTCCTCCGCAATCATCATCATGCTCGGATCGAATATAGGCACTTGCATCACCGGATACATGGCCAGCATCGGTTCTGGTAGACAAGCCGCCTTCACAGCTTATGCACATATTTGGCTAAACGTCATCGGGGTTGCCGCATTCCTGCCTTTTGTGGACATCCTGGAAAGCACCGCTGCCTTTTTCACCGAAAACAAAGGGACACAGCTCGCTCATGCCAGTGTCATTTTCAATATCTTGAATTCTTTGGCCGTCTTGCCATTCGCACGGCAATTCTCCAACCTCATTCTTTTGGTGCATCGGCCACACATCAAAAAATAATGGGCTGTCCAAAAGTCGTTGGCAACTGACTATGGGACAGCCATAAATAAGATATACATAACCTAAACGCATAGATATTAAGGGCGGTAAACGATTTCAGCTAATCTTTTTATAATTAGTTTTATGGTTTAATAAGCTCAAACCACTCAATATAACAGCAGCTACTATCAAAACGATCATACCTTTACTAGAGAAAGATGTTAGATAAAAAAACGTTACTGCCATTATAAATAGAACGGTTATTAAAGTGTTATATACCCAAAAGTTCACCATATATTTCACCACTCATCGTAAGTAGTTTTAGTTTCCCTTTATAATTTTTTTCCTTATAGTGCACTGTTTTAATTATACCAATCTTACCAGATTTCGTATTCCTTTTCACGTAAGATTTATAAGAAGCGTATCCGTATAATTCTTTCACACCTAATGCAGTTGCTGAAAGGAAGGAAGGTATCCCAACTCCAGGAATAAGACCACCAGCACTAACGGCCGTTATACCAATGAATACCCCTTTTGATCTATCTTTATTACTAAACATTAATTTATAACTTGTAGGTAAAGTAGATCTGGACATACATTTGTATGCTGGATAACATGCTTCTGCTTTTTTAGGTACAGCCATTGAAACGCTAATTAAAGAAAAAGCTAATGTTATTGATAAAAGTAAATTAAAAACCCGTTTTTCATTTTCCTCCCCCTGTTTATGTATTTAATATAAGCACGTTTACTCCCCTCTTTACCCCCTAATATCTATTAAATCCACAATAAGCTTATTTTTGAATTTATGGGTTCCAAAAATGACAAGTACAAATCCAGAAATGATACGAGGCCACCTTTTTCAGGAAGTAATAGGCGCAATGCACAAAGGCATGGGATATCACCATTTGAATTACAATCCGATTTATTTATGGAAGTAATAAAAAACAGGCGTAGAAAAATAATTCATTTTTCTACGCCTGTTTTATTTCAGGGACTTATTATACGCCCCTTACAAAATCAATAATCGGAATCAGCCGTTAAGCCCTTTACGATTGAGACACCTGCACTCGCTCCAATTCTTGTTGCACCAGCTTCAATCACTTTCTGAGCATCGCTCGTGTTACGGACTCCGCCTGAAGCTTTGACACCGATATCCGGGCCAACCGTTTTTCTCATAAGCGTGATATCTTCAACAGTCGCTCCGCCGGTCGAAAAACCAGTTGATGTTTTCACATAATCCGTTCCGGCTTTTACGGCCAATTCACATGCACGGACTTTTTCTTCATCAGTCAATAAAGAAGTTTCAATGATCACTTTTGAAAGAGCCTTACCAGTTGATGCCGCTACCACAGCACGAATATCCCGCTCTACCAACTCATCATCCTTGTCCTTCAATGCGCCGATATTGATCACCATATCGACTTCGTGAGCGCCATTGGAGATGGCGTCTTTCGTTTCAAAAGCTTTGGTTTCCGGTGTGGTTGCACCTAGAGGGAAGCCAATAACCGTACAAACTTTCACTTCTGAACCTTCCAAAAGTTCGCTTGCATATTTCACCCAAGTTGGGTTTACGCATACGGAAGCAAAGTTATACTCTCTCGCTTCTTCGCATAATACCTTTATTTGCTCTTTGGTTGCATCTGCTTTTAATAACGTGTGGTCAATTAAACCTGCTACATTTTGTGACATTAATAAATCCTCCTCAAAAACAATCTATAACTAGTTGTACGTACCTCTCATGATACCATAGTTTATCCACTTTGACGATATATATAGTCTTTACCCGAAAGTACCAAGATAACACATCTAAAAGAGGATAAAAAAAAGACAGCGATTTACCGCTGTCTTAGATATTGGATGCTTGTTGCAACGGAAAATCCTTCACGACCGTCACGAACTGACCTTCACTAAATGGATAGCCAGACTTTGTAATTTTCACTTTGACAATTTCACCGACCATTTCTTCCGAAGCCGGGAAGACGACTTTCATGTAATTATCGGAATAGCCCTCATAAAGGCCATTTTCCAACTTCGTTTCAGGAATGACTTCAAGAACTTCCCCCTCGAATCGTGAGGCATACTCTTTTGCCAGCTGATCCGACAAAGTGATAAGGCGGTGGACACGTTCATTTTTAACCTCTTCATCCACTTGATCTTCCATACGGGCAGCCGGAGTCCCTGTCCGTTTTGAATAAGGGAAAACATGAAGTTCGGAGAATTTATATTTTTCTATAAAGTTATATGTCTCCATGAATTCATCTTCGGTTTCACCTGGGAAACCTACGATGACATCAGAGGTAACAGCAAGACCAGGAAGTGCAATTTTCAACTTTTCGATTCGATCACCGAAGAAATCCATCGTATATTTACGTCTCATCCGCTTTAGAACTGTATCGGAACCCGATTGGATTGGTATATGCAAATGACGTACCACTTTTTTCGAATTCGTCAGCACTTCAATGATCTCATCTGTAATTTGGCTGGCTTCAATGGATGAAATTCGGATACGCTTCAGCCCATCGACTTTTTCCAAGTCCCGCAGCAACATCGCCAAATTATAGTCTTTTAAATCGTCTCCGTAGCCGCCAGTATGAATTCCGGTGAGGACTAGCTCTTTATAGCCTGCCTCGACAAGCTGTTCAGCCTGGTGAACGACTTCTTTTGGATCACGGGAACGCATCAAGCCACGAGCCCAAGGGATGATGCAGAAAGTGCAGAAATTATTGCAACCTTCCTGAATCTTAAGTGAAGCGCGCGTACGGTCTGTAAAAGCAGGTACATCCAACTCTTCGTAGACACGGTTTTTCATGATATTTCCTACGGCATTGATTGGTTCACGTTCAACCTTGAATTGCTCGATGTAATCAAGGAGTTTAACTCTATCTTGTGTTCCTACAACAATATCCACTCCAGGTATGGCCATGATTTCTGCCGGCGATGTCTGTGCGTAACAACCCGTTACTGCTATGACGGCATTCGGATTTTTACGAATGGCACGACGGATGACCTGACGGCTTTTCTTATCGCCAGTGTTTGTCACCGTGCATGTGTTGATGACATATACATCTGATGTATTTTCAAACTCAACACGATCATATCCCCCAGTTTTGAATAATTGCCATATAGCCTCTGTTTCATAATGATTCACTTTACAGCCTAATGTATGGAAAGCGACCGTTGCCATTTTTCATCACCTCAAAAGTTCTACATGATAAGAAACAGCGGAAAGTGCATATAAAGGTGCTGTTTCAGTTCTTAATATTCTTGGTCCAAGACCGCAAGCCAAAAAACCGGCTTCAGTCAGTTTTTCAATTTCCTTATCTGCTAAACCACCTTCAGGCCCAAAAACGAATAGGATGGATTGCCCAGCGGTGATATCTTTCAATACAGAAGCGAGTACAGAAGTTTCCCCCCGTTTTGCCTCTTCTTCAAAAGCGATTAATTTATGATCGAATCCGGAAGCATACCCAGCTAGCTGATCTGCCGTCATCGGTTCCTTGATGGCAGGGATAACCGTGCGGTGAGATTGCTCAGCCGCCTCTTTTGAAATCTTCTGGAGCCTCTCCAATTTCTTACCTACCTTTTTGTGGTCCCATTTTACCACCGAACGAGCAGCAATAAAAGGGATAAATTCAACGGCACCCAGTTCAGTACCCTTTTGAACGATATATTCCAACTTATCCCCTTTAGGCAGACCGCTCGCTATCACAACCCTCACAGGAAGTTCCTTTTCTTCATTCTTCCATTCGGTAACGGTCCCTATAACAGCATCATCAGTAATTTCCGAAATTTCCGCGACAGCCGTCATACCATTACCTTTCACCGTGATGATCCGCTCCCCTGGTCCCATTCTCATCACCCTGGCGATATGGTGAAAATCATCGCCTGATATCGTCACCGTGTTTCCATTGATGTCTACTTCGTTAAGAAAATACCGTTGCACACTGCCACCTACTTCGTCTAGTCTAAAAAACTCACAGGCTAACAGTCAGGAATCCAGAATGCAAGCCGTGCAAAGATTCAAGCTAAAAAAAGGTACTCTGACTATCCAAATACCCGATAATCAGAGTAACTTTTTCAATTAATCATTTCTTTTCGCGATTATTGCCACCCAATCTTCCATCAAGATCGTTTCTTCAACAGTGAACCCAGATGCTATAATCGCATCCTTCACATCTTGTTTCTTAGTTTGAATGATTCCTGAGGCGATGAAATATCCGCCAGGTTTAACTACTTTCGCTACATCATCCGTAAAACGCATGATCACTTCGGCAAGAATATTAGCCACGACGATATCCGCTTGTTCATTCACACCATCCAGCAAATTGCCTTGTGAAACGGTCACTTTATCCTGCACGTTATTCAGTTCCACATTTTGTATGGCTGACTGTACTGCCACTTCATCCAAATCAAGGGACTGAATTCGTTTTGCGTCCAATAATGCAGCTGCAATGCTTAGAACACCAGAACCCGTTCCAACATCAACGACTAAATCCCCAGGCCGTACTGTACGTTCTAGCGCTTGGATGCACATGACCGTCGTCGGGTGTGTTCCCGTTCCGAAGGCCATGCCTGGATCAAGTTCAATGATCAATTCGTCACTGCTTACTGGAGTGTAGTCTTCCCATGTTGGCACGATTGTAAAACGTTCGGATATTTTGACGGGGTTATAATATTTTTTCCAAGCCGTCGCCCACTCTTCTTCATTCACTTCACTAATTGAAACAACATTTTTCCCAAGGTCTATATCAAAAAGAAGGAGATTATTGATTGATTCCTTAATAGCATCAATGGTATCGCCAAGGAAGCTGTTAACGGGCAGGTAAGCCTTAATGACTACACCTTCATTCGGATAATCATCTGGGTTTAAGTGGTAGATTTCGCCAAAAACATTTTCACGTTCCTTGACTAATTCTAGAGGATCCTCAATGACAACACCACTCGCACCTGCCTCATGAAGAATATTCGAAACAGGTTCAACCGCTTCATTCGTTGTTTGGATTGCAAATTCAGACCACTTCATAATCTACCAACTCCCAATTTGTTCTTTTACTTTTATTCACCTATCTTTAAAAGCACGCTTTACTTTTGAGAAAAAGCCATCTTCTTGTTCATCAACACCTTGTCCGCTGATATCACTGAACTCACGAAGCAGGTCCTTTTGTTTTTCCGTTAATTTCTTAGGTGTGACCACTAATACGACCACATGCTGATCTCCTTGGCCATATCCTCTGACATTCGGAACACCTTTCCCTTTTAAACGGAAACGAGTGCTTGTTTGTGTACCTGCTGGAATCTTCAGCTTCACTTTACCATGCAGCGTCGGAACTTCTATTTCATCGCCTAATGCTGCCTGGGCAAAAGTAACCGGCATTTCACAATATATATCATCGCCATCCCGCTCAAAGAATTCATGGCTGCGCACATGGAAGACTACATACAGGTCTCCTGCCGGACCGCCATTGATTCCTGGCTCTCCTTGGCCGGTTACACGCAACTGCTGGCCATCATCAATTCCTGCTGGCACCTTGACTTGAATCTTTTTACGTTTTTGGACTTTTCCGTCGCCGCCGCATGTTGAACATTTATTAGGAATGATTTTTCCTGTTCCTTGACAATGGTGACATGCTCTCCGGTTCACAATCCTTCCGAACGCTGTGTTTTGTTCAACATTCAATTGACCGGTTCCATGACAATGTGAACAGTTTTCCACTTTTGTACCCGGCTTGGCACCTGATCCTTTACATGTATCACAATTCTCTTCACGCGGAATTTCGATCTCAGTATCTTTTCCGAATGCAGCCTCTTCAAAAGAAAGTGTCATCGTATACTGTAAATCCGCACCTTGACGCGGCGCATTAGGATCTCTTCTGCGTCCGCCGCCACCAAAGAAGCTACTGAAAATATCTTCAAAACCGCCGAAACCGCCAAAGTCCTGACCGCCAAAGCCCTGATTGGGATCTGTATGTCCGAATTGGTCATAATGGGCCTTTTTCTGTTCGTCACTCAACACTTCGTAAGCTTCCTTGATTTCCTTGAATTTATCCGCAGCATCGTCCGCTTTATTAATATCAGGGTGATATTGTTTGGAGAGCTTTCGATACGCTTTTTTGATTTCATCCTTCGAAGCACTCTTCGAAAGGCCTAACACCTCATAATAATCGCGTTTACTCATATCTAAAATCCACTCCCGATTCGATTCACATAAAGGTAATATTATCACTGAACGAAGATAATAATCAACTAGAAAAGTACAAACGGCTTTAACACATTTTTGTAAATGGTATTGCAAGCCCCAATTTGCACACATTTTTCTCTAAAATCCCACGATTCCCCACCAGTGATTGTAGCACTTCCCGACAATGATTCCATCCACTGTAAAAAAAGCCAAAGTCAAGATAACCTGACTTTGACTTTTTTACAATGGCAGGCAGAAATACTGCCCAATATATCAGTGTCCCGATTGGGTCACTTTTTATTTTTTCTCTTCTTCGTTAACTTCAGTGTATTCAGCATCAACCACATTATCGTCTTGAGCAGACTCGCCAGCACCGGCTTCGCCAGCTTGCTGAGCTTTTGCCGCTTCTTCATAAAGCTTCATTGTCAAAGCTTGAACGATTTCGTTAAGCGCATCTTTTTTCACGCGGATTTCTTCAAGCTCATTTTTCTCGATTGCAGCTTTCAGTTCATCCTTCGCTTCATTCGCTTTTGTTACTTCCGCTTCGTCCACTTTGCCTTCTAGATCTTTTAGCGTTTTTTCCGTTTGGAAAACTAACTGATCAGCTTCGTTACGAAGTTCAACTTCTTCTTTACGTTGTTTATCGCTATCGGCATTTTCTTCCGCTTCACGTACCATGCGTTCGATCTCTTCATCAGAAAGTCCTGAAGATGATTTGATGGTGATCGCTTGTTCTTTGTTCGTGCCAAGATCTTTCGCACGAACATTCACGATACCATTTTTATCGATATCGAATGTTACTTCTACTTGTGGAACTCCACGCGGTGCCGGCGGAATGTCACTCAATTGGAAACGACCAAGAGTTTTGTTATCCGCTGACATTGGACGCTCACCTTGAAGGACATGGATATCCACTGCCGTTTGATTATCAGCCGCTGTCGAGAATACTTGTGATTTACTTGTCGGAATCGTAGTATTACGGTCAATCAGTTTCGTGAATACTCCGCCCATCGTTTCAATTCCAAGTGAAAGTGGAGTTACATCAAGAAGGACAACGTCTTTAACATCCCCTGTTAATACGCCACCTTGAATTGCAGCACCCATAGCAACCACTTCATCAGGGTTTACACCTTTGCTTGGTTCTTGACCGATTTCCTTTTTGATTGCTTCAACAACCGCAGGAATACGTGTAGATCCACCAACAAGGATTACTTTGTCGATTTCAGATGCTGAAAGACCAGCATCTTTCAATGCTTGACGAGTTGGTCCCATAGTACGTTCCACAAGACCTGTAGAAAGCTCATCGAATTTAGCTCTAGTCATCGTTACATCCAAGTGAAGCGGGCCAGCATCTCCAGCTGTGATGAATGGTAAAGAAATTTGAGTTGACGTTACGCCGGAAAGATCTTTTTTCGCTTTTTCAGCTGCATCTTTCAAACGTTGAACTGCCATTTTATCTTTTGAAAGGTCGATTCCGTTTTCTTTCTTAAATGCTTCAACTAGGTAATCGATGATGACTTGGTCGAAATCATCCCCACCTAGACGGTTGTCACCAGCTGTGGACTTAACTTCGAAAACGCCGTCTCCAAGTTCCATGATCGACACGTCAAATGTACCGCCGCCAAGGTCGAATACAAGGATCGTTTGATCTTCTTCTGTTTTATCCAAACCGTATGCAAGTGCTGCAGCTGTCGGTTCGTTGATGATACGTTCCACTTCAAGACCGGCAATTTGACCAGCATCCTTAGTTGCTTGACGTTCTGCATCATTGAAGTAAGCAGGTACAGTGATAACCGCTTTAGTAACTTTCTCGCCAAGATACTCTTCAGCGTATGATTTCAAGTATTGAAGGATGATTGCAGAAACTTCTTGAGGTGAGTATTCTTTTCCTTCAATTACTTCTTTATGGTTGGTACCCATATGACGTTTAATGGAAATGATCGTGTTAGGGTTTGTAATCGCTTGGCGTTTTGCCACTTCCCCTACTTGCCTTTCTCCATTTTTGAATGCCACTACGGATGGTGTTGTACGGTTTCCTTCTGGATTCGGGATTACTTTTGGTTCCCCGCCTTCAAGTACAGATACACAAGAGTTTGTTGTACCTAAGTCAATACCAATAATCTTGCTCATAGTTTCACTACCTCCCAATTATTTATATGTAAAAATCCTATTCGTTCACTTTTACCATTGCAGGTCGAATTACACGGTCTTTAAGAAGATATCCTTTTTGGAATTCCTCAACGACGATGTTCGAACCAAAGTTTTCATCTTGAACTTGCATGACCGCTTGATGCAAACGCGGATCGAACTCTTCGCCAACCGAACTGATCGGTTCGATGCCTTCTTTAGTCAATGCATCAGTAATCGCTTTATAGACCATTTCCATGCCTTGAAGCAAGGATTTCGTCTGTTCATTTTCCGCTTCGATTTTTGTAGCTCTTTCAAAATTATCAAGAGCCTCCACTAAATCACTAGCAATACTTTGAACTCTATATTTTTGAGCCGCCTCCATATCAAGCTTGGCACGGCGTCTTGAATTATCAAAATCGGCCTGCAGACGAAGATAACGGTTATCCATTTCTTCGATTTTTGCCTCAAGCTCGGCAATCTTTTCATGAGCCAATTGAAGTTCATCCTTTTCAACCTGACCATGGTTTTCTTCCGCTGGAATTTCTTCTTCAGCGAAAACTGCTTCTGCAGCGCTTTCCTCGATTGTTTCATTTTCCAATGTTTGTTTTTCGTTTTTATTTTCTGTCACAATCTCACCTCCCTAAAAGGGTTATACAATTTATGCTAAAGTAATATGCCAAGCCGCGGAGTATGCTCCTCCGCCACCTTAACAATATTACCTTTGCTACTATTTTTGATACAGTTTTGTCATCAGGGCCGTTAAATCCTTCGAAAAAAACGAAAGCAAACTGATCACTCTCGAATATTCCATTCTCGTTGGACCCAATATGGCCAAAGTGCCCACTTGCTCCTGCCCGATTGAGTAAGTTGCCGTTATCAAACTGCAGTCATCGAGCACTGTGTTTTGATTTTCACGGCCAATCTTGACGTGGATGCCCGATGGATTTTGAGTAATGAGTTCATAAAATCCCTGTTCCTGCTCAATCATCGATAAAAGCGTGCTTACTTTAGCAATATCATGGAACTCCGGCTGCCTCAGCATATTCGTTTTCCCGCCGAAAAATATTTTTTCGGGCTTTGTGTCCGTCAGCGTCTCCGCCAGGACGGAGACCATTGATCCATAGTTATGGATATGGCGGCTCAATAGAACTGCCACTTCCTTATAAATCTTATCTTTCAGATCAACCAACGGAACATCGACCAAACGGGAATTCAATATGTTCACCATCTTTTCAATCTCGTTTATATCAAAAGAAGGCGGTAAGGAAATCATTCGATTCTCCACATGACCTGTATCCGTTATAATGATGGCTATTGCCGTTTCAGGACTCAAAGGAATGATCTGGATTTTTTTCAGCTTATGCTCATTCACTTTCGGCCCCAGTACAATCGCCGTATAATTCGTCAGTTCCGAAAGTATTTTCGCTGACTTTTGAACGATCTTTTCCAATTCATAAATTCGTTCTACAAAAACGGATTTTAATATCTTCATTTCATTCTTTTTCGGAGCTTGAGGAGAAAGTAAATGATCCACATAATATCTATACCCTTTTTCAGAAGGAATCCTACCGGAAGAAGTATGGGTTTTTTCTAAAAATCCCATTTCTTCAAGATCAGACATTTCATTGCGAATTGTGGCAGAGCTGAACGTAATTTCATCTTTCTTCGACAAGCTTCGTGACCCGACTGGCTGGGCAGAATGGATAAAATCCTCGATTATCACTTGTAGAATCAATAATTGACGATCAGTTAGCATGTAAGATCACCTCTGTTAGCACTCTGTCTCATCGAGTGCTAATATACTAATAAATTATCAAATGAAGCTTATGATGTCAACAATGAAAACCGCTAATTCATCGTTAAAATAACATAGATTTCCTTCAGTCGGAATCAATAACGCCTAAAAACGATTGGAACACTTCATTTCCTAGCAGTTTGCCCCGCTCAGTCAAGCGCACGAACCCGCCTTCCACCTTAAGTAGACCCTTTGCCGATCCTTCTTCGAGCGGTTTCCTGAAAATCTCCGTCATTTCAACAAAAAATTTATTCTTGAAGATTTCCAATGAAACACCTTCCGTTTTCCGGAGCCCCAAAAACATCTCCTCTTCCATCCGTTCATGAAGCGGTACTGTATGCTCCTCCAATACAGGCAGCTCGTTCGCCAGCAATGGCGTGATATATTTCTTCACAGGCCCATGATTGGCCACCCTTTTACCTCCAGTATAGCCATGTGCCCCGGCACCAATTCCATAATACTCCACATTATCCCAATATGTCAGGTTGTGCCTGCTTTCAAACCCAGCTCGGGCAAAGTTACTGATTTCATATTGATGCAGACCATGCTTCTCCATCTCTTCCATCAGCCTCTCATACATCAACGCCTCGAGCTCCTGCGGCGGCAGGTTTAATTTCCCCCTTCGCATCTGATTATAAAAAACCGTCTTCGGCTCAACGATCAATGAGTAGCTCGAGTAGTGCGGCAATTGAAGGGCAATCGCCTTATCCAGCGTATCTTGGAAATCTTCCATCGTTTGGCCCGGCAATCCATAAATCAAGTCGATGCTGATATTCGTAAAGCCAACATCTTGAGCCAAATGAATCGTTTCATATACTTCAGAAGCCAGATGAGTCCGGCCAATTCGTTTTAATAATTCATCATTGAAGCTTTGCACACCAAAGCTTAATCTATTGACACCTGAATGATAAAGTATCTCGAGTTTTTCCCTCGAAAGATCCCCTGGATTGGCTTCGAATGTATATTCAGCCTTTTTTGGATCAAACGGCAAGGTTTCATTGATTGCTTCACATAAGAATGCAAGCTGCTTTTCATCTAGAGAGGTCGGTGTCCCTCCACCTACGAAAACCGTATCCAATCCGGCAGTCGGGTATTTGGAAAGCTGCATACCCATTTCCTTTTTCATCATCTGTAAATATTCGTCAACCGGCTGTCCCTGCAAAAATACTTTATTGAAATCACAATAGTGACAAATATGTTCACAAAATGGGATATGGAGGTAGGCGCTTTTAATCATTGTGTTCACAACCTTTTAATCGAATGAGTCGATAGAAAAAGAGGCTAGATCTCCTCTACCCTCTTTTTTCTATCTATCGTTTATTTTATTTATTTCTTAGGTGTCGTATCATCCATTTTCAAAACAGCCATGAAAGCTTCTTGCGGAACTTCAACGGAACCTACCTGTTTCATCCGCTTTTTACCTTCTTTCTGTTTTTCGAGCAACTTACGTTTACGGGAAATATCGCCGCCGTAACATTTAGCCAATACGTTCTTGCGCATTGCACTAATCGAAGAACGGGCCACGATTTTTTGCCCGATTGCTGCTTGGATCGGCACTTCAAATTGTTGTCTCGGAATCAGTTTCTTCAATTTTTCAACAATCACTTTACCGCGTTCATAAGCAAAGTCCTTATGAACGATGAAACTTAAAGCATCGACAGTTTCAGAATTCAGCAAGATATCCATCTTCACAAGCTTGGACGGTTTATAGCCGATCATCTCATAATCGAATGAAGCATAGCCTCTTGTATTGGATTTCAATTGATCGAAGAAATCATACACGATTTCCGATAATGGTATTTCGTAATGAATGCTTACACGAGTCTCATCGATATATTCCATATCAATGAAGTTACCGCGTTTATTTTGACAGATTTCCATGATCGCCCCGACAAACTCCGTCGGTGCCATCATCGTTGCTTTGACATATGGCTCCTCGACCCGTTCGATCTTTTGAGCATCCGGCATATTCGACGGGTTATCCACTTTCAGGACTGTTCCGTCTGTTTGGACCACATCATAAATAACACTCGGTGCAGTGGTGATCAGATCAATTTTGAATTCACGTTCAATGCGTTCCTGGATAATTTCCATATGAAGGAGTCCAAGGAATCCGCAACGGAAACCGAAGCCCAATGCTTGCGATGATTCCGCTTCGAACTGCAACGCTGAATCGTTCAATTCCAATTTCTCCAACGCATCCCGTAAATCATTGAATTTCGATGCGTCAATTGGGTATAAACCGCAATATACCATCGGATTCATCTTCCTGTAACCCGGCAATGGTTCTGTCGCACTATTCACAGCGCTGGTAATCGTATCACCAACAGTTGTATCACCAACGTTTTTAATGGCTGCCGTAAGGAAACCTACATCACCGACGTTCAGTTCATCCAACAGCTGGGTCTTAGGGTTGAAGACACCCAATTCGGTAACATCGAATTCCTTGCCAGTGGACATCATTTTGATTTTGTCGCCCACTTTAATGGAACCCTCAACAACACGGATATAGGCAACTACACCGCGGTACGCATCAAACAGTGAATCGAAAATAAGCGCCTTGAAAGGAGCATCGGGATCACCTTTTGGAGCTGGAACCAATTCAACGACCTGTTCCAAAATCTCCTCGATTCCGATTCCCGCTTTAGCCGAAGCCAAGACTGCATCGGAAGCATCCAATCCGATTACTTCCTCGATTTCTCCACGTACCCGTTCCGGATCTGCACTCGGCAAATCAATTTTATTGATGACCGGAAGGATTTCCAGATTGTTGTCCAATGCTAAATACACGTTTGCAAGCGTTTGGGCCTCAATCCCCTGTGCCGCATCGACAACAAGGACAGCACCTTCACACGCTGCAAGGCTTCGTGACACTTCATACGTAAAATCGACATGTCCCGGTGTATCAATAAGATGGAAAATATATTCTTCGCCATCTTTTGCGTTATATTTCAATTGAATCGCATTCAATTTAATCGTAATTCCACGCTCACGCTCTAAATCCATGGAATCCAACAGCTGACTCTTCATTTCACGCTGAGTCATGGCGTTCGTTTTTTCAATAATACGATCCGCCAATGTAGATTTACCATGATCAATATGAGCGATGATGGAAAAGTTACGAATCTTTGATTGTCTTTTTAATTTTTCTTCTCTATTCATGACGTTCACTCCCACTAGTCGACACAATACACTATTTTTTATTATATCAATAGAAAATGCAAGATTCAACAGAATAGTTACAAAAGAAGCATCATTGCAGGGCATTGGATAAAAAAAGGCTGCATTCCGGATTCGGATGCAGCCTTTTGGCAGGGCACACTCAACTTATTCTATACCTATATCATATCAATAAGCGCTTGAAAGGCCCCTGATATGGTCTCTCCAAGCGTTTTGCCGATTGATGAGAAAAAGTTGAAGGCTTTCATTTCTTCAAGCTTTTCTTTTTTCGTCTCCAAATCATGACTCGTTACTTTTTCGCCAAGTATATCCGCTTCCATCTCCCCTTGGTCCGATTGGTTAATAATGAATGCACTATTCAAAGAGGGATCTTCATACCCCTTCATTTTTTTCATCCCGTCGTTCGCTTGCTGCATCCCGATTAGAACACCTAAAAATAATACGAGCACAATCCCTGTACATTTCAACCAAAATCGGACCATGTTAAGAGAACTCCTTTCAAATTACTTCGCTTCCGAATCCCCAGTCGTGTTATCCACCGCTTTGGCATCCCAGTAAAATTCACTGAAAACATCGGTAAAGGCATCAACGGTCAAGTACATTTCCTCGAAAGTATTATCCACACCGCCAATTTCAATAAGCATGGCATTGCCTGATAAATCCTGATTATATATACCATTATGGCTAGATCCGCCCTGTTTCATAACCCCTCGTGAAATACCTGGGTATTTTTTCTCCAATGCTTTATGAATCTTATTGGCAAGTGCTGCATTTTTTTCAAAGTTCGGGTTATTCCCCCCGATCACGAAGGCGATCTTGGCATACTCTTTACCTTTGATCGTAATTGTCGTATGTTTTTTCCGCTTCGAATCGCGGTGAATATCGATCAGGTATTCTAAATCTTTATTATTGGCCAATGCCGTCTGAACAGACCTTCGG